>CAVKGJ010000058.1:0-3703 GCA_963655605.1 Oscillospiraceae bacterium
GTCAGATTCAGACTAGTTGTTAAGGTTGTCTATTTTATTACGCCAAACCTCCTTTCCGTCAATCAAAGTTTGTAAGGGTGTTCGTCCACAGCACATTTTCCCCTGGTGGGGGCACTCATTGTTGTCATACCTGAGCCAGTCAAGATCAGGGGATCCGGCGTTTCTCTGGACGAGGCAGGCCGGTATATCCATGCGCGTCATGTCATGCTGGATCGGGTCAACGCGAAACTCTCGGCGATCAATCCCGGCAACGCGTCGGATAGACTGTCCGGGATGTCGAACAGGGAAGCCCGGGAAATCCTGGACCGGAACAAGGGAAATACAGCGCTTCAGGAACTGGGCAAGATGATGGATGATCTGGCACGTTATACGCGTTCGGTCATGTTGAACGGTGGCCTGATTACCCGGGAAACATACGATCACTGGGGCAATGCTTACCAGCATTATGTGCCGCTGTATCGGGATCTGGACGGGACGCGCAAGCAGTCCGTATGGGAACGACTGAAGGAAGCGGACTACAAGCCGTGGAATATCCGGGAAGAAGGGCAGGGTCCCAGGGACGGCGGAAAAAGGGGACGTGGTTTTGAGGTGCGCGGGGAAGAGTCGAAGCGCCGGACGGGAAGTGATCTGGATGTGACGAATGTCATCATCAATGCCGTGGCGCAGGCGGAAGGGGCGATTATTCGCGCCCAGAAGGCGAAGGTCGCCCTGGCATTGCTGGATCTGGCCAAAGCCAATCCGAATGAGGCGCTCTGGCGTGTGGATGAGCCGGTGCTGACAAAACGGATCAATCCGGAAACGGGACTGGTCGAGTATGTGTCCCGTAATCCCAATACGAAACCTGCCGACAATGTACTGGTGGTCAAGGAGAACGGCCGCGAGCGTTGGATTGTTTTCAATGAAAGGAACCGGCGCGCGATGGAAATTGCCGGAAAGTTCAGGAATCTGGATGCGGCCGCCATGAATTGGGTGGTGGAAGGGATTGGGGATATGACGCGGTGGATGGCGGGATGGCTGACGCAGAAGAATCCGATTTTCATGTTCTTCAATTTCCAACGGGATGTTCAGCATGCCGTGTTCAATCTGTCGGATACGCCGATTGCAGGGAAAGAGGGGCAATTCCTGAAGAATGTTCCGCTGGCCATGAAGGGGTATTGGCAGGTTACCATGAGTAAAAATGGGGAAACGGCAGATAACGCTTTCGCCAATTACGCCCGGGAGTTCCGGGAAGCCGGGGCGGAGACGGGGTTTATCAAGTCGTTTGAATCGATCAGTGACCGGATTACGGATGTGGAAAAACAGCTTGCGGCGATGTCGCGGGGCAAGGGCGATCCGCGAACGTGGATGGCGATTGCCGGACGGGCGGTCGATGGTTGCAATTCGGTTGTCGAGAACGGGGTTCGTCTGGCAGCTTATATCACGGCACGGGAAAACGGGATGAGTATTCCCCGTGCGGCCCAGTTGGCCAAGAATGTTACGGTGAATTTCAACAAGCGAGGGACGTCTGGACGCTGGTTGAATGCGTTGTATATGTTCGCCAACGCCAATATTCAGGGAAATGCCCGGATGCTGAAGGCTTTGGCCAAATCGAAACGGGCGCGGATTTATGCCGGTTTCATGGTGGGTATCGGGTTCATGATGGATATGGTGTGCAGTGCGGTTCTCGGAACGGATGATGAAACGGGCCAGCCGATCTGGGATGGGATATCCGAGTTCGACAAGGAACGGAACTGGATTATTCCGGTTTCGACAACGAACTATATCAAGATTCCTCTGCCGCAGGGTTTGCATATTCTGCCGAATGTCGGGCGGATGCTGTCTGAACTGGTTCGCACCGGCGGGCAGAAGAATGTTCTGGAAAGTGCGGCGCGAATTGCGTTGATGACGGCGGATACGCTGAGTCCGCTGGGTTCGTCCGGGTCGTGGCTGCAGATGGCTTTCCCGTCTGTTTTGCGACCTTTGGTCCAGATCACGGAGAATAAATCGTTCACAGGTAGTACGTTATATCGTGGCGATGCGCCGTTTGGCGGTTACAATGCGCCGGCTTATGCCAAGGCATACAGGAATACACCTGAACACTGGGTCAACGCTTCCAGGATGTTGAATTTTGCAACAGGTGGCGATGATGTGAAGCCGGGTATGGTGAATGTTCCACCGGAGGCATTGAGGCTTGCCGTAACGTCGTATGTCATGCCCGGGGTATCGTCGCAATTTTTTGACAGGGCGTTCGATGTGCTGACGAAAAAGGGCGAGGGAAAAGAGATCCAGTTACGCGACCTTCCAATTGTCTCGCGTATGGTCGGGGAAATGCCGGACGAGAGGGTCAAGGAACGGGTGGTTTATGACAGACTTTCGGACTTGCGCGACGATATCAACGTCATCAAGGAATACAAAAAGCAGGGACGTCTCAAGGAAGCGAGGGAAGGCGTGAGGGAGTTGGGGGGTGGAAACTTCGACAACGGTCTCCGGATCGTTAAGGGGTATGACGCTTTCACAAACCGTCTTCAGGAAATGAACCGAGCAAAGCGGATTGCCGAGAAAAACAATAATGAAGTTGCTCTCAAAAATATTGAGACCGCCCGCAAACGTCTTTTCGCTGAGTTTCTTCGCCGCAGGATGTAACAAGAAAGCCGGGGTTTCCCGGCCTGTTACTCAAAAAGGGTCACGACTTTAGCCATGACCTCATCCATGATGAAATCGGGCAGGGATTCCACCTTGTAGCCATTGCGTGCATGAAGGTCAAGAACACGCGGCTGGTCGCAACGGACAACTCCTGTCGTTTTCATCCCGGCCAACGGTACGGAAAAACCGATCCGTCGGGCGAAATTTCCGCCATTGGTAATGGGCAGGATAACCGGCAAACCTGTTGTCTTGTTGAAATCGTCTGGTGAAACAATAAGAACGGGCCTATATCCGCGTTGTTCCTTGCCTTGGGTCGGGTCGAGATCGACCATGTAAATATCGCCACGTTTCAAATCAGTTCTCTCCCGACGGCAGGAGCGTCAAGCCATTCGCGTTCTTCGGCAGGTTGTGGCTTTGAATAATCCGACGCAGCAAGCAATTCTGCCAAAGTGTAACGTGGCCGGGTGGACGGCTCAATGACAAGACGACCGTTATCGACAGCAATACCGACTTTGGAACCGGCCGACAACTTAAGAACGTCAAGCAATGCTGGCGGGACTGCCAGCATGACAGAACCTCCCACTTTTCGAAGATTGGTAATGTGCATGTCATCCTCTCATAATAGTTATATTCAAGTATAACATAAAATAACAAAAGGGGGCAGTTGTTCTACAATTCGTGGTTGATGATGCTTTGTCCAGGTTGCAAGCCATACTTGAGTAGATCAAAGATGAATAAAACCCACGATGAAATGGTATCCGAATGGATGAAAGATGCGGCTTTCCGGGAAGAATACGACAAGCTTGAAGCGGAATTCCAGCTGCTGGATGATATTCTTGTCGCCAGAAATGCGGCTGGCCTGACGCAGGCACAGGTAGCGGAATGCATGGGAACGACACAATCATCTGTTGCACGGCTTGAGAAGGGGTTGGCATCCGGTAGCTTGCCTTCCATGTCGATGCTGAAGCGATATGCGCAAGTGGTTGGAAAGAAATTGCATGTGCGATTGATCTAAACCGGCTTGAGAACCGGTTTTCTTATCAAATCCTCATCCTATCAAATCAGAAATTCTATAAATATC
>CAVKGJ010000059.1:0-7936 GCA_963655605.1 Oscillospiraceae bacterium
ATTCTGAAGCAATCGTCGAACCACAAAAAAGAGGGGCCTTGCCCCTCTTTTTAATACCCTTACAACAATCCATCTTTCCTTTCCATACTACCCCCACCCCTTCGCCGGATTTTGGAAGCAGTTCGTGCATATACAGAACCGCCGACAGGAATGATTTGTCATGGCAGCGGTTTTTCTGGGAGCGAACTGCTTCAAATAAATATCACAGGTCCTACGATAAAGAGAGACAGGATTTTCATGAAAACGTAAACGAAGGAAAATACGTATTCCTTGTCTGTATATCGTGCGCGAAACCATAGATACAGGCATCCGACCGGTGCGACAAGACCAAGCCATTTCCAGATACCGACATGCCATCCATCCCTTTTGAGAAGGAAAAGGTCAATGGCCCAGAGAAGAATGTAAAACAGGCAACCACTGATGGAAACATAAAGTGGATCACGGAATCCTTCCGGCAGAAACAGACTGCCCTGCGGGCTGGCGAAAACCATCGCTATGAAAGGAATCAGCGGCATGATCCGGATGGTCATATATCTGGCTTTGCGTTCACTCTCACTTTGGCATGGGGACATGTCCGATGCTGTCTGTGCAGACTGCTGCCTTCTCAGTGCTTTATGGACTTTTTCACTCATATGTATGCAGCCTTTTCAAACTGGATTGAATTGTCAATATTTCTCATAATCAATGATACGCTTTGGAACATTTTTTTTGTTCATGAAAACCGAACCTTTTTTCTTTTTTTTAGAAACAGACTGAATTTGGGCAGGATGTTTTTTCTGGCTGTTTCTGATGAACGAAGTAATGACTGATAACGGGATTGCCGGTTCCAGACTTGCCGGTACCAGATCCGGAAGGTGATCTGATATTTCCGGATGCGGGTTTGCTGCAGATATGTCGCTTGTGGATAACTGCAGATGGATGGGAAGTGTTTCTTCAGTCCGTTTTTTCGTTTGATGCTTCACTTAGCAGGAACAGCGTATTTTTGGCAAGTTCCGCTTCAAGTTCCTTGCTGATATTGCCGAATTCGTCCTGCGATGAACCGAGGAACAGCAAAATCCCCATGGGAACATTCAGCGCATGGCAAATTCTTTGCAATGTCGAAACCGTAATGTCGCGCTGGTTGTGTTCAATGAGCGAAAGATAGGAAACCGAGCATTCGGAAAGCGCGGCCAGTTTCGTCTGTGAAAGACCTCTTCGTATGCGGCATGTCTTGATGGCATTGCCTATATCCATAATGTACTCCCCGTTAAAGCAGTATTGTCATGGGCTGCCGAAATCAGATATTGCGGTTTTTCAATACGATGACGGTAACCCAGGATAAGCAGGCCAGTCCCAAGTATGCACTGCCTTGATTGAATCCAGCATAATCGGAAAAAGAATAATTTTAGCAGAAGTGACGAAAAACTGTCGCATATCCCTGATTTGACGGAGCGGTGAATGGTTTTATGGGCGCCATTTTTTCGTCTGTCATGGGATCGCGACTGTGTTGTATGACGGCATCCTGATTGTGGAACGGGATGGTTTGTGTGACCGAAACGTTTCAGTGTGTCTGTTTGTTCCGGATTGTCGGTAGCGGGATGTGTTGGAGGGGAAAACGGCTGCGGTAGGAAAGGATATTGATGTGAATCATCACACCGGCAGATTGCAGGAGTATGTTTGGAGGCAACCGATAAAAGATTTCTGTCTGTGAAGAAAAGGGATATATGTGTGTGTAATTCAAGCACTCTCAGCAGCAAATTCCGGTCCACCTTATAATGGAATCTCCTATTCTTCAATTGCCCTTAAAAGAAAGGAAATTTTCATGAAACATCAATTGCCGCCGTTGCCTTATCCGATGGATGCACTGCAACCCTATATTTCGCAGGAAACCTTGGAATATCATTATGGCAAGCATCACAAATCATATGTGGACAACCTGAACAGGCAGATTGTCGGTACAGAATTCGAAGACAAGCCGCTGGAAGAAATTGTCAGGAATGCATCCGGGGGGATTTTCAATAATGCTGCTCAGACATGGAACCATACGTTTTACTGGAATTGCATGAAACCGAATGGTGGCGGAGAACCTTCAGGAGCGTTGATGGATGCCATCAAATCGAAATGGGGGGCTTTCGCCGACTTCCAGAAAGCTTTTGTCGCCGCATGTGGTTCAAATTTCGGTTCGGGCTGGACATGGCTGGTCAGGAAAGCTGACGGTTCGCTCGATATCGTCAATACATCCAATGCCGGAACGCCACTTGCCGGTACGGATAAGCCGCTTTTGACCTGTGATGTGTGGGAGCATGCCTATTACATTGATTACCGGAATGCACGTGTCAAGTATGCGGATGAGTTTTGGAATGTGGTCAACTGGGGTTTTGTATCGGCCAATTTCAGCTGATACGGATCGGCCGGTTTCACCTGGAACCGGTCCCTGTTCCGGTCACAAGGCTTCGTACTGACGAGGCCTTTTTTGTTTTTCAGAATGGTTTCGGCAGATATATGGAATAACAGGACGGTCAAAAAGGGCGAAGCTGGTCGCAGGCTGTGCGGAAACACAGAAATGGCTTTCCGGTACGGAAATCGTTATCGGGATGCATGCAGGATGCCTTATAATAATAAAAACCCTGTCTGGAGAGCCGAAATGAATAATACTGTCATTCTTTCTTCCGATGCTTGCCTAGGCCATGTCCCCGGACCAGAACATCCGGAATGTCCGGATCGCCTGATTGCCGTGCGGGATGCACTTACGACACCGGAATTCGAATCGATACCGTGGCGTCATGCTCCGATGGGAACGAAAGAACAGCTTCTGCTCGTCCATACTCCTGAATATGTCAGGCGGATCGAAACGATCCGTCCGAAGGTAGGGTATGTTCCACTCGACGGTGGCGATACCATCATGTCGCCGGGAACTTGGGATTGTGTGATGAGTTGTGTCGGTGCGGCATGTCTTGGCGTCGATATGGTCATGAGGGGGGAGGCGGACAATGTGTTCTGTGCGACTCGTCCGTGCGGTCATCATGCCGAGCCGGATAGGGCGATGGGATTTTGCGTTTTCAATCATGCCGCTATCGGCGCAGCGTATGCATGCGACAAATACAAGCTTGACCGGGTGGCGATCGTTGATTTCGATGTCCATCACGGAAACGGAACACAGGACGCTTTTTATCATCGGCCGGAGATCTTTTATGCGTCCACGCACCAGTCGCCCTTTTATCCTGGAAGTGGTGCGCGTTATGAAACGGGAATTGACCACAATATCGTCAATGTTCCCCTGACTCGCGGTGCCGGTTCCGACAAATTTCGCAATGCCATGACATTCGAGATATTCCCGGCACTGAAAAAGTTCAATCCGTCGATTCTGATCATTTCGGCTGGTTTTGATGCACACCGGAAAGATCCTTTGGGCGGGTTGAGTTTTACGGATGACGATTTTTACTGGGTCACCAAAGAGTTGATGAAAGTGGCCGATGAATGTTGCGATGGCAAAATCGTATCGATACTTGAGGGCGGGTACAGTCTGGATGGACTGGCATCCGGATCGGCTGCGCATGTGCGGGCACTGATGGGCAACTGAACGAATGACAGTTTTCCTGACGGGTGGCGTTGTAAAATTGTCGGATCCTGTGTCTGTTCCGGAAAGAAGACCACTTCACACCCACGAAATTACCTGATAAAATCCTTATTTTTCAAAATTGGCTTAACCTGAAATAAATTCATGACCACTATTCGCCTTAAAGAAAACGAACCATTCGAAGTTGCCATGCGGCGCTTCAAACGTACCATTGAAAAAACCGGTCTTCTGACGGAATTGCGTGCACGCGAGTTTTATGAAAAACCGACTGCAGCCCGCAAGAGAAAACTGGCAGCAGCTGTCAAACGTCATTACAAGCGAATTCGTAGTCAACAGTTACCGAAGAAGATGTACTGATTCCGTCCGCCTAGCAAGGCGGATTCAGAAAGTCTGACCAGTTGCCCGCTCCGGTCGAACCGTGGCGGGTTTTGTTGTTCACTGTTTTGTCTGTCGGAGGACGACGTGAGTTTGAAGGAACAGATTGTCGGCGACATGAAAGACGCCATGCGAGCCAAGGATGCGAAGCGTCTCGGAACAATCCGTATGCTGACTGCTGCCATGAAGCAGAAAGAGGTTGATGAAAGGATTGAACTGAATGATCAGCAGATTCTGGTGATTATCGAAAAGATGATCAAGCAGCGCAAGGATTCCATTTCGCAATTCGAAGCGGGAGGCCGTCCTGATCTGGCCGATAATGAAAAGGCCGAAGTGGAGGTATTGTCGGCCTACATGCCAGAAGCTCTCCCGATCGAAGAAATCGAAAAAGAAGTGGCGGAAGCTGTCAAGGGTGCGACGGGTCCCCAGGACATGGGCAAGGTGATGGGCATGTTGAAGTCACGGCTGGCAGGTCGTGCCGATATGTCTGCTGTTTCCGCGCTGGTCAAAAAGGCACTGATGAAAGCTTGATTGTTTGTCAATACGCGAAAAAGTTTCGCGAATGAAAAAAGGTTTTTTTGATTCGTGATACCACAGTCATTCATCCAGGATTTGCTGAACCGCGTTGACATTGTCGAGGTGGTGGGCAATCGCGTACCTTTGAAAAAGGCGGGCGCAAACTTTCTTGGTTTGTGCCCGTTTCATACTGAAAAAACCCCCAGTTTTACGGTCAGTCCCGTCAAACAGTTTTATCACTGTTTTGGCTGTGGGAGAAATGGTTCGGCGATCACTTTCCTGATGGAACATTCCGGTCTTACGTTTGTCGAAGCAGTGGAGGAACTGGCGCAAAGTGTCGGTTTGACAGTGCCGAGGGATGATTCCCGTGTTTCGCCAGAACAGCGTGCGGAAAAACAGGCAAAAACACTGGCGCTGACGGAAGTGATGACCATAGCAAGTCATTATTACAGGCAGCAGTTGAAACAGTCGAAGGTCGCTATCGATTATCTGAAAAAAAGAGGGGTTAGTGGCGAAATCGCTTTCAGATTCGGACTGGGGTATGCGCCCGGAGAAGGGAACAGTCTAAAAAACGGTTTTGATGATTATCGTGCTGCCGAGCTGGTGGAGGCAGGGCTTGTCATTGAGAAGGAAAATGACGGGCATATATCCGATTCAGGAGGCAGGCGTTATGACCGTTTCCGCAACCGGATCATGTTTCCGATCAAAAACAGCCGCGGGCAGGTGATCGCTTTCGGTGGAAGGGTTCTGGACAGGGGAGAACCCAAATACTTGAATTCACCGGAAACCCCTTTGTTTCAGAAGGGGAGCGAGCTTTACGGGCTGTTCGAGGCGCGCCAGGCCATACGGGAGGCCGGATATATACTGGTAGTGGAAGGCTACATGGATGTTGTCGCACTGGCACAGATGGGATTCGGGCAGACTGTGGCTACGCTGGGGACAGCCTGTACGCCTGTCCAAGTACAGAAACTGATGCGGCAAACGGATCGGATCGTTTTTTCTTTTGATGGTGACAATGCAGGCAGAGGGGCGGCAAAAAGGGCGTTGGAAGCCAGTTTGCCGCTGGTTTCCGATACAAAAAGCGTAGCCTTTCTTTTTTTGCCGCCTGAACATGATCCGGACAGTTATGTCAGGACATATGGCGCGCAGGCTTTTGAAAAGCAGGTGGAAAAAGCGATACCTCTGTCGGAATTCATGTTGCAGGAAATTGTTTCGGGAAACGATTTGAATACGCTGGAAGGACGTGCGCGTGCGCAATACAGGGCAAAACCGTGGTGCCAGGCTCTGGCACCGTCTGCATTGCGTTTGCAGATCCTGAGGAAACTCGCACAGATCACGCAAACGCCGGATGACGAGTTGGAGGCCTTTCTCGGTGTGAACAAGCACGTCCTCCCCTCAAGACGCATGCCGGTTCGTTCTCCACGTCCGCCTGTTGTTGGGCTTGAACGGCAAGTGATGAGACTGTTGTTAATGTATCCGCAGTTTGCTGTACGGTTGAACGAGTCGGATGTCGGTACGATTGCGGATTTTTCTCCGGATAAGGGCGAATTGCTGAGAACCGTCCTCGACGGCATCCACGATCTTGGAGAGCAAGGCAGTTATGCCACACTGGTTGAATATCTTCGTTCAAGCGGCGTGAATTGCGAACAGCTGGTTTTGGAAACGCTTGAGCGTGAATATGAAGAAGAACTGGCGCTGCTGGAACTGGAAGGGGCGGTTCGCCAGATTCGGTTGCGCATGCTGGCATCCGAAATGGAAAAGATTCTGTCTTCATCTATGGAAACGGAAGAAAAGGCGTTGCGTTACAACGAGCTGAGAAAACAGCAGGACAATTTGCAGAAAGAGATGATGCAGGAAAGTTTGCGTGAAAAAAGTTTTTGACGGGAAACAACACAAAAAATGTTATAATATAAGACTTTACATTCGGGATATATTGCATCCTTCTTATGGGGGAAATCCCGGTATCGTCTGGGTAACATTGGGTAAAACCGGTATATTGGATTTTCGAGCGGACAACGGACGACATGGACAAATCAGATAAATCAGTGGCAGGTGAAACGAACAATAAAACGCTGACCGTCACAAGGCGCGGTCGCCGCAGGCATGACGATGCGGACGCGGTTGCTGATGTAAATGCGGTATCTGAGGCGGTTGCCGCATTGCCTTCTGGAGAAGAAGCTGCCGTGCATGTGAAAAGAGGACGGAAGAAGGCCGTTTCTGATGAAAACGTTACATCTGAAGACATCACTGTCAAGGTCAAGAGTACACGTGGCAGAAAACCCAAACTGGTCACGGCGGGTCAGAAAACGGTCGATGCCGTTTCAGGAAAGGGCAACGTGTCAGATACCATTGTCACGACTGATGCGGTACAACTGGCGGCGATTGATACGTCAGGTTATGTGTTGCCGACAGTGAAGGTGCCTGGGCGTCGTGGACGCAAGCCCAAGGATTTCCAGCCGGAAAATGAGGAAGTGGCGGCACTCAATGCGGTGGAACGCGCAGAAATGAAAGCGGCTGACAAGGCTCGTGCGAAAGATCGCAAGGCCAAGGAAAAAGCGTTGCTGAAAGATGCGCTGGCCGGTGATACGGAGGCAACGGAAGAAGAACTGGAGCGCCGTCGGGAACGACTGAAAATGCTTATCAAGCTCGGCAAGGAGCGTTCGTTTCTGACTTATGCGGAAATCAACGACCATTTGCCGGACAATGTCATTGATCCGGATGCGATCGAAGGGATCATCAGCACATTCAATGACATGGGCATTTCGGTATATGAGCACGCGCCCGATGCGGAAGACCTGTTGCTGACCGACAATGTGGTGACAGTGACGAGCGATGAGGAGGCCGAAGCCGCTGCGGAAGCTGCGCTTTCGACAGTGGATTCGGATTTCGGCCGCACGACTGATCCGGTCCGGATGTATATGAGGGAAATGGGGTCGGTCGAATTGCTGACGCGTGAGGGAGAAATCGAAATCGCCAAGCGGATCGAGGAAGGCCTGAAAGACATGATTCAGGCGATTTCTTCCTGTCCCACCACGATTTTTGAGATCATCGAGCAGGCAGCGAAGATCAGTAGCGGTGAAGTCAGAATCGATGAGGTGGTCGATGGTATGGCCGATGAAGAGGATGATACGCCTGTGCTGGCTGCTGCGGCCGACAGCGATCAGGATGATGCCGATGAAGGCGATTCCGACACTGATGAAAGCGATGAGGATGACTCGGAAGAGGAGGAAAGCGACAGTGGTTCAGCAGGCAGTGCGGCTGCCGGTTTTTCCGCAGAACAGCTTGAAAAGCTGAGAGAAGACGCGCTGGCAAGATTTTCGCTGATCGAGGCGCATTTCAAGGAAATGCAGCGTGCTTTCGAAGAGGACGGGTACAATTCTCCGGCTTATGTGAAAGCGCACGATCGTATTTCGGAAGAATTGCTGGGAATGCGGTTTACGGCACGGTTCATTGAAAAGCTGTGCGATACCTTGCGTACGCAAATGGATG
>CAVKGJ010000060.1:0-6803 GCA_963655605.1 Oscillospiraceae bacterium
TTCATGGCTGCCTCATCATCCGGGAACATTTTATGACGGTGGGTGGCTTTCCTGATGACGCTATTGACCGATTCAATGGCGTTGGTCGTATAAACTTTTCTTTTCTGGACGGCAAAGCCTTCCGCTCCTTATATTTCCTCCCTGAAGGGCATAGTCTTACGGAGCTTTTCGATAAATCGTACCAAACTGAATGTCAAATCAGGCAAAGCCATCATTTTTTTTGACCATTTATACCCATGCTGGTTCAATAGCGGTATGAATTTCCTGAATTCGTTCCAGTCTTCCGGAACGATATGACGGTCATCCACACGATTCCACAGTCGCCAGAAATATCGTATTTTCTGTGCGTTCTCTTCTGAAACACCGGTCAAATAACGTCCCAGAAAAGCGGTTAGTTTATCCAGATGAACATGTTTTTCCTGGAGATAGATATGCCAGACAAAAGGACGCCCTGCCCATTGGGCCCTGACAAACGAATCCTCTCCCCGTACAAAATTGAGATCGCATGACCATAACAGTCGATCATAGAGATTCTGTTCGATCATGGGAAGAATTTGCAAATTCAGTCGACCTGCAGAAAAACGGGTTCCTGCAACAGCAGGCCTGTTCATGAATGACTGGACGGCTTCCACAGCGACTCCTTCAGGAACCAGACACAAGACATCCTGTTCACCGTCCCTGAAAGACTCCAGCAGAGATACAACAGGAGCTTGCGGATAACAGAAAAGGGAAACGATAAACTGTTGTCTCTGTGCAGAAATACCGATGGATGACAGAAAACGAATGGCATGTTCCCTGTCACGCTGAAATGCATCACGTGCCACAAACAAGCCCTTTTCCCGGATCAGACCTCCTGTTTTCTGGGTAAAGCCGGGAAAATAAAAATACTTTGTCAAAGGAATCCACGATTGCGGAGACGCCATTAAGTGGCTGTTTTCCACCCACGATTCCGCACTAAGGTATTCGAGATTGATCCAGACCGGTGCGATTCGTCTGGTAGCCATTTGCCTGACATAGCATTCAGGCAAGCGTGCGCCGAACCCCTCAACAACCACATCCGGAATATCTTCCGCCGGCACGCCAGAAAAAGAAGAAGGCCAAAAACAGACATTGACACCACAGACGGTTTGTTCCGTACATTCAGCGATTACCCCAGGACAGATTTTTTGCAAAACGGCAGGCTGGTCAATCCACAGTCTTACCTGGAAACCATATTCAGTGGCAAGCTGTCTGGCCAGACGCCAGCAAACCCCCGCATCGCCAAAATTGTCAACAATCTGACAAAACAGATCCAGTCGCAAAGATGCCGAACGACAAGCCATATCTCTTTAATACCTGCAAAAGGATATGTTTTATTCAGCCGATTTCAGCAAAGGCAGCATCTGGCCGAAAACTCTGGGTGTTCCCGCCACAATATTGCCCGATTCCAGAAAACCTGATTCCCCATCAAAATCGGATACGATCCCGCCCGCTTCCGAAACCAGAAGCGCTCCGGCGGCGATATCCCAGATTTTCAATGATTTTTCATAATATCCGTCATAACGGCCACAAGCGACATAAGCCAGATCCAATGCAGCCGATCCCGGGCGCCGGACAGCTTGGCAATTCAGGGTCATGACCTCGAACATGTGCAGAAATTCCTTCAGTGCCTGAGGATCTTTCCTGCGACCTGCAAATCCGGTACCGATCAGCGCCTTTGACAGACGATCCGTCTTGCTGACCCGGATACGCTTGTTATTCAGAAACGCGCCGGCTCCCTTGGTCGCTGTAAACAGGTCGTTATGCACTGGATCGTAGATGACACCCTGCGTGACAACACCACGCTGTCTGAGTGCAATGGAAATGCAGTAACATGGAAAACCGTGAATAAAATTGGTCGTTCCGTCAATAGGATCGATAATCCAGACATTCTCGCTTTCATCATTCAGTCCATTCGAGGCACCTGATTCTTCCGCCAGAATGGCATGCGTGGGATAAGCTGTCAGCAAAACATCGATAATTGCCGCTTCGGCTGCCTTGTCCACCTCCGTTACGAAGTCGTTCTGATCTTTTTGTTCCACTGCAATCTGTTCCAGATCGAATGAAGCGCGATTGATAATTGTTGCGGCACGACGGGCTGCCTTGACCGCCATGTTAAGCATTGGTTGCATAGTATTTTCGTAAAAATGACAACACCGGCCATACCCGAAAAACTGACACGGTGCCATAATGATTCATAAAAAAACCGGACGAACCAGGAGAGCGCCCTTCAATATTCAGGACCTGCAATCCCGTTTTCCACAAACCTTATATTGTAAATGAACCAGCCGAAAACCGACATATCCATTTTCCGGACCTTGCGATTTATCCTTGTTGAAACCAGCCATCCAGGCAATGTCGGTGCGGCAGCACGTGCCATCAAGACCATGGGATTCGGACGGCTCATACTCGTCCGCCCCCGTTTTGCAAATGTCCTGACCCATGAAGAAGCCATTGCATTTGCCAGCGGCGCGCAGGATATACTGGAAAATACGGAAATCGTTGATTCCATCGACGCAGCTCTTGAAAACTGCCAGTTTGCTGCGGCTATTACCGCCAGGCTCCGTGAATTTTCCCCCCCTATTCTGACTCCGAGAGAGTTCGCAGAAACCGTCTTGCCAGACGCGCATATCCACTGCGCCCTTGTTTTCGGCAGCGAACGCTACGGTTTGCCCAATGAAATTGTCGAACGGTGTCATGCGCTGATCAATATTCCTGCCAATTCCGACTATTCATCACTGAATCTGGCGCAAGCCACACAGATTCTGGCCTATGAGTGCCGTATGGCCTTGCTTGCCCGAAACGAAAACATGGCAAAAGGCAGCAGGCATATCGGCTTTCATGGCGATCCAGCTTCTGTCGAACAGATCGACGGCATGTTCGACCATCTGGAAAGCGCACTGACCGCTATCGATTTTCTGAACCCGACCAATCCCAAAAAACTGATGCCCCGGCTGAGAAGGCTTTTTTCACGCAGCCAGCTGGAAACGGAAGAAGTCAACATCCTGCGTGGTATTGCCCGCCAGATCGAAAAACATGCCCGCTCAAAACCGGACTGACTAGTGCCATGTCCTCAAAAGGCCGACAACAAGTCCTTCAATCCGGAAACTGTCGAATTCCCGGCTGATCCGGATCGGCTGGAAATCAGGATTTTCAGAAACCAGTTCAATCACCGTTCCGGTTTTCCTGAAACGTTTGACAGTCACATCATCCCCAATTCGTGCAACGACAATCTGACCATTCCGTGCCTTTTCCGTTTTTTTGACCGCGATCAAGTCCCCTTCCAGAATGCCGATATCCCGCATGGACAACCCTCTGACCTTCAGCAGATAATCCGGTTTTTCCGGAAACAGGGACGGATCCAGCCAATAGGTCTTTTCCACATGCTCCTGGGCCAGAATGGGAGAACCCGCCGCGACACGGCCTACCAGAGGAACGGCACATTGTGTCATACGATCCATACCGGATACCGGCAATGTGCCCTCATCCTGCAACAACCGGATACCTCGCGAAATACCCGGAACCATTTCAATGACCCCTTTGCGAGCCAATGCCTGCAAATGCTCTTCGGCTGCATTGACAGATTTGAAACCCAGTTCAGCCGCGATTTCGGCACGTGTCGGCGGAAAACCGGTTTTCTCGATTGATTTGCTGATAAGATTCAGTATTTCCTGTTGTCGTGCTGTCAGTTTAATCATGAATGCCCCGCAAAACCGGTTATTTACTGGCAATATTGAACTGTAAATTTTTATAGCCTGTTGATTTAACCAGTATTTTAAAAGAAAATCCTTTTTTCTTCCAATTTTCGCACCATATATTCATACAAAAAACCGCTATGCCGATCAGCAAAATGTATTGCACAGAAGTGACTGACACAGTAGAATAACGAGTTTTCTTCTTCCCGCACCTGACTTGACGCCGGGGCGGGCATATTTTAAACGTCCAAAAGGAGTATGCATGCGTCACTATGAAATCGTCTTTATCGTTCATCCTGACCAGAGCGAACAAGTTCCGGCCATGATCGAACGTTACAAAAACAGTGTCACTTCCCGCGGCGGAAAAATCCACCGTGTCGAAGACTGGGGCCGTCGTCAGCTGGCTTACATGATCAACAAGTTTGCCAAAGCCCACTATGTTCTGATGAACATCGAATGCGATAGCGAAACCCTGAAAGAACTGGAAACGGCATTCAAATTCAACGATGCCATTTTGCGTCATCTGACCGTCAAAATGAAACACGCTGAAACCGGTCCTTCCCCGATGATGAAATCGGCTCAGAAGGAAGAATCTGCCAAGGCAACAGCTGCCCCTGCAGAACAGTCCGCTTCAGCCTGACAAAACCGCAACAGGAGACTTCCCTGATCCCCGAGAACCGGCTTTTTCTGACTGCCAGAATACTGGAACGTGAAACCGTCCGATACACACCTGCAGGCATTCCTGTGATATCCGCCCGGTTGTGGCACCGTTCACAGCAGACGGAAGCAGGAACGAGCAGGAACGTGGAATGCGAAATACCCGCTGTCGTGATCGGCGATATGACGGGAAATTTTGAAAGACTGGCAACAGACACGTTTTATCGTTTTACGGGTTTCATGACGACAAGAAGTTTCAAAAGCAAAAGTCTTCTGTTTCACATTACCGGCTTTTCATCGATTGAACAGGCCTAACCTTTTAGATACAGGAGCCAAAAATGGCATTTGGTAAGAAATTCGACAAGAACAAAAACAAAGACAAACGCAAACAACAAAACCCTCTGTTCAAACGCAAAAAATTCTGCCGTTTCACGGTAGCCAATGTTGAACAGATCGATTACAAGGATATCGACACCCTGAAAGATTTTATCCAGGAAAATTGCAAGATCATGCCGGCTCGTCTGACCGGTACCAAGGCGCACTACCAGCGTCAGCTTGACACCGCTATCAAGCGTGCACGTTTCCTGGCCCTGTTGCCTTACACTTCCCTGCATTCCGCCTGATTTTTGCCGGATAATCTAAAGAATATTGGAGAAAAAAATGCAAGTAATTTTGTTGGATAAAGTCGGCAATCTCGGCAATCTCGGTGATGTCGTCAAAGTCAAGGACGGATATGCCCGCAATTACCTGATTCCCCAGCGTATGGCCCGCCGCGCAACTGCTGCCGCTATTGAGGAATTCGAAGCGAAACGCGCTGAACTGGAAAAGGCAGCTGCAGAAAAACTGGCCAATGCCCAGGCACAGGGAGAAAAACTCGCTGGCCTGACTGTCCAGATCCTGCAGAAATCCGGTGTCGATGGCCGTCTGTTCGGTTCCGTCACCAATTTCGACATCGCAGAAGCATTGACCAAACAGGGTTTCGACATTCACAAGGCTCAGGTCCGCCTGCCACAGGGTCCATTCAAGACTGTTGGGGACTTCCCCGTCGCCATCGCCCTGCATTCCGACGTAGTTGTCGATATTACCGTTTCTGTTCTTGGAGAACACGTTTAACAGGAACACTGCCCGAAAAAAGCCCGAAGAAATAAATCCTTCGGGCTTTTTTATCGTTTTAAATCCGGCCAGTATCACCACAACTGTAAAAGCGTTTTAACCAGATAATCGATTTCTTCAACCGTATTGTAGAAAGCAATGGAAGGCCGAACAGTCGCCTCCAAGCCATATCGCCTCAAAATTGGCTGTGCACAATGATGACCTGCCCTAACAGCGATACCATGCCGATTCAGATACTGTCCTACATATGGAACGCCAAAACCATCCAGAACAAATGAAAGTACACTGGCTTTTTCCCTGGCATTTCCGATGATGTCGAGACTAGTACACCTGATGCGACCGGCGCGGATCGTGTGGATCAGATTTTGCGGTTGGCTTGGATTTGGTATATGCTGCGATATATACTATTGGGGGAGGTCATGATGGAAACAGCAAAAATCTTCGAGAACGGCAAAAGCCAGGCTGTAAGGTTACCTAAGAAGTTCCGGTTCGAGGGGGACGAGGTTTTTGTTCATCGACTCGGTCATGCTGTCATGCTCATACCGAAAGAGCATACATGGCAGACTTTTCTGGAAGGTCTGAACAGCTTTACGGATGATTTCTGTGTGAAAGGCAGACCTTCCGATATTCCGACCGTCAGGGATGTTTTATGAGTTACATGCTGGATACCAATATCTGTATCTATGTAATCAGAAACAGACCTGAGTACGTTCTGGCACGCCTTAAGGACAATTTGCACAACGGACTTTGTATTTCCGCCATTACTTTGGCAGAACTGGAACATGGTGTCGAGAAAAGTGCGTTTCCGGAAAGGAATGCCGCTGCGCTGATTCGTTTTCTTTCGATTTTGTCGGTATTGCCGTTCGATGATCTGGCCGCTGTCGAGTACGGAAAAATCTGCACGGCTTTACAGAAGCAGGGAACGCCTATCGGTACGATGGATATGCTGATCGCGGCGCATGCCAGATCGGAAGGTCTTGTTTTGGTAACGAATAATGTCCGTGAGTTCGAGCGCGTTCCGGATCTTGTGGTTGAAAACTGGGTGACGGCGTAAGTGAGGAAGCGCCCCTTCGGGGGCGTTTTTTGTGCGAAGGTTTATGCCCATCACCAATCAATAACGACCTTTAAACCTTGGAAATGTGTAGTAGAGCACCGAGCCTGTAACGCATTCTGTGGACATTTATCTGTACTAGTCTCGACATCATCGGACACTTTCCCAGTTTGGAGCCTGTAACGTATTCTGTGGACATTTATCAGAGAAAGGAAGAAACCCTTTCTCCGAATTCGATGCAGAACCGATTCAGTGCTGATTTCCAGTTC
>CAVKGJ010000061.1:0-18666 GCA_963655605.1 Oscillospiraceae bacterium
GAGAAAGGGTTTCTTCCTTTCTCTGATAAATGTCCACAGAATGTGTTACAGGCTCCCCGTTAAGAAATTCCCCGCAGGAAATCCGGCGTCGCAGACTTCTGGAGTCCCTGCCCGACCAGTCTCGCCGGTCCTGACGGCAATACTTCCGGAGCAAGGCGCTTACATCGGATGTTCCGGTTCCGAGGCGATACAAGCCGCGAAACCTGGCACTGTCGCACCGGACAAGACGCAACTAGCGCCAGTATTCCGGTATTTCGTCCTGCGGCAGCGGCTGCACGACTTTCTCAGACTGTTTGACAGGTTCGACAACTTCCTGCTCTACGGCGTCATCCGCCAGACTGGTCAGCCGTCGTCTGGATCTTGCTTTTTCAGCCAACGCCCGTTTTTTCTCCTCGGGCAGCTGCTGATATTCCTGCCATTTTTCCTTTTTTCTGACAGGATTCAGTTTCCTGAATCCCAGGAAATTCTGGCGGGCCATCCGACGCTGTTCCGGTGTCAGATTCAGCCAGTCACGAATATGATTCTGAAACCGCTGCCTTTCTTCCGGAGACATCTTCTCCATTTTTGCTGCAACTTCCAGCCATTTCCGTTTCTGGCCGGTGCTCAGGTTGTCCCATTCATTCTCCAGCGGTGCGAGAGACTCTTTTTGGGATACCGACAGACTTTCCCAGGATTCATCCGAATAAGCCGTTTTCTGCTCATCCCCCATGCCGAAAAAACGCCTGATGCCTCCCTCAGGCGTTAGCACACAAACCACACCAACGGCGATAACGGTTACTATGACAATAGCCCATATCCATCGCGATACAGATCCTTTGCCCGGATGGTTCAACTGGCTCATCAATCAGACTCCGGTCACGGATCTGTCTGTAACAAAAGCCTTGAAACCACTATCTGCATAAGCGGACGGCGGCAATTCGTCCGAAAGAACAGCAATATCAATATCGGCGATTTCCCTCATCTGGCGCTGCTGTTCATGATGGAAGATACCGGCCAGACCGATAGCCAGCGCCAATACGGGCAAACCCATCCCCAGTCTTCCCATCCAGGAAATCCGGCCGGAAAAATAGCCGCCAGCCCCCGCAAATACCTGCCGGAAAACACGCGCATAAAGCGGAGAACTTCTTTTCTTCCGGCTGATTGCAATCCGGCGCGCCTGCTCCAGCCGCTGTGTGACGCTTTCCGGCATATCTTCCAGCTTCTCGTTCAGGGCATGGCGTACCTTGTAAGCGAAATTTTCTTCATTCATGTTCATAACTCTATCCCTCTTGCCTTGAGCGCCTTGGCCAATGCATGCGTTGCACGCGAACAATGTGTCTTGACACTCCCGACAGAGCAATTCATTGCATCCGCGGTTTCAGCGACATCCATATCATTCCAGTAACGCATGAGGAACGCTTCCCGTTGACGTGCGGGCAATTTTTCGATTTCTTCTTCGATAACAGTCAAAATCTCCGCCCTTTCAAGCTTATCGGCAGACGATTCCACGACCTCGCTGTTTTCATCTCCCTGATAGACTTCAAGAACATCGAAATCATCGCCATCCTGATTCATCGACATGCTTGAAAAAAGACTGACCCATGTATTTCTGACTTTTTCGCGGCGAAAAAAATCACTGATGGTATTCTGCAGAATACGCTGGAACAACATCGGCAATTCAGAAGCAGGCTTGTCGCCGTATTTTTCAGCAAGCTTGATCATCGCATCCTGAACAATATCAAGCGCCGATTCGTCCCGCCGAACAGCATAGGCAGCCTGTTTGAACGCCCGCTTTTCAACACTTGCGAGAAAGTCAGATAATTCTTTGTCTGTTGCCATCCGAATCGGCAGAAAACCCAGCTACACAAAATTAATGAAACACAGTGCCCGACTGTGTCAAACAGGTGCAAATGCTAGCAAAGAAAGACCTGCTTGTGCAGATAGTAGTGTAAAATTATTCACTTTATACAATTGCTGAAGTATTGTACATTTGTAATTGAGTAGCGCTTGATCAAAATTTTGCAGGCGATTAACTGCTGCCGCCATTTTACCCCATGGCGGAAGGTTTTCTCACATGGTGCTCATAATGCCGCCTGTCGTGAAGACATGCTTTGCTGTTTTGAAAGCTGTTTGCTCTGACCCGTGCCACAAGTGCGAGAAATTGGGGCCTATTTTTTTATTTTCGCAATAAAATAAAAAAGTTGTTCCTTGCCATTCCAATTTCGTCAGGAAAGAGCATCCGATCAATTTCCAGTGGACCTTGAAAGGAAAGAAGTATGAGTTTAGAAATGACAGGCTCTGACATACTGGTCAGAAGCCTGGCCGAAGAAGGAGTAGAGCACGTTTTCGGTTACCCTGGCGGTGCCGTTCTTTACATTTATGACGCGATCTACAAACAGGACAAATTCAAGCACATTCTTGTCCGTCATGAACAGGCTGCCGTTCACGCCGCTGACGCTTATGCAAGAAGTTCCGGAAAAGTCGGGGTTGCCCTGGTCACGTCAGGACCTGGTGTCACCAACGCCGTGACAGGACTTGCAACAGCCTATATGGATTCCATTCCGCTCGTTCTGATCAGCGGACAGGTCGCGACACACGCTATCGGTTCTGATGCATTCCAGGAATGCGATGCTGTCGGGATTACCCGGCCATGCGTCAAACACAACTTTCTGGTCAAGGACGTCAAGGATCTTGCCGTCACCATCAAAAAAGCCTTCTACATCGCCTCGACAGGTCGCCCCGGTCCTGTACTGATCGATATTCCGAAAGACGTCAGCATGCAGTCCTGCATTTTCGATTATCCGAAGGAAATCGAAATGCGTTCCTACAAACCGATCGACAAGGGACATACCGGACAGATACGCAAGGCCGTCCAGATGATGCTTCAGGCGGAACGTCCTCTCGTCTATGCAGGTGGGGGCGCCATTCTTTCGGACTCGTCAAAGGAACTGAACCAGCTTGTCGACCGTCTCGGAGTACCATGTGTCAATACCCTGCAAGGACTGGGTTCCTATCGGGCTTCTAGCGAAAAATATATCGGCATGCCCGGCATGCACGGCATGTATGAAGCCAACATGGCCATGCAGCACTGCGATGTCCTGATCGCCATCGGCGCCCGTTTTGATGACCGTGTCATCGGCAATCCGGATCATTTTTCCAAGGTCAACCGCAAAATCATCCATATCGATATCGATCCGTCTTCCATTTCCAAACGGGTCAAGGTCGACATCCCGATCGTTGGCAACGTCAAGGATGTCCTGCAGGAAATGCTGGCCCAGCTCGATACCATGCCATCCGGTTCGATCAATCCGCAGGCACTGGCTCCCTGGTGGAAACAGATCAATGAATGGCGCAAGAAAAACAGCCTGAGATACGAGCAGTCCGACCAGATCATCAAACCCCAATTCGTCATTGAAAAACTGTGGGATGTCACCAAGGGCGACGCCTATATCGCTTCCGACGTCGGACAGCACCAGATGTGGGCCGCCCAGTATTATCCTTTCGACAAGCCACGCCGCTGGCTCAATTCCGGCGGTCTGGGCACGATGGGTGTCGGCCTGCCCTACGCCATGGGTATCCAGATGGCCAATCCGGACGCCACGGTTGCCTGTATCACCGGCGAGGGTTCCATCCAGATGAATATCCAGGAACTGGCAACCTGCAAGCAATATAACCTGACGCCGAAAATCATCATGTTGAACAATGGTGTACTTGGAATGGTCCGCCAGTGGCAGCGTCTGGACTACGAGTCCCGTTATTCGGAAACGTATGTCGCCTCGCTTCCCGATTTCAACAAACTGGCCGAGGCATATGGTCACGTCGGATTCCGTATCGAAAAACCGTCCGATGTCGAGGGCGCATTGAGGGAAGCCTTCTCGATGAAGGACAAACTGGTATTTCTGAATTTCCTGACGGATTCCACTGAAAATGTCTGGCCCATGGTCAAGGCCGGCAAGGGACTCACCGAAATGCTCATGAGTCTGGAGGACAAATAACATGCGACACATTATTTCAGTTCTTTTGGAAAATGAAGCAGGTGCGCTTGCGCGTGTCGTCGGCCTGTTCGCCGCACGCGGATACAATATCGAAACCCTGAACGTCGCGCCGACAGAAGATCCGACCCTGTCGCGCATGACCATTGTCACGATGGGATCCGAAGCGGTCATCGAACAGATCACAAAACACCTGAACCGTCTCATTGAAGTCGTCAAGGTTGTCGATCTGACGGATGGCTATTTCGTAGAACGCGAAATGATGCTCATCAAGATCCGCGCCGTCGGCAAGGAACGCGAAGAAATCAAGCGTACTGCAGACATTTTCCGGGGAAGGATTATCGATGTCAGCGATCGAGCCTATACTGTCGAATTAACCGGCGACAAAGCCAAACTGGATGCCTTCATCGAATCAATCGACCGGACAGCCATTCTGGAAACCGTCCGTTCCGGCGGTTCCGGAATCGGACGTGGCGAGCGCATCCTGAAAGTTTAACCGGTCGTATTTTTATTATTTGGATTAGGAATCATAATGAATGTTTTTTACGATAAAGACTGCGATCTGTCTTTGATTAAAGGAAAAAAAGTTGCCATCATCGGCTATGGTTCACAGGGACATGCCCATGCACTGAATCTGCACGATTCCGGTGTCGACGTGACTGTCGGTCTCCGCAAGGGTGGCAATTCCTGGGGAAAAGCCGAAAATGCCGGACTGAAGGTCAAGGAAGTCAAGGAAGCGGTAAAGAATGCCGATGTCATCATGATATTGCTGCCGGACGAAAACATCCCTGAAGTCTATAACGAAAGTGTCGCACCGTTCGCAAAACAGGGTGCCGTTCTGGCTTTTGCCCACGGATTCAATGTCCATTACGGCCAGGTCATCCCCCGTGCCGATTTTGACGTCATCATGATCGCACCGAAAGCACCGGGTCACACTGTCCGCAGCACCTACACACAGGGAGGCGGCGTTCCCCAGCTGATCGCCGTCTATCAGGACAAATCCGGAAACGCACGCGATATCGCCCTTTCCTATGCCATGGCAAATGGTGGCGGTCGTGCCGGCATTATCCAGACGACATTCCGCGAAGAAACCGAAACCGACCTGTTCGGTGAACAGGCCGTTTTGTGCGGCGGTGCCGTCGAACTGATCAAGGCCGGTTTCGAAACACTGGTCGAAGCCGGTTATGCCCCCGAAATGGCCTACTTCGAATGCTGCCATGAACTGAAACTGATCGTTGACCTGATTCATGAAGGCGGTATCGGCAACATGAATTATTCCATCTCCAACAATGCCGAATACGGCGAATATGTCACCGGTCCGAAAGTCATTACGGAACAGAGCAAAAACGCCATGCGTCAGGCTCTGAAAGACATCCAGACCGGTGAATATGCCAAAAGCTTCATTCTGGAAAACAAGGCAGGCGCTCCGACCTTGCTGTCCCGCCGCCGCCTGACTGCCGAACACCAGATCGAACAGGTCGGCAACCGTCTGCGTTCCATGATGCCATGGCTTGCAAAAAACAAACTGGTCGATCAGAGCAAAAACTGATTCCCGTTTAGAAAAATCCCGAAAAAGAGCGCTTTCAGCGCTCTTTTTTGCTTCCACCGTGCAAGCCGCATTACAATGGAAACCTGCACCGGCCCAACTTTTGAAAATCATTCCGAAACAGCTCGCAAACTCTTATGACGCCTTCACAAAAACAGGTATCGTCCATTCAGATGGCAAATCCGGAAACCGCAAAACAGACACCGATGATGCAACAGTATCTCCGGATCAAGGCTCAACATCCGGATATGCTTCTTTTGTATCGCATGGGAGATTTTTACGAACTGTTCTTTGACGATGCGGCGATCGCATCGCAAATTCTTGGCATTACCCTGACACAGAGAGCGTCCACAGGAAAAAACGTGGCAATGGCCGGTATTCCATTCCATGCTCTTGACCAGTATCTTTCAAAGCTGATCGCCACAGGCGAATCCGTCGCCATTTGCGAGCAGATCGGCGATCCTGCCACCAGCAAAGGTCCGGTAGAACGCAAGGTCGTCCGGATTGTGACCCCCGGAACCCTGACCGACTCGAACCTGCTGCCTGAAAAAGCCGACCGCCCGCTACTGGCCATCCACTGCCAGAAGAGCCGGAAACAGTGGATTCTCGGTCTGGCCTGGCTATCGTTGTCAAGCGGTTCACTGAAGCTGTTTGAAACCGCTGTGGACGAAAAAAACCTTCAATCCAGACTGCAGCAGGAAATCGAAAGAATCGGCGCCGCCGAAATTCTGGTTCCGGATGGTTTCGACAAGACATGCCTGACCGGATTCTCCGCCCGTATCGTCACCGTACCGGAATGGCATTTCGACCGGAATAACGGCGAAAAAGAACTGCTTGGGCAACTTCAGGTCATATCACTGGATGGTTTTGGCGCTTCCGGCCTGAATCCGGCCTTCGGAGCTGTCGGCGCCATCCTGAATTACGCACATTCCACACAATCGCAAAACCTTCAGCATGTCAGAACGCTGACCGTGGAAACGGAAAACGATTACATCACGATGGATGCCATGACCAGACGCAATCTGGAACTGACCGAGCCGATCCGTTCCGACAGCGGCCGTAATCAGTCTCCCACACTTCTGGCCGAGCTGGACCACTGCAAAACCACGATGGGATCACGGCTTCTCCGCCACTGGCTGCATCACGCAAGCCGCAACCAGTCCGTCGCGCGTTCCCGTCATGCCACCATCACCGCCCTGCTTGACGCCAGCGTTATCGAGGGACTGCGCAACACCCTCGCCAACATCCCCGATATCGAGCGGATTGTATCCAGAATCGCACTGTATTCCGCCCGTCCGCGTGATCTCTCGGCCTTGCGTTCCGGACTGCAACAATTGCCCGGACTGCGCTCCTATCTGGACCAGTGTGTCATGGAAGACGGCTCTTCGCTTCTAAGAGAAATCCACCGGAATCTGGCGGTTCCCCAAGCCTGTCTGGATTTGCTGGAACAAGCCATCAGTGACGAGCCGTCCGCCATGATCCGTGAAGGGGGCGTCATCGCCACCGGATTCAGCGCCGAACTGGATGAATTGCGCGCACTTGCCGAAAATGCCGGACAGTTTCTGGTCGATCTGGAAACACGGGAAAGAACCCGTACCGGCATAGCCAATCTGCGAGTCGAATACAACCGGGTTCACGGATTCTATATTGAAGTCACCCAAGGACAGATTTCGAAAGTGCCGGACGATTACCGCCGCAGACAAACGCTCAAAAACACGGAGCGCTACATCACCCCCGAATTGAAAGCGTTCGAAGACAAAGTCCTGTCTTCCCGTGAAAGGGCTCTGGCGCTTGAAAAAACGCTCTATGAACAGGTACTGCACGATCTGACGGCCTATATCACACAATTGCAATCCATCGCCCAGAACACCGCCCGGCTGGATGTCCTGTCTTCACTGGCATTCCACGCCACCCGACAGAACTGGACAAAACCCGATCTGGTAGAAGAACCGGTCATACATATTTCCCAGGGACGACATGCTGTGATTGAAAACAGGATGGAACGTTTCATTGCCAACGATTGCGACTTGTCCGGCAACAGAAAATTTTTACTGATTACCGGGCCCAATATGGGTGGCAAATCAACCTACATGCGGCAAACGGCATTGATCGTATTGCTGGCTTACATCGGGAGCTTCATTCCGGCAGATCATGCTGTAATCGGACCCGTTGACCGTATTTTCACCCGAATCGGCGCAGCAGACGACCTGGCAGGCGGCCGCTCCACATTCATGGTCGAAATGACGGAAGCCGCCGCCATTCTGAATGGCGCGACGGAACAGTCTCTGGTACTCATGGATGAAATCGGCAGAGGGACTTCAACATTCGACGGTCTGGCACTGGCCTGGGCGATAGCGCATCATCTGATCGAAAACAACAAGAGCTTCACGCTTTTCGCCACACATTATTTCGAACTGACCCAATTGCCGGAAACATATGCTTCGGCAGCCAATGTCCATCTATCGGCTGTCGAACATAAAGACAACATCGTTTTCCTGCATTCCGTCGAACCGGGCCCCGCCTCCCAGAGTTACGGACTTCAGGTCGCAAAACTGGCCGGAGTTCCGGCTCCCGTCATCCGTGTCGCCAGAAAACACCTGGCTGAACTGGAATCCCATTTCATCCCGGATCGCAATCAGCTCAACCTGTTTTCGAGCCCTCTTCCCGATAACGCCGAACAGGAAACGGAAAATACCCGGGACTCACATTTCATGCCGTTAATCGAATCCCTTGACGAGCTCGATCCGGATTCCCTTTCCCCCAGAGACGCCCTGGATCGGTTGTATGAACTGAAAAAACAATTAAAATCCCTGCAATAAGACTGCCCGGTTTCCCGGCTCTGCCGGAAAGAAATGGCATTCCGGACAAAAATTTGACCAATTTCCGTATTTCTTCAAAGTTGCCATGAGACGATGGATCGCCAGTCTGCTGCTGGTTGTCACAACCACTTTTCATCAGGCCTGTGTGGCCGCCCCCCAAACGCCCGGAAAATCGTTCCATTTCGTGGCGATGAATCAGCCTTCACGAGACAATGAAAATGTGTTGAGAAAAGCGTTCGGCAAACTTGAGCGCATCCGCCCGGCATTTGCCATTGTCAATGGCATAAAGTCAGATATGGAATCATGCAGCGACGAATTGTATACCGAAAGGAAAAATCTTGTCGCCGATACCCGCTTTCCGGTCATCATTTCATTGTCCAGCGAAGACTGGGTCAACTGCAAAAACGGCAGGGGTGAATCTGTCGCGATCGAAAGACTGATACGGCTGAAAGAAATCTTTTTCGAAAATACATATTCGCCAGATGACACGCCGCTCCAGTTGACCCGGCAATCCCTGGGCAACCGTTTCTCCAATTACCCTGAAAACGCCTACTGGCACATGAATTCCATTCTTTTCGCCACCATACATATGCCTGCGGACAACAATCATTATGTTGCGGCAGCCGGACGGAATAATGAATTCGAAGACAGAACCATTGCAAACAAAAACTGGCTGGACCGCCTCTTCCGGATGGCATCGCGTCATCATTACAAGGGAATCGTACTGGTCAGTGACGGAAATCCCTTCACAACAGGCACCCAAAACGGACAACTCACCACAAAACGGGACGGTTTTTACGAAATCAGGCAAAAGCTGAATAGTCTCGTATCACATTATCCCGGCCGGGTACTGTTTATTTATGGACATGGCACGGGCCCTTCCGCTGAAATAATCTGGAAAGGCAGACTGGGAACACTCGGATTACGTCCAGAATGGACTCGCATCGATATAAATCTTCAAACACCGACCCTGTTCAGGGTTGAGCCGGTCATCAGGAAAGCACCCGTTTCCAGAAAAAAACAAACTCGTTGACCTGTCTGAGTCTTTCCTCGGCCAGCATTGACCGGTGTCTGTTTCCGATATCGGAAATCCGCAATAACTCCACTGCCGTTTTGAGCAGGATAAACAACACCGTCACCACCTCGGGAAATGCCGACCCGGAAACCGCTGCCCTGTATGGCGGACTTTCGAGTAGCGGGAATAAACTCACAGGTCCCCTGAACGTCAACAACACGACCGGAAACGGCTTTACCGCCAAAAACATCGCCAACTTCGAAACCGTCAACGAGACCATCAGCAAAGTACCGGCCAACGAAACGGTTCTGAACTGACTTTGACGATCTCCAATGCCTCGATCCGGTTCTGCATTCATGCAATCAGAGGGGGCACCATACCGACTCCATCCCTGATCAGGGCCGGATCGGGTAGCTCAGCGATTTTTTACTCCCGCAGGCATGAATACAAGCGCTTCATCTCTGACGAAACAGGTCTCATGATCGCTTCCTGTACCACCAGAAAACACCATAACCGAAAGCTGTCTGTAAAATTCAATGCCTGCGACCGGACATCCGGAACCAGCCTATCGCTTCTCATGCCGGACATGACAATACGACAGAAACACTTTCATTCTGCCCAGATGATCCAGCCATAGTGAGCACTGACCAACACAAATATTCCAAAAGCGATTCTGTACCAGGCAAACGGAATGAAATTATGCGAACTGATATATCGCAAAAGCCAGCGGACACAGAAAAAAGCGGAAACAAATGCGGAAATGGTACCAATCGTAAACAACGGAATATCCGAAGACGCCAGAAGCGCACGGTCCTTGAAAATGGAATACGCAGCCGCCCCGAAAAGGGTAGGTATAGCCAGGAAAAACGAAAATTCCGTCGCCGCTTTTCGGGACAAACCGAGAAGCATACCACCGATAATGGTCGCTCCCGAACGGCTTGTTCCGGGGATCAGGGCAAAAGCCTGCGCACATCCCACCTTAAATGCATCCACGACGGTCATGTCATCGACCGACTCAACCCTTGCAACCGGATTTTTTTCATTTTTCCGTTCCACGAAAATAATGAGCAGTCCCCCCACGATAAAAGCCGCTGCGACCGGAGCCGGATAAAACAGAAAATCCTGAATGGCCCTGCTGAACAGAATACCCAGTATGGCTGCCGGCAGAAAAGCGACAATCAGATTGATGACAAACTTGCGGTCACGTGCATTGGTGAACATTCCCCTGACTACATCAAGTATTTTATGGCGATACACCCATACGACCGACAACATGGCTCCTGACTGGATGGCGATTGAAAATACCTTGACATTATTGCCGGTAAAATCAAGAAGACTGCCTGCCAGAATAAGATGCCCGGTCGAGGAAATGGGAAGAAATTCCGTACAGCCTTCAACAACTCCCATTATGAAGGCTTTAAACATCAAAATAAAAACCATGAAATGTCAACCAGTAGTCAGATCCAAAAAACAATCAGGCCGTTCTCTGTCACCGGCATCGTCGCCATGCGCCAGACAGCCAAAACTGCCCACCATCATACTTGAAAATATCCGTTTGCGATCATTATATTCATGAAAATGACAACCGGATTGCCGGACAGTCATTCGGCCTGAACGATCCACGCTCCGGTATCCCGATTATCCGTCTTTTCCGGATTCAGCCAATCGACATTTTCCAAGAAAACGCCACAACTGTTTTCACTTTATTTCATTTGTAACAAGTTATTGAATCCGGTGCACACCAATTCAAAAAACACTAAATTCATATCATGATTCAGACCGGTTTAGTCGTTATACTTGCAATCGCCTGTCCACGCAGCCTGAAAACATGGACAGCATGATGGCATGCTGCCATCACCGGAAAATTCATAAAAGCGGCAATGGGAACAGACTCATGAACATCCCCAATAAAATAAAAACATTCAAAAATCCCAAGGTCTGGATACCTGTATCAGCTGTTATCGTCCTGATTCTGGTTTCGCTGGTTTTCTGGACAACGAACCGAGAGGACGATATCACCTATATGACGGATAAAGTCCGAAAAGGCAATATCAGTCAGGTTGTGGAAGCCACTGGAGAAGTCGCCGCCGTCAATCTGGTCACTGTCGGTGCCCAGGTATCGGGACAAATCAAGAAACTGCATGTCGTACTCGGGCAGGAAGTCAAACAGGGCGACATGATCGCCGAGATCGATTCACAGACACAGGAAAACACCTTGAATACCGACAAGGCAAGGCTGGACAACTACAAGGCGCAGCTCAAGGCGCGGAAAACCATACTGGCCATCACAAAAAAACAGTATGACCGCGAACTCGTTCTGATCAAGACGAATTCCACATCCCAACAGAATCTGGAAAATGCCCGGGATGCCTACGCGACAGCCAAAGCCAACGTCGACGAAACGGAATCGCTCATCCGTCAGACCCAGATTGCCATCAATACAGATGAAACCAATCTGGGTTATACCAAAATCCGGGCGCCACTAAACGGCACCATCGTGTCCATTCCGGTCGAAGAAGGCCAGACCGTCAACGCCAACCAGACAACACCGACCATCGTTCAGATTGCCAATCTGAACGATATGGAAATCGATATCGAAATATCCGAAGGTGACATCACCAAAGTCAAACCGGGAATGGACATTGACTATACCATTCTCTCGGAACCGAATACGGTATTCCACGCGAAACTGGATTCGATCGATCCCGGTCTGACCACCCTGACGGACGGCAGTTACAACAGCGGTTCATCCGGTTCCAGCTCTTCATCCACCTCATCCAGCACCGCAGCGGTCTATTATTACGGACGTGCCTATGTCGAAAACCCGGGCGGCATACTCCGTATCGGCATGTTGACACAGAATACCATTCATGTTTCTTCTGCTGAAGATGTGCTGATTGTCCCCAGCATCGCGATTACTTCCCGCCAGGGCAAACATTCCGTACGGATACTGACCGACAAAAACGAAGTCGAACAGCGGGATGTTGAAATCGGAATTTCAGACGGGGTTTTCACTGAAATCAGATCCGGGCTCAACGAGAGTGAACAGGTCATTTCTTCCGAAGTCAGCAAAGGTGAACAGGTCGGATCCACATCCCAGATGCGCAGGCCAAGGATTTGAACATGAACATCATTGAATTGCGCGGCATCAACAAAGTTTACGGAACCGGCGAAAATCAGGTACGTGTTCTGAAAGATATCGATCTCGATATCGAATCAGGCGATTTCGTTGCCATTATCGGCCAGTCCGGTTCCGGCAAATCCACACTGATGAATATTCTCGGCTGCCTGGATACGGCCAGTTCGGGCAACTACAGAATCGCCGGCGAAAACGTCGCCGGCATGACGCCTGACCAGCTCGCTGCTTTGCGCAGTCAATACCTTGGTTTCATCTTTCAGCGTTACAATCTGCTTTCCACACTGAACGCTGAAGAAAATGTCGAATTGCCGGCCATTTATTCGGGGCTGAAACATGAAGAAAGGCAGACACGTGCTGAAAAACTGCTGACCAGCCTTGATCTGGGAAACCGCATCGACCATCTGCCGTCCGAACTGTCCGGCGGCCAACAGCAGCGTGTCAGTATCGCACGTGCCCTGATGAACGGCGGAGACATCATTCTCGCGGACGAACCGACTGGCGCGCTGGACTCCAAAAGCGGCGAAAATGTCATGGCCATTCTCAACATGCTCAACGATAACGGCCATACCGTCATTCTGGTCACACATGACAAAAACGTCGCCAATCACGCCAACCGCATCATCGAAATCAGGGACGGCACCATTATCGCGGACGAACGGAAAAAACCGAACAAGAACAGCAACCAGAAATACCTTCCCAAGGAAGACAACCGCAATACCTTCGCCTACTTCAAGGACCAGTTTGCCGAAGCATTCAGAATGTCCATCCAGGCCATCAAGGCCCACAAGATGCGCTCCATGCTGACCATGCTGGGCATCATTATCGGCATCGCATCGGTGGTTTCCGTCGTTGCACTGGGCAAAGGATCGCAGGAAAAAATCCTTGCCGACATCAATTCAATGGGAACCAACACCATCATGATCATGCCGGGTCACGGTTTCGGGGACCGCAATTCCAGCAAATACAAAACCCTGACCGTTCACGATTCCGATCTGCTGGCACGGCAAAGCTATGTCGACAGCGCAACCCCCGCCGTCAGTTCTTCCGGAACGCTGACCTGGCAAAACATTTCCGTCACGGCCCAATTACAGGGAGTCGGTGAACAGTACTTCGATGTCAAGGGACTCAAATCCGAAGAAGGACGATTTTTCAATCGCGAGGACGTCAAGAAAGGCAGCGCCGTCGTCGTCATCGACCAGAATACCAAAAACAAGCTCTTCCCCAACGGGGGCGATATCATCGGCAATACCATCATATTCAACCGCCATCCACTGAAAATCATCGGCATCTCCGAGAAACAGAACGCCAACTTCGGACCGTCCGACACACTGACGATGTGGTCTCCCTATACTGCCGTCATGAACCGCATCACCGGCGATCGGAACATTTCTTCCATTACGGTCAAAGTCAGGGATGACGTCAGCATGATCGCCGCGGAAAAAAACATCATCCGTTTTCTGACCGTCAAACATGGCAAGGAAGACTTCTTTACCGTCAATACGGACAGTATTCGGCAAACCATTGAAAGCACAACCGGAACCATGCGGCTGCTGATTTCCTGCATCGCTCTCATTTCACTGGTCGTCGGAGGAATTGGCGTCATGAACATCATGCTGGTTTCGGTGACGGAACGGACCCGGGAAATCGGTATCCGGATGGCTGTCGGTGCACGGAGAAGCAGCGTATTGCAACAGTTCCTGATCGAAGCAGTCCTGATCTGTCTCATCGGAGGACTGATCGGTGTCCTGTTTGCTTTCGGTATCGGCCTTTTCTTCAGTATGTTCATCCAGACCTTTACCATGTCCTATTCGGCCGCATCCATTATTCTGGCGCTGGCCTGTTCAACCCTGATCGGCGTTATTTTCGGATATATTCCCGCCCGTAACGCCTCCCGTCTCAATCCGGTGGATGCCCTATGCGACTGATTCCCTGTGCCCTCCTCTGTCTTGTCATCGCTGGCTGTGCAACCCAATCCGTCACGGTTCCGGATACAGGACTGATGACTTATCAGACCATCGCCTCCGATTTCCGGATCGATCGTGAATGGTGGAAAGCCTATGGCGATAAAAATCTGGACCGTATTGTCGAACTGGCGCTCGCCAATAATACCGATCTGAAAAAAAGCGCCATTACAGTAAACAAGGCACTTTATGAAGCCAACCTGCTCGGACAGGAGCTGGTCCCCGAATTTTCAGGATCGGGAGGAGCGTCAACCACAACCAATACCAAGGCCGGAGAAACCACCCATAACTATACGGCAGAACTCGGTGTCAGCTACGAACTGGATTTATGGCGCAAACTGAGCAGCGCTGCCTCGGCGCAGGAATGGGAATACAAGGCAACCCGGGAAGACATGGAAACCGTGCGACTGGCACTGATCAACAACGTCGTCGACAGTTATTTTCACCTTGTCTATCTGAATCAGGCCATTCGTGCCACTGAACAGAATATCCGTTTCTATACGCAACTTTTACAGATCATCAATAACAAATATGCTGCGGGAAAAGTCGATGCCCTTGAACCGCTCACCGCAGAAAAATCCCTGCTTTCCTCCCAAAGCAGCCTGATGACACTCGAGACAACACGCAAGACAGTTGAACAGACCCTTCGCAACCTGCTGAACCTGAAACCGGAAGACAAGCTGGACATCCCGCCCGAGGATATTCTTTCCGTACCATTGACCGACGTGGATCTGGACGTCCCTGTCGCTGCACTGGGTCTCCGCCCGGATGTAAAAGCTGCCGAATACCGGATACAATCGGCCTTTTTCGACTGGGAATCAGTCAAGGCAAGTGTCTATCCCGGCATTTCGATCGGCAGTACGCTAAGTGTTTCATCGGACAAATCCGGTACCCTGTTCAACGTGCCGTTTCTGGCCGGCGCCGTGCAAATCAACCTTCCTTTCCTGCAATGGAATAAACTGAAATGGAATATCAAAATCTCCGAAGCCGATTTCGAAAATGCCAAACTGGATCTGACATCAACCGTCAACACCGCCTTGAACGAAGTGGATACTTACTACTACTCATATCAGAAATCGCTTTCACTGCTTGACAACGTCAACCGGAAATACCATACCGATTCTCAAATAAGCACCTATAACCAGATGCGTTACGAAGCGGGTGCTGACGAACTGAAAGACTGGCTTGACGCAAAATGCTCCGAAAACCAGACACTTCTGACTTTGCTGGAAGCGAAATACAATACCATCAATTATGAAAACGGTATTTACAAAGCCATGGGGGCAAGATTATCGGATCATCCTCCGCAAAAGACATCCGAAACCATGAACCGAAAAGACGGTTCATGATTGAGTGCGGACAAAAAAAGAACCGAAGTTTGCTTCCATTTGATACAAACCGCCGTGTCCGCCAGACAGCATTTGCTAGAATATTTCCTGTCCCGAATTTTAAAGCCCGCACCATTATGCGTACTGCGCGAACCAACATGATCGAGAACCAGATCCGCGCCGGAGGCGTCTATCTCCAGAACGTTTTCGATTCTCTGGATGCCATCAGGCGAGAAGATTTCGTTCCTCTTCCCTATGGCGAATACGCCTATGCCGATATGGAAATCCCTCTGCCATATGGCCAGAACATGTTGACGCCACTGACAGAAGCACTCGTTCTGCAAGCCGTTTCAGTCAACAAAAATGACATGGTACTGGAAATCGGAACAGGGTCAGGTTACATGGCCGCGCTTTTGGCCCATGGGGTCAGACATGTGACCACAGTTGAAATCGAACCGGGCCTGAAAAACATGGCGACAAACAATCTGACCCGTTATGGCGTAGAAAATGTTCATGTCGTATGTGAGAACGGTCTTCTGATCGAGCGATATGCGCCTGACAGCCTTTTCGACGTTATCGTGTTCTCCGGTGCAGTTTCCTTTATCCCGGAAACGTTCATGAACCGGCTTGCGAACAATGGAAGAATGGTTGTCTTTCATGAAAACGATTCCTTCATACAGGCCCTGTTATTACAAAAAAATCCAGCGACAGGTCAGAATATCAGGCTATTATTCGAAACATCCGTAAAATCCTTGAGAGAGCAGCCTCATCATTCTCATTTTCGTTTTTGAACAGATTGGAATCCCTGTCCGATCCCATTTGGAGTAAGTATGCACTATCGCTCTGTCATACCATTTATCGCCGGTTGCATTTTTTCAGCCAATGTATTCGCTGCCAACCTCATGCAAACCTACATGGAAGCACTTGCAAATGATCCGCAGTATGCCAGTGCAAGAGCAGCATTGATGGCAGGACAGGAAAAAAGTACCCAGGGATTGTCCAGACTGCTGCCCAATCTGAGCGCTTCCGGCAGTTACGGCAGAAATTACCTTGAAGGTCTGGATTATACGGAAAACAAATATACCATCGCGCTGAAACAATCGATATTCAACTGGGCCGACTTCCAGAATTATGCCAACAGCAAGCTGGAAGTCTCCATCAGCGAAATACAATTCGCCCAGGCACAGCAGGATTTGATGATGCGAGTGGCCCAGGCCTACTTCGATGTATTGACCGCACAAGACGTACTGACCTTTGCACAGGCACAGAAAGCCGCTGTCGCACAACAGCTCGAACAAGCAAAACGCAGTTTTGAAATCGGTACCGTAACGATTACCGATACTCATGAAGCAGAGGCACGTTACAATCTGGCGGAATCGGATGAAATCACCGCCATCAATGATCTGGAAGTCAGACGAACGGCACTGGAACAGATCATCGGTCATCCTCCCGGAGTGCTTGATCCCCTGAAAAAGGGCGTCACTTTAAGTGCTCCGGAACCGAATGTCATGTCATCGTGGGTCAATTCAGCGGAAAACCAGAATTATCAGGTCATTCAATACCAGCTTTCCCATGAAATGGCAAAGCGCAATATCGAAATAAACAAGGCAGGACATTATCCGACAGTCGATCTCGTCGCGTCCTACAATCATACCGATCAGGCACAGTACATGATCGACAGCAACGGCGGTATCCGCGACTACAACACATCAAAAACCATCGGCGTTCAATGGAACATCCCGATTTTTTCCGGCTTCGGTGTGACCAGCAAGGTCAAGGAATCCATCGCTCTCGAAGACAAGGCCCGCAATGACCTCGAAGCTTCCCGCAGAAGCGCCGCACAACTGGCCAGACAATCCTACCTCGGCGTCAACAGCGGACTATCCCAGATCAGGGCTCTTGAAGCAGCCGAAGTATCCAGTCTTTCCTCACTGGAATCCAATAAACTCGGATATGAGGTTGGAGTCCGTATCAATATCGATGTGCTGAACGCCGAACAGCAGGTATTCATGACCCGCCGCGATCTGACCCGGGCACGCAACAACACGATCATCCATGGATTGAGACTGAAACAGGCAGCGGGAACATTAAATGAAGACGATCTCAAACACGTCAATATGCTTCTGCAAAATTGACATCTTCTCCGCCTGAACCTGTAACGATTTCTGTGGACATTCTTCAGAGACAGGAAGAGACCCGATCTCCGAATTCGATACAGAAGCGGCCCAGAGCAGACTTCCGGTTCCGGATCGGCATGACCCATTTTCTGGAAGCATACAGGATACCCGGCCAGAATTTTGCGCCCTCGTTCTCTGTCATCCAAAGCCCCGGTGGTTCTTTCCTGCCCTGAAGGCTGATGCCGGGAACGATACGAATGGACTTGTGATTATCCACTGACCGTCACGGACCTTCACGACAATACAGTACAGGGCAATAACCTGATGATCGAGGATATCGCTTCCCGTCTGTCCCTTCCGGACAGGCAGGGGGTCAAGGTTGCCATTGCGGTCACGAGGAACGTCAATGGTGATGGCGCCTTTTTCGGTTTTATCGTCTTGCCGCTCTTGCCGTTATGGCGGTTTGAGCCTGAATTCCGCTCATACTTCACATAGCCGGGACGCGATGCCAGCTCTCCTTCAAGAGCTTTCTCCATGAGGCGTTTTCGCATACCTCCGATGAAGGGGTCCCTCTCTCTTCCGGTTTGATGCCCTCGACATCCAGCCGGTTAATGATGTCGTTTGTCCTGTCTTGTCCCATTTGCGGCAATTCCATTCTGATTTCTCTCCTGAATTATCCGTTTTTGAATTTCCACAAAATCTTTTACAGGCTTGAATTAAAAAGAGGGGCAAGGCCCCTCTTTTTTGTGGTTCGACGATTGCTTCAGAAT
>CAVKGJ010000062.1:0-9457 GCA_963655605.1 Oscillospiraceae bacterium
GTTCCGGAACCGGAAGTCTGCTCTGAACCGCTTCTGTATCGAATTCGGAGAAAGGGTTTCTTCCTGTCTCTGATAAATGCCCCCGGTTTCTGGTACAGGCTTGAGAAATTCGAGTCAGCCGACGCCCTCATAAAGGCTTTGGATGAATATATTGAATATGACAACAATCATCGAATCAAGTCCCGCTTAAACGGAAAGGGTCCGGTATTGAACCAGACCTTTTCTTTTATCGGATAGTTTTTACCCATCTAATTTTTTTGGATCTTTCATCAAAGGATATGCCTTTTTTCCTTATCCGGATCAATATCCGTTTTTTTGTTTTTGAGCATCATATGACCAGACACATTTGGCCTGATTCATATCACCAATATCAAAAATCAGTGTGGTTCCTGCAGGACAATCACGATGTGCGATTGATCAAGCAGATCGGCCTGCAAAGAAATTTTCAGAAACGGTTTCATTCAGACAGGTTCGGTTCGTTTTATCAACCAGTCTTTCACCGACTCAGAAACCAGCGGCAACAGATTTTGCCGCACTTTTTCATGGTAACGGTTCAACCAGGATAATTCCTCTTCAGCAAGCAACGACCTGTCGATACATCGGGTATCTATCGGACATTGGGTCAATGTTTCGAATCTGAGAAATTCACCAAATTCTGTATCACCAACCACCTGATTGACTACCAGATTTTCCAGTCGGATACCCCATTTCCCTTCACGATAAATACCCGGTTCGATGGAAGTCACCATTCCCTCTTCCATGGCTGTCCGGGATTCAGGTCTTGCATGATAGGAAATCCCCTGGGGACCTTCATGGACGTTCAGAAAATATCCGACTCCATGCCCTGTTCCATGACCATAATCAATCCCCAGAGCCCACAAAGGTTTGCGGGCAATACTGTCAAGCATCGGCGCAGGAATCGATCGCGGAAAACAGGTTTCCGACAAGGCAATCAGACCTTTCAGAACAAGAGTGAAATCCTTTTTCTGTTCCTGACTCGGAAGACCGACGGGAATGACTCTTGTCATGTCTGTTGTCCCACCAAGATACTGGCCCCCGGTATCAATCAACAACAAGCCATCTCCACCGATAAAGGTAAAAGTATCTTTGGTCGCCTGATAATGTGGCAAGGCAGCATTTGCATTGAACCCGGCTATCGTTCCGAAACTGGGTGAAACATAATGCGGCCGGACGGATCTGAACGACTCTATTTTTTCCGCGACAGTCAGTTCAGATATCCTGTTACCATTCCCTTCGGCCAACTGTGCGTCAAACCATGCCTGGAATTCACAGAATGCCGCACCATCTTCCAGCATGGTTCTGCGGATATGTTCTATTTCCTTTTTCGACTTTCTGGACTTGAGAAACACTATCGGACTGGTACTTTCAATTCTCCTGATACCAGAATCCAGGACCCCGGCAAGAGCGTAAGTTGTTCTGTCCGGATCATACAGCAGGCTCGTCCCCTCAGGCAGATGACGCAGCATATCGGCAATCTTGCTATAAGGTTCTGTCTTTATGCCATCTTTTTCCAGTATCCCCGCAAGATCTGCCGGTATCTTGTTACTATCAATCATCAAAAAGACCGATTCAGGACCAATCAGCAGGTATGAAACAAATACTGGGTTGAATTCAATATCCGCTCCCCTCAAATTCAGGGACCACGCGATATCATCCAGCGTCGATACCAGATGCCAGTCTGCCTGCCGGATCTTCATTTCCGAACGGATCAGATCGATTTTTTCCCTGCGAGACAAACCGGCAAATTCGGTTGTATGTTCAAAAACAGATTTGTCGGGTATCAACGGCCTTTCTTTCCAGACCATTGATACCGGATCAATATCCGTCCTGAAAACGAATTTCCCAGACGCCAGTGCACTTTCAAGCGAACGCCCCTGACTCAGGGACACCAGATAACCATCGATCCCCACAACACTCCCTTCAGGGCAGTTTTCGGTTATCCATTCGACATAAGGTATATTCTTCCTGCCTTTCACTTTGCACATATCGACCCCGGTTCCATCTAGCTGCCGGGTTGCCTGTGACCAGTACCGGCTGTCCACCCAAAGCGATGCCTTGTCTTTTCCGACCACGAGAGTACCTGCCGAACCGGTGAATCCTGAAAACCATTCCATACTGCGCCAGTGACCGGGCAGATATTCCGACAGGTGCGGATCCGAACTGGGAATGATCAGAACATCAACCGACTGATCGTACATGGCTGACCGCAAAGCAGCCAGACGTCCGTGAATTTTATCGTTCTGCCAGAAATCGTTTTTCATGTCGTCCTTTCGGGTAAATTGGATCTGAACTGTATTTTAATGAATACGCAATACCACACAACTAAACGGCACTTCCAATTGTCAAAACCGTTCATTCTGTCATATAGTCATATCGGAATCTCCAGAAAATCCTGTGATCGGAAAAATCATGCCAGAATCGATAAACGAAAGAGCACGTGAAATTCTGAAAAATTCCGAGCAGATTTATTCTGCCGAACAGGTTCAGAAAACCATCATGGAACTGGCATCGGAACTGAATCGCGATTTCGGGTCATCAGAGGCACCGCCGCTTGTCATGACTATCATGGGAGGTGCAACCATCTTCGCCGGTCAGTTGCTTCCCCATCTGGCTTTTCCGTTGGAATTCGACTTCATACATGTTTCACGTTATGGTAATGAAGAATATGGAGGAGAATTCATCTGGAAAGTCATTCCACGGCAGAATGTCATCAATCGGACTGTCATCGTACTCGACGATATAATGGATGAAGGACAAACACTGTTGCATGTACGGGATAAACTGCTTGATATGGGAGCAGCCAGGGTCATTCTTGTCGTATTTGCCGAAAAAAACACGGGAGCGACAAAACCTGTCAAAGCCGATTATACAGGTTTGACTGTACCGGGACAGTTCATCATCGGCTTCGGTATGGACATTGAAGGATTCTGGCGGAATCTTCCGGATATCAGGATACTTAAAAAAAGATAACCCGTTGTTTAAAAAAGAAATTTTTATCGTACAATCAGGAAACAGGCCTGATTTTCCGGATAAGGCCATCCAGTACATCCAGATCGGAAAAATCAATGATAAGCTGTCCTTTTCCTTTCGAACCCAATTTGAAGCTGACTCTGGTTGCAAGCAAATCCGAAAGTTCTTCCTCAAGTTGAACGAGATCGGCTGATTTTTCCCTGACAGTCCTTTTTACTGCATTCCTGTTATCCAGTGTCTGTGCAACCAGCTTTTCGGCTTCACGCACAGACATGCGTTTTGCCACAATCTGCGTAGCCAGAGTGATTTGTGTCGAGCCGTCAACTGCCAGCAGTGCCCGCGCATGCCCCATATCAATATCTCCCGCCACAAGCATGGTCTGGACCGGCCTCGTCAGATTCAGGAGACGCAGCAGATTGGTTACCGCACTTCTGGAACGCCCTACAGCAGAAGCGGCCTGTTCATGGGTAAAGCTGAAATCGGTTATCAATCGATGAATGCCCTGGGCTTCTTCAAGAGGATTGAGATCCTCTCTTTGTATATTCTCGATCAGAGCCATGGCAGCGGCAGTCTGGTCATCGACTTCTTTTACAATAACAGGCATATCCTGAAGACCTGCTATCTGTGCTGCCCGAAAGCGGCGTTCTCCTGCGATGATTTCGTAAATTTTCCCGCCATTTCCATTTTCAGCCGGCCGTACCAGAATCGGCTGCATGACACCCTGTTCCCTGATAGATTGGGCCAATTCATTCAGAGCACCTTCATCCATTCGCGTCCGTGGCTGGTATTTACCTGCCTTCAAGCGGGATATCGGCAAAACCGAAACCGATGATTCAGCCGAAAAATCCGGAGTGGAACCCAACAAAACTTCCAGTCCACGTCCCAATCCCTTCTTTTTTCTTGCAGTTGTTTCGCTCATTTTGCGTGAATATATACTTTTGAATGATTAACGCCTGTCTTTCAGCCATTCCAGCATTTCCTTCGAAAAATCCAGATATGCCTGGGCACCTCTGGACGAAGGATCAAAATCAATTCCGGGCAATCCATATGAAGGTGCTTCGGCCAGTCGGACATTCCGGGGAATAACGGTCCTGAAAACCTTGTCTCCGAAATGTTTTTCCAGCTGATCTGAAACATGCTGGGACAGAGTTGCCCTTTTGTCAAACATGACCCTCAAAAGACCTATAATCTTCAGATTCCGGTTCAGATTGGCATGGACATGCTTGATAGTATTGACCAGATCGGACAATCCTTCCAGTGCGTAATACTCGCATTGCATGGGAATAATGACCCCGTCTGCAGAACTGAAAGCATTCAGTGTCAAGAGCGACAGGGCGGGTGGACAATCAATCAGAATGAAATCATACTGTTCCCTGACAGAATCCAGCGTTTCTTTCAGACGCTTGTCACGACGATCCATATCGACCATTTCCACTTCCGCACCGGACAGTTCACGATTGGCAGGCAGAATCTCATAATATCCGGTAGAGGCCTTTTGCAGAATGTCTTTCACGTCGGCCAATCCAAGCAATACTTCATATATGGATGCATCCAGCTCCGTTTTCTGGATACCGCTTCCCATTGTTGCATTTCCCTGGGGATCCAGATCAACAAGAAGGACTCTTTGATCTAGTCTTGCAAGACCTGCTGCCAGATTGACAGTCGTCGTCGTTTTGCCGACTCCCCCTTTTTGATTGGCAATGCAGAATATGGTGGCCATAAAATGTCTTTTTTACAAGTTAATCCAGCAATCAACGAGCACGAGCGTCTTCTATTATTATCAAATGCCGTTGTGCATCCAGTTGCGGCACCTTCAACGACTCAATCCGACTTATTTTCCAGTCTGAATCTAGATTACCGATTTCATCTGATGGAATCAATCCCTTCATTGCATAAAATTTCCCATCTTTTTCCAGCAAATGACTGGAAACGTTGATGAAATCGGACAAATCTGAAAAAGCTCTAGAAATAATGGCATCGAACTTGTTTTCTACCGAAAGTTTTTCAACTCTTCCGGAATAGACAGTCACGTTATTCAGTCCCAGTTCTATTTTTGCCTGATTCATGAATGCGGTTTTTTTCTGTACGACATCTACCAAAGATACACTCTTGTCCGGATAAATGATCGCAAGTACCAGCCCCGGCAGACCGGCGCCGGCTCCCACATCGAGAATATTGCGGGACTTCGAAAGAAAAGCAGCGACGGAAAGCGAATCCAGCAAATGATATGTCAGCATAGAACGGGGATCCCTGACAGCCGTCAGATTATATGTGGCATTCCATTTATTCAGCAAAAAAAGATAATCCACCAGTTTGGCTATCTGTGCTTTTTCCAGAAAAAAACCCAGTTCCTGTGCCCCGGATTCGAGCAGGGACTCCACCTGAATTCGTCCCATGACTTTACTGTTCCTTTCCGACATGGACTACTCTCCGGCTTCAGCAAAACTGATCAATCCCTGTTTTTTCAAATAGATCAGCAACAACGAAATAGCGGCCGGCGTCACCCCAGAAATTCTGGAAGCCTGACCCAGTGTTTCCGGTCTCTGTTTGTCCAGTTTCTGACGGACTTCTATGGATAAAGCGCTTACCTCCGAATAATTTATGTCGGCAGGCAATCGCAGATCCTCGTAATATTGCTGCCTTTTGACCTCACGTACCTGTCTTTCGATATAACCGGCGTATTTGATCTGTATTTCAACCTGTTCCTTGACCTGATTGTCCAGATCGTTTTCCGTTCTCCAGTTATCTCCTGTAATTGAAGTCAGACTGGCCAAACTGTCATAACTGACATCCGGTCGTTTCAGCAAATCTGCAAGAGAATATTCTCTTTCTATTTCCTTGCCAATCACTCTTTCCGATTCCTGCACGGACAACATGGAAGGATGAACCCATGTGGATTTCATGCGTTCTATTTCCCTAGCAATTTTTTCACGTTTTTTTTCAAACGCAATCCACTGTTCTTCGCTGACACATCCCATCCTGTAACCGATTTCCGTCAATCTCATATCTGCATTATCTTCCCGCAAACTCAACCGGTACTCTGCCCTGCTGGTAAACATGCGGTAAGGTTCATTCACTCCCTGCGTCACAAGATCGTCCACCATGACACCGAGGTAGGCTTCACTCCGTTTAGGAACCCAGGGTTCTTCGCCAGAAACATACCGGGCCGCATTGATACCTGCCAGCAATCCCTGTGCCGCAGCCTCCTCATATCCGGTTGTACCATTTATCTGACCCGCAAAGAAAAGCCCATTTACCTGACGGGTTTCCAGCGACGATTTCAGGCATCTGGGATCATAAAAATCATATTCAATAGCATAACCGGGTCTCAGAACATGAGCGTTTTCAAGGCCAGGAATAGAATGAACCAGTTTCATCTGAATATCAAAAGGCAAACTGGTCGAAATACCATTCGGATAATACTCATGCGTATTCAAGCCCTCTGGCTCAAGAAATATCTGGTGAGCATTTTTATCCGAAAAACGATGAATCTTGTCTTCTATCGATGGGCAATAACGCGGACCAATCCCCTCGATTATCCCTGTAAATAGGGGACTTCTATCCAAACCTGACCGGATAATGTCATGCGTTTCAGTATTGGTACTGGTAATCCAACACGGCAACTGATCGGGATGCATGGAAGCGTTTCCTCTTAACGAAAAAACAGGAACCGGATCAAAATCACCCGACTGCTTTTTCATAACTGTAAAATCGACAGTTCTTCCATCAATTCTCGGGGGCGTTCCGGTTTTCAAACGCCCCTGAGGAAACTGGAGTTCCTTCAGACAATCCGAAAGAGCAATGGCAGGCGCATCTCCGGAACGTCCTCCAGAATACGAATTCAACCCTACGAAAATTTTTCCATCAAGGAACGTGCCCGCAGTCAACACAACAGCAGAAGAACGGAACTCCACTCCACCCTGGGTTCTCACACCCGCTACACTTCCCTGTTCAATAACCAGTTCATCAACCTGCTGTTGAAAAAGAAAAAGATTTTCCTGATTTTCCAACTGATACCGAATTGCCTTCCTGTACAACACTCTGTCAATCTGGGCGCGTGTCGCCCTGACTGCTGGTCCTTTGGATGAATTCAACACTCTGAACTGTATACCTGCACAATCAGCAGCCAAAGCCATCGCTCCGCCCAAGGCATCAACTTCCCTGACAAGATGGCTTTTTCCTATTCCTCCTATTGAAGGATTACACGACAACTGTCCCAATGTTTCAAGATTGTGTGTTATCAGTAATGTTTTCTTTCCCATTCTGGCCGAAACCAGTGCAGCTTCCGTCCCGGCATGACCACCACCAACAACAATAACATCAAAACGAATCGAATAAAGCATAAACAATCAGTCCAGAAAACATCTTGGATATGTTTCACGTGAAACATATCCAACAAGAAAACAAGAAGAAAAGTATTTTAGTTCGTTTCCACATAAAAAAGTATTCCGAAACAACTATTTATTTCAAATATTCCAAAACACAACAAAAAATCATTAAAATATGTGGATAAATTTGTTGATAAGTTGTGGGTCGGGTGGGTACAACATACTTTGTCAAAAGACCCCAAAAAATATACAAAATATATACTCGACTTATCCCAAAAGTTTATTTTTTATAACATATTGATTTTAAATAAATTATAATGGTTATACACAAACCGGTTGTTGCTTATTATTCCTATATATATATTTGAATAATCAGATAAAAAACAATCCATCACCAACCAGCAGGTATTTTCGGTTTGACAGCTTCATCTGCTAAAATGACATACCTGCTTGAACTTATCTTTTATATTGAAGAAGACAAAAGAAATGAATTCCCAAGATCAGAAAAAAGAGCTGCTCAAGAAAAATGCTCTTGCTTTCCACCGTTTTCCAATACCTGGAAAAATCAGCGTTGAACCAACCAAACAGGTCAGAGACCAAAATGAACTGGCACTCGCCTATACACCTGGTGTAGCTTGTGCATGCCAGGAAATCCATGCCAATCCGGAAGACGCTTATACCTATACAACCAAAGGAAATCTGGTTGCCGTCATATCCAACGGAACAGCCGTTCTCGGATTGGGCAACATCGGGGCACAGGCTTCCAAACCTGTCATGGAAGGTAAAGGCGTTCTTTTCAAAAAGTTCGCTGGCATCAACGTTTTCGACCTTGAAATCGATGAACTGGATCCTGACAAACTTTGCGATATCATCGCTTCTCTGGAACCGACATTTGGTGGTATCAATCTGGAAGACATTCGCGCACCTGAATGTTTTTATATAGAAAGAAAACTGCGTGAAAGAATGAATATCCCTGTTTTCCACGATGACCAGCATGGTACGGCCGTCATCGTTGGCGCAGCCATTCTCAATGCCCTGAAAGTTGTCGGAAAAGATATCAAAAACTGCAAAATGGTCGTATCCGGTGCTGGTGCCGGTGCTCTGGGCTGTCTGGAATTGCTGGTCGATCTGGGATTTCCGCTCAAGAATATCTGGGTTACCGATATCAAGGGTGTAGTTTACAAAGGACGCAAGGAATTGATGGATCCTGACAAGGAAATCTATGCACAGGACACTTCCGCGCGCACCCTGATGGATGTCATACCTGACGCGGATATTTTCCTGGGACTTTCCGCAGGCAATATTCTGAAACCTGAAATGGTTTTGAAGATGGCGAAGAATCCGATCATTTTCGCCATGGCCAACCCGATTCCGGAAATTCTGCCTGAAGTAGCGCATGCAACTCGTGATGATGCGATCGTCGGTACGGGTCGTTCGGATTATCCGAACCAGGTCAACAATTCCATGTGTTTCCCGTATTTGTTCAGGGGAGCACTGGATTGTCGTGCAAAAACGATCAACCGTGAAATGGAACTGGCCGCAGTCCGGGCTATCGCAAGTCTGGCTGAAATGGAATGTCCGCCTGAAATCGAGGCGATGTATGGCAAGAAATATACTTTCGGCAGGGATTACTTGTTACCGTTCCAGTTCGATCCGCGTTTGTTGTGGACAGTAGCTCCTGCTGTTGCGCAGGCTGCTATGGATTCCGGTGTTGCACAGGCACCTATCGCTGATATGGAAGCCTATCGTCAAAAACTGAAAGATTCCATGAATTAACATCCTTCCCTGCCTGAAGGCGGGAGATTCCTGCGGAGCCAGAGCACTTGTGCTCTGGTTTCCTCGGGGACCGGTTTCTGACGGTATTACAGCACCGTTCAATCCACAGGCTAACCGGGTGTGCCCCGCCCTGTTCCAACTTGCTCGGCTTTTTCCTCAAAGCCGCATGCCATGCACCGGAATACGGCTTGCATATGATGGTTCTCTGCTGACACATAGCCTATTCGAGCCTGTAAAGGATTCTGTGGAAATTCAAAAACTGGTAATTCAGGAGAGACGATATCAAGGCAGAAGAAATAGATGTTTCTATCAGGTCATATCCCTGTACAGCAAGGGAATGACCACCCGGGAAATCACAGCCA
>CAVKGJ010000063.1:0-56379 GCA_963655605.1 Oscillospiraceae bacterium
AATTATTTCTTGGCAGCGTCTTTTGCAGCTGCAGCAGCGTCCTTGGCAGCAGCGCCTGCATCTTTAACGTCTTTTGCAGCATCCTTAGCAGCGGCAGCAGCGTCTTTGACGTCAGCTGCAGCGTCCTTGGCTGCAGGAGCAGCTGCAGGAGTAGCTGCATCCTTGTTTTCAGGAGCGGTAGCAGCAGGAGCAGCGTCCTTAGGAGCATCTTTCTTTGGAGCTTCACCAACTTTACATGCGGTCAGGGCAAGAGCCATCAGACCAACGAGCAATAAAGACTTTTTCATTTGTAATCCTTAATTAAATAATTTGGTTAATTACCGGTAATTGTTACTGCTTTGAATAGAAAACCACCAAATGTCATTGCAGAAATGCGGTTGCATTGGCAATCTCCTAATGAAGCTGATTATAGCTACTTTTTAGGGGTTGTAACCTTCTCTCATGGGGTTTTTGCATCTGTTTTGCAATCTCGCAACAGGTTTTTGATACATTCTTCAAACATCGCCGGTATGCGAGAGCCAATATTGGTTCATCCGGAACCAGGCGATGAACAGACTATTGGAATTCACATGGCTTTGTAGTGGAAATTTTATTTATAAAACAATGTGTTATGTGATTTTTCGTCAAACAGGAGATGCCAACTTGTTTCAGGTGTGACACAGGAAGTGTTTTCTGTTTTTCGAAGTCGGATCGAATCGGGATCTTTTCCGGATAGATCAAATGGCGATATCAGGCGGGTTTATGTCAGGTGCATGTGGTTTCGTTAAACCAATATGAATTTTTGTTATTGATGATATGAATGAATGGAAGAAGAACTTTTAAAGTCATCACATGCGGGTATAATTTTTCCGTTTATTAATGAAACAAACTTTCCGGGGAAAAAATGAAAATAACCAAAAACACGGTGGTTACTGTTCACTACAAATTGTCTGATGCGCAGAACAATCTGCTCGAAGACGGCCAGGAACCGATCGTTTATCTTCATGGCGGTTACGATGACACGTTGCCTGCACTCGAGAAAGCGTTGGATGGCAAGGAGATCGGATATAAGACCATGATCCAGGTTGAACCGGAGGAAGCGTTCGGTGAGTATGATCCCCTGCTAGTCAGAGTGGAAGATCGCGACCGTTTCCCGACACCGCTGGAAGTGGGAATGCAGTTTGAAGGAATTCCAGAAAATGTCGATCCGATGGAAGATCCCGCCATTTATGTCGTTACCGATATTGCCGATGGCAAGGTCATACTAGACGGCAACCATCCGCTTGCCGGAATAGCACTCCGTTTCGAGCTGATTGTGACAGACGTTAGAGCCGCGACTGAAAAGGAAATCGAACGGGGACATATCAATGATCCAGGTGATTTCGACGATGATGAAGACGGTAACGGCCAGTTCAGGAGTATCGTATTGCATTGATGGATTCTTGTTGATTGACCGGACCGATTCGGTCACGATAAAATAATTGATTGCTTGAATTCAGGGAGCAGCATGTCGCGTAAACTGATTGTCGGAAACTGGAAAATGAATGGCAGTCTTGCTGCAAATGCCGAATTGCTTGACGGCATCAAAGCGGGAATGGCCGGAGTTGGCTGCGATCTGGCAATCTGTGTTCCTTTTCCTTATCTGGCGCAGTGTCAGCATGCACTGGAAGGGACTGATATTGCACTCGGTGCGGAAGACGTTTCGGCGCATGCTGTCGGCGCTTATACAGGGCAGGTGTCCACACGGATGTTGCTGGATTTTGATTGCAAATACGTTATTGTCGGTCATTCGGAACGGCGTGAGTATTGCAACGAATCCGATGAACTGGTTGCGAACAAGGTGCAGCGTGCACTGGCAGGTGGTCTGACTCCGATTGTCTGTGTCGGCGAGTCCTTGAAAGACAAGGAAAACGGACAGACAGCGAAAGTCGTCGAAAGACAGATGCATGCCGTGCTTTCAGTGCTTGAGGACAGGGAAGTCTGCGATATTGTTGTCGCCTATGAACCGGTTTGGGCAATTGGTACCGGAAAAACCCCGACCCCTGATATGGTCGAGGATGTTCATGCTCTTTTGCGGAAGCTGATGGTCATGAAAAATCCGGACGCCGTGGAATGTGTGCGGATATTGTATGGCGGAAGCATGAAGCCGTCGAATGCCGGGGAATTTTTGAAGATGCCCGATATCAATGGTGGACTGATCGGTGGGGCAGCTCTGAAAGCCAATGATTTTCTGGCGATAGCACGTCTGGCATCAAGATAGGGAAATTGGTCAATCAAAAGGAAATGCAGGAACAACATGCTGTATAACATTATCATTATCATTCAGGTTCTGTCCGCGCTTGCCATTATCGTGCTGGTCTTGATGCAGCATGGCAAGGGGGCCGATATGGGGGCTGCATTCGGTGCAGGTGGTTCATCGGGAAGTATTTTCGGTGCCACCGGCTCATCGAATTTTCTGTCCAAATCAACAGCTATTGCAGCAGTGATATTTTTTGTCGCGACTCTGGCTATGGCTTATTTGGGACCTTATCGTGCGCCTGCACAAAGCGGCATTATTGAGAAACTGCAATCCGTTTCGACTCCCGCTCCTGCACAGGAAACACCGGCAGAATCGGCAGTGGTCAGAGAGGCTTCCGGTACGGCAGCCATTCCAGGCGCAAACCAGACTGTTCCGGGTGCTTCTGGTGAAAATACGTCAAAATGACGGTTTGTTCTTCCTTTTTGCTGATAAAGGCTTGATGAAAGGGGATGTTGCTGCGATAATCTAACTCTTACGCCGACGTGGTGGAATTGGTAGACACGCTATCTTGAGGGGGTAGTGGCGAAAGTCGTGCGAGTTCAAGTCTCGCCGTCGGCACCAACAGCCAGTTCAAAGCAGTCTGATACAGTATAAAAACCCGTGTAAAACCAAGTGTTTACGCGGGTTTTCTGTTTTATGCGGTCTAATGCGGTATTGCCGAAGCTGACGATTTTGGGTACCGTTATCGGTACTTATTTTTCGGTACCTATTTTTCAGGTACCCATTTTTGGCGGAGAGGTACCCAAATGGCAAAACGGATTGTTCCTTTGGTGCCCAAACAGATCGACAATACAATCACGGACGATATGGATAACCGGAAAACGGCAATTATTTCAGGATATCTTCTACCGTTATGACCTGTGTCCTGGCAAGCTCTTCGTGTGTCATGATTTTTTCCAGTTCATTCCGCAGTTTTCCGGCATCCTGAATGCTTTTGGCGGCATGATTTGCCAGGACATAGGCATACAGATAATTTTTTTGTGTTCCCTGTCCTCTAGCATACATCAGTCCCAGATTTGCCAGTGCTTCGGGAATTCGTTTTCTGGCGGCGTTCCTGAACAGATCAAATGCCTTCCGGTCGTCTCGGGGAAGGCTATTTCCTTCCATGTACATGATTGCCAGCGCATTCTGCGCCAAGGCATGTCCCTGTGCGGCGGCTTTTTGATACCAGTCTGCCGCGCTTTTCTGGTTCCGTGTTGTTCCGAATCCATCGGAAAACATGACTCCCAAGCTGTACTGCGCTTCTGCCAGCCCATGTTCAGCAGCACGCCTGAACAGATCGAAGGCTTTTTGTGGATCGCGTGAAATGCCTTCTCCCCTGATATACATAAGGCCCAGATTGTATTCACCGGGAGCGTTTCCCTGTTCGGCCGCTTTACGGTACCAATAAACCGCTTTTTCGTCATTTTGTGAAACGCCCTTGCCCCAGTCGTACATGATGCCTAGGGCATGCTGGGCATCCGCATTTCCCTGTTCGGCCGCTATCCGGAACAGGTCTGCCGCTTTTCGGTAATCCTGCGATATGCCCTCGCCATAACCATACATGGCTCCCAAGGCGTACTGGGCCTTGGCATTTTTCTGGTTCGCAGCCATCTGGTACCAGTGAACGGCTTTTCCGTAATCGCGTGTGACGCCCTTTCCATGATAGTAAAGGGTTCCCAATGCGTACTGGGCATCGGACAGTCCTTTCTCGGAGGCTTTCTGAGTCCAGTACGCCGCTTTTTCATAATCTTTCGGGATGTCTCTGCCATAGTAATATGCCATGGCCAGAGAAAACTGGGCGTTGCTGTCACCGCTTTCAGCCAGAGTAACCAGTTTTTTTGTGGAAAGCGGTTTTGTCGGTTGAGCGAGACTTGCTTGCGGACGGGAAAAACCGGTTTCTGCCGTGTACGCCGGTATTGCGTACAGACTGGCCGAACAACCCAGCATCATGGAAAAAAGCCATTTTTTGAACACGCATGTTCTCCCGAAAATGTACATATGGTTCAGTGGGGAATCTGCCGGACGACCAATGGGCGCCGGTTACGGAATAGTATACGGGATAACGCTGCGGAAATAATCCATTCTTTGGAAACGGGTATAACCTGATGTAGGGGCATGTGATGTTGTTCGTTCCGGTGAAAATCGGAAAAGTGTGGTCAGGAAGGCAGCTTGCTTGTCCGGTCATTTTTCAGGGGCGAGAAAGATGGAAGACTTTTCTTTTTTTGCCTGTTTGGTCTGTTGACGGAAGGCCTGTTCTGTTGATGCGATTTTATGGCCAGGAAAAGGTGAATATAGTCAATATGACAAAGAACTGTTGAACTGTTCCGGATATTGGTGCGAAAACCTTGCGACGGACGGTACGGCAGGGAAAACATCTGCCGGGAATCTGGATATGCCTGTCCGGATAACTTGAATGTTCTTTTTGAGGAAAATTGTGTTTCAGTGTATCATATAGTTTTAGTATGTCTGCAAAACGTTTCTTCAGTCTGCGTTCCGGGTCTGGTTTTCGTTGGTGTTGACGAGCCGCTGACATCGCTTTCTGGAAATGCGCGCCATATGGGTGGGCATGTCCCGTCTTTCAATGTTTCCTGTCATCAAACGTTGAACGTGAATCTAGAAAATTACTTCCCCGTTCTGCTCTTTCTTCTGGTTGCGTTGTTTTTTGGCGTTTTCTCTCTTTTTCTGGGCAGGTTTCTTGCACCTCACAAGCCGGATTCCGAAAAGTTGTCTCCTTATGAATGCGGTTTTGCGCCATTCGAGGATGCTCGCATGAAATTCGATGTGCGTTTTTACCTGATTGCGATTCTATTCATTCTTTTCGATCTGGAAACCGCCTTTCTGTTTCCTTGGGCAGCCGCCATGCGTGATCTGGGATGGGAGGCTTTTGTCGCCGTCATGATTTTTTTGGTGGAGCTGGTGGTCGGTTTCTGGTATTTGTGGAAAAAGGGGGCGCTCAATTGGGAGTAATCTGTGGCTATTGACGGTCTGCTGAACAAGGGATTTGTGACAACAACACTGGATACAGCCATCAACTGGTTGCGTACCGGGTCAGTCTGGCCTGTGTCGTTCGGTCTGGCCTGCTGTGCCATCGAGATGATGCACAGCAGCGCTTCGCGTTATGACATGGACAGGTTTGGTACTTTCTTCCGGGCCTCTCCACGGCAATCTGACCTGATGATCGTGGCAGGGACGCTTTGCAACAAAATGGCGCCAGCCTTGCGCAAGGTATATGATCAGATGGCCGAACCACGCTGGGTTGTTTCTATGGGATCCTGTGCCAACGGGGGTGGTTATTATCATGATTCCTATTCAGTGGTCAGGGGGTGTGACCGGATCGTGCCGGTCGATATTTATGTCCCGGGGTGCCCGCCGACAGCGGAAGCTCTTCTGTATGCACTGATGCAGCTGCGTGGGAAAATCCGGCGCACTTCCACCATTGCACGCCAGTAAACGGAGAAAACCATGCAGAGAAATCCGGCTGAACTGGCAGAAAGCGTGCGAGCCCTTCTCGGAGAGAAGGTTCTTGGTGTTTCTGAAGCGTTTGGTGAAGTGACGGTCGAAGTAGATCGGTCAGTCTATTCGGAGGTCATGCGGAAATTGCGGGATGATCCGTCCATGCGTTTTGAGGAACTGATTGATTTGTGCGGCGTGGATTATGCCAGATACGGTGGTGATCCTGAGAACGGTCAGTGTGAGCGGCGTTTCGCTGTTGTTGTTCATTTGCTGTCCCTGACATTCAACTGTCGGCTGAGAGTGCGTGTTTTCGCAGGAGGCGATGAAATGCCCGAGGTTCCGTCGGTTACCGGAATCTGGCAGTCGGCCAACTGGTTCGAGCGAGAAGCGTTCGATCTGTACGGTATCCTTTTCAGGGAGCATCCTGATTTGCGGCGTATTCTGACCGATTACGGCTTTGTCGGACATCCGTTCAGGAAGGATTTTCCGGTTCAGGGCTATGTCGAAATGCGTTATGACGAGAAGGAAAAACGGGTTGTCTATCAGCCGGTCACGATCGAACCGCGTGAAATCACACCGCGTGTGATCCGGGATTTCGGCAGGAGTGGAAAGTAATGGCAGAAATCCGCAATTACACGGTCAATTTCGGCCCACAGCATCCTTCGGCACATGGTGTGCTCCGTCTGATTCTGGAACTGGATGGCGAAACGATCGTGCGTGCCGATCCTCATATTGGCATGCTGCATCGTGCGACGGAAAAACTGGCTGAACAGCGGACTTATCTGCAGGCGCTGCCTTATATGGACCGGCTCGATTATGTTTCGATGATGTGCAGCGAGCATGCCTATGTGATGGCGATCGAAAAGATGCTGGGGCTCGAGGTTCCAATCCGTGCGCAGTATATCAGGGTCATGTTCGACGAGATGACACGGATTATGAGCCATTTGCTCTGGATCGGTTCGCAGGCGCTGGATATGGGGGCCATGGCGGTGTTTTTGTATGCCTTCCGCGAGCGTGAAGACCTGATGGACTGTTATGAGGCGGTGAGCGGTGCACGGATGCACGCGGCTTATTACCGGCCGGGAGGGGTCAACCGCGATTTGCCGGATTCGATGCCGCAGTTCAAAAAGACCCGTTTCCAGAGCGACAAGCGGATCGCGGCGCTGAATGCGAACCGGCAGGGGACCCTTCTGGATTTCATCGAGAATTTTACGGAGCGTTTCCCGAAATGTGTCGATGAGTATGAAACGCTGCTGACGGATAATCGCATCTGGAAACAGCGGCTGGTCGGTGTTGGGGTCATTTCTCCGGAAGAGGCGCTGGCATCCGGTTTCACAGGCCCGATGTTACGCGGTTCAGGGGTGGAATGGGATTTGCGGAAAAAACAGCCTTACGAAGTGTATGACAGAATCGATTTTGCCATTCCGGTCGGCAGAGAAGGTGACTGCTATGACCGCTATCTGGTGCGTGTTGCGGAATTGCGCCAGTCGAACCGGATCATCCGGCAGTGCGTGGAATGGCTGAAAAAAAATCCGGGGCCGGTCAGGTCCGACGATTATCGGGTATCGCCGCCTCCCCGTGAAAAAATGAAAGCAGGCATGGAAGAACTGATCCATCATTTCAAACTGTTTACGGAAGGTTTCCACCTGCCGGCAGGTGAAGTGTATTCGGCAGTGGAAGCTCCCAAGGGAGAATTCGGCATTTACATGATTTCCGATGGCGCCAACAAGCCTTTCAGAATGAAAATCAGGGCACCTTCTTTCGTCCATTTGCAGGGGCTGGAAAAATTGATCAGGGGACATCTGATACCGGATGCCGTTGCGGTGATCGGCAGTATCGATATTGTGTTTGGCGAAGTGGATCGCTAGTATGCGGGAATAGGTGAGATATGTTGTTGAGTGAGGAATTCTACCGGAAGATCGAAAAAGAACTGGCAAAGTTTCCTTCCACCAAGAAACGGTCAGCAGCGATTGCTGCTCTGACAATCGCACAAGATGAAAAAGGCTGGTTGTCCCCGGAAGTGATGCAGGAGATCGCCGGTTATCTGGGTGTTCCTGCGATTGCTATTGAGGAAGTCGCCACTTTTTACAGTATGTTCAACACCCGGCCTGTCGGAAAATACAAGATCGCCGTGTGCTGCAATTTGCCCTGTGAAATGACAGGAAGCGATCAGGTCGCACAGTATCTGAAAGAAAAACTCCATATCGGATTTGGCGAAACGACGCCGGACGGTCTGTTCACACTAGTAGAAAGCGAGTGCATGGGAGCATGTGGCGATGGTCCAGTCATTCTGGTGAACAACAAGAACATGTATATGCGCATGTCGAAAGACAAGATCGACAGGTTGCTGGAGGAACTGAAATAATGACCTGTCTGCATGACCGTCATGTCGAACCAGTACTTTTCCGGGGACTGACGGGCGATAACTGGACGTTGACGGATTATGTGGCTCGCGGAGGGTACGAGCAAATCCGGCGTATTCTCAGCGGCCGTATGCCTGCAGAGCGGATTATCGCCGAAGTCAGGGCTGCCGGATTACGGGGGCGGGGCGGTGCAGGATTTCCGACTGCAGTCAAATGGGGATTCATGCCGGAAGATCATGCCGGGCAGACTTATCTGATCTGCAATGCGGATGAGAGCGAGCCGGGGACGTTCAAGGATCGCGATATCCTCCGGTACAATCCGCATGCCGTGATCGAGGGAATGCTGATCGCTGCCTGTGCCATGAAAATTACGGCAGGTTATGTCTATGTGCATGGCGAAATCTGGTCGGTTTACGAACGTTTTGAGGCTGCGATCGGACAGGCTCGCGAAGCGGGATTCATCGGGAAAAATCTGCTGGGTTCGGGGTTTGACTTTGAATTGCATGCTGTTCATGGGTATGGTGCCTATATCTGCGGAGAAGAGACCGCTTTGTTGGAGTCGATGGAAGGCAAACGTGGACAGCCGAGATTCAAGCCGCCGTTTCCGGCTGCAAACGGCCTGTATGGGCAACCGACGACGATCAATAATGTGGAAACGCTAGCTTATGTGCCGTTCATCATGGCACAGGGAGGGAAACATTGGGCGGCTCTTGGCCGGGAGGGATGTTCGGGAACGAAAATATTTTCCCTTTCCGGCGATGTGGCGTTCCCGGGCAATTATGAAGTGCCTCTGGGCATTTCCTTTACCGAATTGCTGGCTCTGGCAGGGGGTGTCAGGAACGGCAAAAAGATCAAGGCGGTGATACCGGGCGGTTCGTCTTCGCCGGTTCTGCCGGGTGAAGCGATGTCGCAGCTGAATATGGATTATGATTCAATAGCGAAGGCTGGATCAATGCTGGGTACAGGGGGCGTCATTGTTCTGGATGAAACCCGTTGCATGGTGAAATCGCTTCTGAATCTGTCGCGCTTTTACCGGAATGAATCCTGCGGACAGTGTACGCCGTGCAGGGAAGGTACTGGCTGGCTAGTCAGGCTGATTGAGCGGATTGAACGGGGCGATGGGACTCCGGACGATCTGGATTTGCTGGATTCGGTAGCGGCCAATATACAGGGACGGACGATTTGTGCGTTGGGCGATGCGGCGGCGATGCCGGTCAGGTCGTTTCTGAAGCATTTCCGGCATGAATTCGAATATCACATTGAACACAAACGGTGTCCCGTTGAATCTGACGGGCAGGCTTAGGCGATATGGTGGAAATAGAAATCGATGGCGAAAAAATAAAGGCGAAACCGGGCAGTCCGCTGTTGCAGGCCGCGCTGGATGCGGGCAAGCCGATACCGCATTTCTGCTATCACAAGAAACTGTCGATTACAGCCAGTTGCCGGATGTGTCTGGTCGAAGTCGAAAAGATGCCCAGGCTGGTTCCGGCTTGCGCCACACCGGTCGTGGAAGGCATGGTTGTCCATACCGATACGGAAGAGGTTGTCAAAGCCAGGCGGGCAGTGATGGAGTTTCTGCTGATCAATCATCCTCTGGATTGTCCTGTCTGCGATCAGGGAGGGGAATGCCTGTTGCAGGATTATTCCGTTGAATATGGAGCCAATGCTTCCCGGTATCGGGAAGAAAAACGGATTGTTTTTGCCAAGGATGCGGGACCGCTGATTTCGATGCAGGAAATGAGTCGCTGTATCCAGTGTACATGCTGCATTCGTTTCGGAACGGAAATCAGTGGATTGGCGGAGTTCGGCATAGTCAACCGCGGCGATCGTTCCGAGATCACGACTTTCCCGAAGGCATGGGTCAATTCCGAACTGTCCGGCAATATGATCGATGTGTGTCCTGTCGGGGCACTGACATCGAAACCTTTCCGTTACAAGGCACGGGGATGGGAACTGGCCAACCACTTTTCCGTCAGTCCCCATGATGGCCTCGGATCGAATATGAATGTCCAGACCTTGCGTGGCAAGGTCATGCGGGTATTGCCATTCGAAAACGAGGCGATCAACGAATGCTGGCTTTCTGATCGTGACCGTTTTTCCTGTGAGGCGTTGTGCGGTTCCGACCGGTTGACAGTGCCGATGGTCAAACAGGATAACCGCTGGATCGAAACGGACTGGGAAACGGCGCTGAATTATGTTGCGCATGGGCTGAAAAGTATCCGGCAGGATCATAGTTCGATGTCGCTGGCGGCATTGACCTCGGCGCAAGCAACTCTGGAAGAATGTTTCCTGTTGCAGAAGCTGATGCGGGGATTGGGATCGGAAAAAATCGAATTTCGGCTCAGACAGTCCGATTTTTCGCTGGATGGACGAATCGTTCCCTGGCTGGGGATGAAAGTGGAGGAAATTGGCGATCTGGATTGTATGCTGGTGATCGGGTCTTTCCTGCGGCAGGATGCTCCGCTGCTAGCGGCGCGTTTGCGGAAAGCAGCATTTGCAGGTGCCAGAATCGATATGTTGCACGCTGTTGATGACGACTGGCTGATGCCGGTTGAAAACAAGCTGGTCGTTTCACCGGATGAATGGTTGTCGGTACTGGGGGAAATCATTTGTGTGATCGCTGCCAGAAAGGGTGTGCCGGTACCGGAAGGATTCGGCGGATGCACTGTTTCGGGCCGGGCAGAACCGTTTGCAATTTCCCTGATGGAGGAAGGCAGAAAAGCGTTGTTTCTGGGTTCCCTTGCCCTGCGGCATGAAAGAGCGTCGCTTCTGCACAGGGCGGTTGAATGGATTGCGGATGCGATCGGAGCGAAGCTCGGTTGTCTGACAGAAGGGGCCAACGCGACCGGAGCCTGTCTGGCCGGTGCAATTCCGGCTGTGGAATCGGGAATTTCTCTTGAAAACATCGCATCGGAATCGACGAAAGCTTTTCTGTTGCTGCATACCGAACCGGAACTGGACGCAGCCCATCAGCCGAAAATGTTCTCGGCACTGAAACAGGCGGAAATGGTGGTCGCGATGTCGCCTTTCAGGCAAAGTCTGGATTATGCTGATGTGTTGTTGCCGGTTTCACCGTTTACCGAAACTTCGGGGACTTTTATCAGTTTCGAGGGACGGGCACAGTCTTTCGAGGGAGCCGTTGCCCCTGTGGGGCAAACCAGACCGGCCTGGAAAGTGCTGCGTGTGCTTGGAAATTTTCTGGATCTGCCGGGGTTCGGATATGAAAACACGGAGGAAATCAGGGACGAATGTCTGGGCAAACAGGATCTGTCAGAGGTGTTGAATAACGTGAGTGGTAAATCGCCTGTTTACGAATCGTCGTTGCTGGAGGAGGGATACACACGGGTTGCGGATGTTCCGCTTTATTTCTCGGATATGATCGTACGCCGTGCGGGAGCGTTGCAACAGACTCGGGCTGCGCAGAGTCCGGTCGTGCATTTGCCGGAAGGTCTGTTCAGTGAACTGGGGCTGGTGGAAGGCGAGGCTGTCCGTGTCATACAGCCGGAAGGTGAGGCTGTTTTGCCTGTCTGCTGTGATACGGCGCTGGCAGGTAACGTGATCAGACTGGCAACCGGCCATGTGGCAACTGCCATGCTGGGGCCGATCGGCGGACCGATCAGGGTGGAACGCATATGATGGCCGCAATCCTGAATCTGACCCATCATTACGGCCGGCTGTTTTTCGGCCCGATGTGGCCGGTAGTCTGGATACTGGTCAAGATTGCGGTCATTCTGGTTCCCGTTCTTGGACTGGTCACATTCCTGACGCTTTGGGAACGCAAGGTGATCGGCTGGATGCATGCACGGCTTGGCCCGAACCGTGTCGGTCCGATCGGCCTGCTTCAGCCGATTGCCGATGCTTTCAAGCTGCTTCTGAAAGAAATCATCGTCCCTGCGCAGGCTGACAGGTTCCTTTTCTGGTTGGCGCCTGTACTGACGATCGGGCCGGCACTGGTGGCATGGGCGGTCATCCCTTTCGGAGCGGATATTGTGCTAGCCGATGTGAATGCCGGGCTGTTGTTTCTGATGGCGGTTACGTCGATCGGTGTCTATGGCATCATCATTGCGGGATGGGCGTCCAATTCCAAATATGCTTTTCTGGGAGCCGTGCGTGCCTCGGCACAGATGATTTCTTTCGGCATCCCGCTAGGGTTCGTTCTGGTGACGGTACTGCTTGTCTCGGGCAGCCTGAATCTTTCCGATATCGTGATCGGCCAGAGTCATGGATTCTTCGCTTCACACGGTTTCGCGTTTCTGTCGTGGAACTGGATTCCGCTTTTTCCGCTCTTCATCATTTATATTGTCTGTGCGATTGCAGAAACGGGACGCCATCCATTTGATACGGTGGAAGGAGAATCGGAAATCGTGGCCGGTTATATGGTCGAGTATTCCGGTATGGCATTTGCCATGTTCTATCTGGCAGAGTATGCCAATATCATACTCTTTTCCGCGCTGGCTTCGGTCATGTTTCTGGGCGGATGGCTGGCGCCGGTGGACTGGCCTTTTCTGGCATGGGTGCCGGGATGGGTCTGGCTGGGCGCCAAGACGTTTTTCATCGTTTTCCTGTTTATCTGGGTACGGGGTACTTTTCCACGGTACCGTTATGACCATACCATGCGTCTCGGCTGGAAAGTGTTTATTCCGGTTACGCTGGCCTATCTGGTTATTGTCGCCTGTTGGATGCAGACGCCTCTGAATATATGGTGGTGAGGAGACGATGAAAACGATCAGGCACTTTATCAGGACATTCGTACTGACGGAACTGTTGCAGGGGCTGGCGCTGACCTTGCGCATCATGCTCAGAAAGAAACCGACTGTCCGCTATCCGGAGGAGAAAACACCGTTATCTCCACGTTTCAGGGGGATGCATGCACTGATGCGCGATGAGAACGGAGAAGAAAAATGCATTGGCTGCAAACTGTGCGAATCGGTTTGTCCGGCAAAGGCAATTACTATCGAAATCGGGGAACGTGAGGACGGATCGAGGCGCACGACGCGTTATGATATTGATCAGGGCAAATGTATTTTCTGCGGGTTGTGCGAGGAAGCCTGTCCGGTCGATGCCATTGTCGAGATACCGATGTTCGAGTATGTCGCCGATGCAAAAGGCGATCTGCTCTTTGCTAAGGAGGTTCTGTTGTCCGTTGGTGATACTTACGGAAAGGAAATACGGGAAGCGAAAGAAGCGGATGCGCCTTATCGCTGATGATAGTCCAGTCGATTGAAGTTATGGAATTCGAAACAGTCCTGTTTTATGTTTTTGCCGTCATCCTGACGCTGGCGGCTTTGCGCGTGGTGACGGCGGGTAATCCGGTTCATGCCGTTTTGTATCTCGTCCTCTCGTTTTTTACGGGAGCGGTGCTTTGGATCCTGCTCAAGGCGGAATTTCTGGCACTGATTCTGATGCTGGTCTATGTTGGTGCCGTGATGGTGCTGTTTTTGTTTGTCGTGATGATGCTGGATATCGACATGATGGAACTGAAACGGGTGGTCAGAAAAAACATGGCTGTTGCGACACTGGTCGGTGTACTGATTGTGCTGGAAATGTCTGCTGTTCTTTTCAGGGGGTTTTATTCGCCTGATCTGCATGCACCGGAAGATGCGTCGCGTATCGGTTTGACGGCAGAGATCGGGAAAGTGCTGTTTACGGATTATCTGTTCAATATTGAAATCGCGGCCATCATACTGCTGGTCGCGTTGGTCGCTGCCGTAGCGTTGACGATCCGGTATCGCAGTGACGCCAAATATACGTCGGCCGGTACCGCTGTGCGTGTCCGGCCGGAAGAAAGGATCAGAATCGTTGAAATGGAAGCAGAAAGCGTCGCGGCCATCGAAACGGCCGGAAACGGGAAAAATGGCAGGAAACAGGGAGGCAGCCAGTGAGTGTGACACTTGTCCATTACCTGATTCTGGGCGCGATCCTGTTTTCGATTGCGGTGATGGGGATTTTCATGAACCGCCGCAATCTGCTGGTACTTTTAATGTCGATCGAACTGATGCTTTTGGCGATCAACATGAATTTTATTGCTTTTTCCCATTATCTCGGCGATATTGCCGGCCAGATATTTGTTTTTTTCATTCTGACCATTGCCGCTTCCGAGACAGCCATAGGGCTGGGGATACTGGTGATTCTCTTCAGGAAAATCCATTCGGTCAGGGCCGACGATATGGACAGTCTGAAAGGGTGATGGATTTTGAATATGCATAGCAACGGAAAGAACGGACATGCCTGATCAGCTGAATGTCCATTTGCTGTATGCCGCGCTTTTTGCGCCGCTTGCGGGCGCGCTGGTTGCGGGGCTGATGGGATCGCTGTTTGGCGGCCATATGATTCGCAGGCGCACCTCCAAGGCGGTGACGGTTGCCGGTGTGTCCGTTTCCTTTGTCTGCTCGCTCATGATCCTGCTGGATGTCATGGATGGGGCCAGTTTCGATAAAGCTGTCTATACGTGGATGACGGTCGGCGAAACACGGCTCGAGATCGGGTTCATGGTCGATTCGCTGTCGGCGATGATGATGGCACTGGTGACGTTCATTTCGCTGCTGGTCCATGTTTATTCCATGGGATATATGGAGAACGATGATAATGTCAGCCGTTTCTTTTCCTATATTTCCCTGTTCACGTTTGCCATGCTTTCGCTGGTGATGAGCAACAATTTCATCCAGCTCTTTTTCGGCTGGGAAGCGGTTGGCGTGATGTCCTACCTTCTGATCGGTTTCTGGCTGGAGAAACCGACGGCTGTTTCAGCGGGGCTGAAGGCTTTTCTGGTCAACAGGGTGGGTGACTTCGGGTTCATTATCGGGATAGGGCTGGTTTTCGCTTTTGCGGGCTCGCTGAATTACCAGGATGTTTTCGATGTACGTGAACAGTTGTCTGAAATGACCGTTCCGGGAACGGGTTGGCAGGTTATCACGGCGATCTGTCTTTTCCTGTTCGTCGGGGCGATGGGCAAATCCGCACAGTTTCCATTTCATGTCTGGTTGCCGGATTCCATGGAAGGCCCGACACCGATTTCCGCCCTGATCCATGCCGCCACCATGGTGACGGCCGGTATATTCATGGTGACCCGTTTATCGCCGCTTTATGAATTGTCCGAAACGGCGCTGTCGGTCATGGTGATTGTGGGCGCCATTTCTGCCCTTTTCCTCGGATTGGTGGCGATGGTGCAGACTGATATCAAGCGGATCGTCGCTTATTCGACCCTGTCGCAACTGGGGTATATGGTCGTGGCACTGGGAGCGTCGGCCTATTCGGCAGCCGTATTCCATCTGATGACGCATGCCTTTTTCAAGGCGCTTCTGTTTCTTGCTGTCGGCTCGGTCATACTGGGTATGCATCACGATCAGGATATCCGGAACATGGGTGGGCTTGCCAAATACATGCCTTGGACATATGCGACGGCACTGGTCGGTTCGCTGGCGTTGGTCGGCGTGCCTTTCTTTTCGGGATTCTATTCCAAGGAATCGATTATCGGAGCTATCCGTGCCTCATCCGTTCACGGAGCGACGCTGGCACTGGCAGCGGTCATCATCGGCCTGTTCGTGACCGGCTTTTATACGTTCCGCCTGTTTTTCTACGTGTTCCACGGGCGCGAGCGTTTCCAGCGCCAGCAGCTGGTCAATCTGAAAACGGCCGAAAAGGAAAAAGTCCCGCAAGGCAGTCTGATCGGGCTTTTGCCGGGTGAAAAACCGCATGAATCGCCTTGGGTTATCCGTCTGCCGCTTCTGTTGCTTGCTGTTCCATCAGTCGTTATCGGTTATTTCGCTATCGGTTCCATGCTTTACGGCACTTTTTTCGACGACGTGATTTTCATCGATCATGAACGGCATCCGGCAATGTACTGGATGACGCTTCATTTCGAGAATGCACTTTCAATGACATGGCATGAGATCATGACGCCGACATTCGGGCTGGCCATGGCAGGGATTGCCACAGCATGGTATTTTTACATGGTCAATCCGGTCATGCCGATTCGGCTGCGCCGGAAAATGCGTTTCGTATACCGTCTGCTGGTCGGGCAGTATTATCTGGATTCAGTGTATAAAAGTATTTTCGTCGGCAGTACCTTGTGGCTGGGCAGAGTATTCTGGAAGTGGATTGATGTGATCCTGATTGAGGACTGGATTATTTCCCGTTTTTTCATCCGGGGAACGAAATTGCTGGCTTCTTTCGTATTCAGGATCGGTGATATCGACTGGATCGTGTCGAATGTTCTGGTGAAGGGAACAAAACGTCTGGGGTATCTTCTCTGGAAAGCGGGCGATGTGACGATGATAGACGGTACCGTGACGAGAGGATCGAAAGTGATGGGGTGGTTCTCGATTGTCATCAGGTATTTCCAGTCCGGATATTTGTACCAGTACGTATTTATCATGATCATCGGACTGTTGTGTTTGCTGTTCTGGTTTGTGCCTGTCAGTTTGAGATAAAAAGTTTGATCGGAAAGCTATGCCTACTCTGTCATATTCCACTGTTCCATTCCTGTCGCTGGCGATCTGGTGTCCGGTGTTTTTCGGCTTGCTGGTGCTAGTGACCGGGAAGGATGAAAGAGCGACTTTCGTCCGGTATTTGTCTCTTTTCGGGGCGGTTGTAAGCTTTGTTATCGCATTGCCTCTCATTGTTCAATTCAACCGGAACGCTCATGGAATGCAATTTGTTGAAAAACATTCCTGGATCCGGCTTTTTCATGTCGAATATGCGCTGGGCGTGGATGGTATTTCGGTGTGGCTCGTTGTATTGACGGCACTGATGACGCTGGTGGTGGTTGTATCGAGCTGGTCGGCCGTTCAGAAGCAGGTTGCGCAGTATATGGGAGCTTTTCTGGTCTTGTCCGGTCTGATGATCGGCGTTTTTTCGACTTTCGATGGTCTGCTTTTCTACGTTTTCTTTGAAGCGACGTTGATACCAATGTTCGTCATTATTGGTGTCTGGGGAGGGGAACGCCGTGTTTATGCGGCATTCAAGTTTTTCCTCTATACCTTTTTCGGTTCCTTGCCGATGCTGATCGCCATTCTGTACCTCTATTTGCAGACAAACAGTTTCAATATTTTCACATGGTATATGACGCCGCTGGCGCTGAATGTCCAGATATGGCTGTTTATCGCCATGCTGACCGCATTTGCCGTCAAGGTTCCGATGTGGCCGGTACATACTTGGCTGCCGGATGCACACGTTGAGGCGCCGACGGGCGGTTCGGTCATTCTGGCCGCCATCATGCTGAAACTGGGTGCGTACGGATTCGTCCGTTTCACTTTGCCGATCCTGCCGGATGCTAGCCGTTATATGGAATGGTTTATGATCGTTCTGTCTTTGATCGCGGTGATTTATATCGGTCTTGTGGCGCTGGTCCAGAAAGATATGAAGAAACTGATCGCCTATTCCTCGATCGCCCATATGGGGTTCGTCACACTCGGTTTCTTCCTTTTCGAAAACATTACGGTCGATGGTGCGCTGGTCCAGATGATTTCACACGGTTTTGTTTCTGCCGCCATGTTTTTGTGTGTCGGCGTGCTCTATGACCGGATGCATACCCGGCAGATCGCCGATTACGGGGGAGTCGTCCATGTTATGCCGCGTTTTGCCGCCTTTTTCGTGCTTTTCGCATTTGCGAATTGCGGTTTACCGGGAACATCCGGTTTTATCGGGGAAGTCATGGTTATACTGGGGGCAGTCAAGACTAAGGTCTGGATCGGTATCATCGGTGCGGTAGCACTGATTCTTGGTGCTTCCTATACCCTGTGGATGACCAAGAGAGTGCTGTTCGGGCCGATCGTCAACGAGAAAGTCGCTTCCCTGAAAGATATCGGGGCACGTGAATTCCTGATTCTGGCGGTGATAGCAGCGTTCATTCTGTCCATCGGGATTTATCCGGCCTGGATAACCGATGTCATGCAGGTATCCGTGGCCGATCTGCTTGAGCATGTCGCTCGATCGAAACTGTAAGGAGCGGATGGCCCAGCATGAATTCGATGAATCTGATTCCTGCCATACCTGAACTGATACTGATTGTGTCGGTACCGCTTGTTTTGCTGATCGATCTGTTTTTGCCGCAAAACCGGCGGGATATCACGTTTTTCCTGTCGATTTTGGTCGTTTTTGCCTGTGCGGTCGCCAGTTTCTTCCTGCTGCGCGCAAAGGTGGTTGTGTATACTTTCAACGGTTCGTTCGTGTCGGATGCTGTATCGAATCTGCTAAAAATATGTACCGGTCTGGCCATGTTGTTCACACTGGTTTATTCACGCCGGTATGTCAATGAAAGGCGGCTGACTGCGGGGCATCTCGGTGGTGAATTTTATGTGTTGGCACTGTTTTCGATGCTGGGCCAGCTGGTGGTCATTTCTGCTGCCGATTTTCTGATTATGTTTCTCGGTATCGAACTGATGTCCTTCCCGCTTTACGCACTGGTTGCGTTAAAGCGTGACGACGGGAAGGCGGTCGAGGCGGCCACGAAATTTTTCATTCTGGGCGCACTCGGTTCCGGCCTGCTGCTCTATGGCGTTTCGATGCTGTATGGCGCGACGGGATCGCTGGATTTCATGGAAGTCGCAAGGATATCGGCATATGTCGGTACGAACCGGCTGATCATGATTTTCGGCGTGGTGTTTGTGGTAGCGGGGATTGCGTTCAAACTGGGTGCCGTTCCGTTCCATATGTGGGTGCCGGATGTTTTCGAGGGGGCACCGACAGCGGTGACCCTTCTGGTGGCGGGAGCGCCCAAGTTGGCCGGTTTTGCCGTCTGTCTGCGCATTCTGGTCGAGGCACTGCTTCCTATGGCATATGACTGGCAGCAGATGCTGGTCGTGATTTCCGTGCTGTCAATGGCATTGGGCAATATAACGGCCATCTTGCAGACCAATATCAAGCGCATGCTGGCCTATTCGACGATTGCGCAGATGGGATACATGCTGTTGGGTATGCTGGCGGGGGTGAAAGAGGGACATTTCGGTTCCATGTTTGTATTTGCATACAGTGCATCCATGTATTACACCATCGTATATGTTCTTGCGACTCTCGGGGCCTTCGGCGTCATTCTGATGATGTCGGCGAATGGCGTCGAAGCAGAAAAACTGGCGGATTTCAAAGGATTGAACCGCCGCAATCCATGGTATGCACTGATCATGCTGCTGTGCATGTTTTCATTTGCCGGCGTTCCACCATTGGTCGGGTTTTACGGCAAATTTTCCGTTTTCCAGGCAGTGGTCAATGTCGATCTGTTCTGGCTGGCAGTGACCGGCATTTTCTTTGCGGTGGTCGGCGCCTTCTATTATCTGCGGGTCGTCAAGGTCATGTATTTCGATGAGCCTCTGGACGACAGGAAGATTCATGTACCGAAAGACATGGCCGTCTCGCTCGGAATCAATGGCGTACTGGTCCTGCTGCTCGGTATTTTGCCGGGCCCGCTAATGGACTGGTGCATGAATGCGGTTCACCGCGCTTTTCTGTTGTAGATCCGGCAGCCGGCGACTGTATCGGCATGTGCCGGACGCGCTTTGGGACGGGCAATGTTAAAATCCGTTTTTTCACGTCAACATGAGCAGGATTATGGCAGGCAATACCTTTGGGAAACTTTTCACGGTTACGACATTTGGCGAATCACACGGGCCGGCACTGGGATGTATCGTTGATGGTTGCCCTCCAGGTATGGTGCTGTCCGAAACCGATATCCAGCCCGAACTGGATCGCCGCCGTCCCGGTTCGTCCCGGTTTGTGACGCAACGTCAGGAACCGGATATCGTCCGCATTCTTTCAGGAGTGTATCAGGGAAAGACGACGGGAACTCCTGTTGCCCTGATGATCGAAAACCAGGATCAGCGAAGCAGGGATTACAGCAATATTGCCGATGTTTTCCGGCCGGGACATGGCGATTACACTTATTTCATGAAATACGGCATTCGAGATCCGAGAGGAGGAGGGCGTTCTTCGGCACGTCTGACCGCTGCGACAGTTGGTGCAGCAGCTATTGCCAGAAAGTGGCTACGCCTGCATTTCGGTACCGAAATCCAGGGACGCCTGAGTCAGCTTGGCGATACGGTCATTCCTTTCAGGTCGTGGAATTTTACATCCGGCAATCCCTTTTTCGCCGCGACAGACGATATTGCACTGATCGCGGAGCTTGAAAACAGAATGGATGCCTTGCGCAAGGCAGGAGATTCCATTGGTGCGAAAGTCGAAGTGGTGGCATCCGGTGTGCCGGTCGGTCTGGGCAATCCGCTGTTCGGAAAACTGGATGCCGAGATTGCTGCGGCGATGATGGGGATTAATGCCGTCAAGGGAGTCGAAATCGGAGACGGATTCGGCTCGGTGGCGCAGAGAGGTTCGGAACACGGGGATGAGATCACTCCGGAAGGTTTTTCAAGCAATCATGCCGGTGGTGTCCTGGGCGGGATATCAACCGGACAAGATATCCGCGTTTCCATCGCAGTCAAACCGACACCGTCGATTCACTTACCGCGTCGTTCGATTGACAGTCGGGGCAAGCCGGTGGTGGTGGAAACAACCGGGCGCCATGATCCTTGTGTCGGAATCCGTGCAGTTCCAGTTGCTGAGGCAATGCTGGCGCTGGTTCTGATGGATGCTGTCATGCAGTACAGGGCGCAGTGCTCGGATGTTGAGGAACTGATGGAACCGGTAACTGGTCGTCTGCCCCGGTTTGGACAGGACAGATAAAAACATTTTTGGCGACGATCTGTGTCGGACAAATCATCGTGGCCGGAGCAGTCGTTCGGATTCGGCGCTTTCTACTTCAGCTATTACAGTTTTGTCGGTGTTTTTCCGACGTACGTGACTCTGTATCTGGTGTTCAGGGGGATCGATGCATTTGAAATTGGCATACTGATGTCACTGATGCAGGCCATGCGAATCATCGGACCGAATCTGTGGGGGTGGATGGCCGACTGGACGGGGCAGCGTGCACGCGTGCTCCAGTTCACGGCAGCCTCGGCGCTAATCGCTTTCACCGGATTTTTCTTCGGCAACGGTTTCTGGTATTTCGCTTTTTTCATGGTCGCCGTCAATCTGTTCACCAGCGCACAGGGACCGCTGTCGGATGCTCTGATTCTTTCGGAAATGCAGGGCAACATGTCCCGATATGGGCAGTTGCGATTGTGGGGATCTGTCGGTTATGTCCTCATGACAGTTGCTTCCGGATTCGTCCTTGACTGGACAGGAATCGGTCTGATGCCATGGGTGGGAGCTGTCATTCTGGGTGCCGTGTTGCTGGTCAGTCTGAAACTGTACCAGACGCCACGGCCGGTTGTAGGGGGAAAACAGGTATCTGTGCTGAATGTCCTGTTCCGGTACGATGTGATGGCTTTCATGATATCGGGCTGTTTGATGCTGGCTGCGCATTCAGCATTGTATGCCTTTTATTCGCTTTATCTGTCCGGACTGGGATACGGCAATGTCACGATCGGTCTGATGTGGGCCATCGGTGCCACTGCCGAAATCGTGTTTTTCGTTTATCAGGCACCGATAGTGAAGCGGTTCGGCATCAAGGCCATCATGCTGGCCAGCCTACTTGCCGCCGTTGTGCGTTTCGTACTGATCGGAGCGGGCGCGGAATCATTCGTCATTCTGCTGTTGGCGCAGTTGTTGCATGCCGCCACATTCGGTGCGCATCATGTCGCGTCCATTCTGTCCATCCAGAAATGGTTTCCAGGTCCGTTGCAGGCGCGCGGGCAGGCTCTTTTCATTAGCATGTCATACGGCATAGGCGGAACACTTGGAGGATTTTTGTTGTCATGGGTATGGGATTGTTTCACACCTGAGGCTGTTTACTGGGTGGCGTCAGTCTTGTCGCTGGCCGCTTTTTCCACAGCTTGGTTGTCATTTCGCCTGCAGGGGCGGAAATGACACGGAATAACCATACGGTCTGTCAGGTTTGACGATGAATATGGCATAATAAAAAATTGGTTAACAGAAAATATGACGTGGCATCATGGCAAAGACTCTCTACGACAAACTCTGGGAATCCCATGTAGTGGATACGGAAAAAGACGGCACGACGATTCTGTATATCGACCGTCACCTTCTGCACGAAGTGACTAGTCCGCAGGCATTCGAGGGCTTGCGACTGACCGGTCGCAAGCCCTGGAGGAATTCCGCCAATCTGCTGGTAGCCGATCATAATGTTTCGACACAGAACCGGAATGGCCCCATTACCGATCCGATTTCACGCCTTCAGGTCGAAACGCTGGACAACAATGCGAAAATGTATGGCCTGACGTATTTCAACATGTCGGACAAGCGCCAGGGCATTGTGCACGTCATCGGGCCGGAACAGGGAGCGACGCTTCCCGGCATGACAGTTGTCTGCGGCGATTCGCATACCTCGACGCATGGCGCTTTCGGTTGTCTGGCGCATGGTATCGGAACATCCGAGGTGGAACATGTTCTGGCAACCCAGACGTTGCTGGCGAAAAAGTCGAAATCCATGCTAGTGGAAGTGGAAGGTACATTGCCTGATGGTGTGACGGCGAAGGATATTGTGCTGGCCGTAATTGGCAGGATCGGTACGGCCGGCGGTACGGGATATGCCATTGAATTTGCCGGTTCCGCGATCCGTTCCCTGTCAATGGAAGGTCGCATGACGTTGTGCAATATGGCCATTGAAGCAGGTGCACGTGCCGGTATGGTGGCTGTGGACGATACAACGATCGATTATGTGAGAGGCCGTCCGTTTTCGCCGAAAGGGGCACAGTGGGACAAGGCCGTAGCCTATTGGAGAACGCTTCATTCCGATCCGGATGCCGTGTTCGATGCGACTGTCCGGCTGGATGCTTCGGAAATCCTGCCGCAGGTCACTTGGGGAACATCGCCGGAAATGGTGACGTCCATTGAGGGAACCGTGCCCGATCCGGCAAAAGAAGCTGATCCGGTTCGCCGCAATGCCATTATCCGGGCACTGGAATATATGGATCTGAAACCGAACATGCCGATCACGTCCATTGCCATCGACAAGGTATTTATCGGTTCGTGCACCAATTCGCGCATTGAGGATCTGAGGGCTGCCGCTGCGGTTGTCAGGGGAAAAAAACGGGCGGCCAGCGTCAAACTGGCGATGGTTGTCCCCGGGTCGGGACGAGTCAAGGAACAGGCGGAGAAGGAAGGTCTGGACAGGGTTTTCACCGAGGCGGGTTTCGAGTGGCGCGAACCGGGTTGTTCCATGTGCCTGGCGATGAACGATGACAGGCTTGCTCCGGGCGAACGTTGCGCTTCCACGTCCAACCGGAATTTTGAGGGACGGCAGGGACAGGGAGGACGAACCCATCTGGTATCGCCTGCTATGGCCGCGGCAGCCGGTATAGCCGGACATTTTGTCGATGTACGCAAGAATCACTGAGAGCGGAGGAGAAAAAAATGAGAACGTTGATCGCCGTTTTGGTCGCAGTGGCTTTTCTGGCAGGCTGCAATACCATGCAGGGTTTGGGAAAGGATGTTCAGAAGGCGGGTTCTGCCGTCGAAAACGCAGCAAAGTAGCATTTTGAATATTTTTGTATGACACTGGTTTTTCCGGAGAAGTAGTGGGAAAACCTGATCTTGTGTCGACTGGCAAGAGATGAACGGACTGATTTGAATCATGGAAAAATTTACCGTACATACCGGACTGGTTGTCCCGCTTGACAGAGTCAATGTGGATACCGATGCGATTATCCCGAAACAGTTTCTGAAGTCGATCAAACGGACGGGATTCGGGCCGAATCTGTTTGACGAATGGCGTTATCTCGATCACGGTGAACCGGGCATGGATAATTCCAGACGGCCGTTGAATCCCGATTTCGTTTTGAATCAGCCTCGTTATCAGGGCGCATCGATTCTTTTGGCGCGCAAAAATTTCGGGTGCGGGTCTTCCCGTGAACATGCTCCTTGGGCCTTGCAGCAATATGGATTCAGGGCTGTCATCGCGCCCAGTTTTGCCGATATCTTTTTCAATAACTGTTTCAAGAACGGTTTTCTGCCTATCACGCTGTCGGAAGAACAGGTTGACCAACTGTTTGCGGCAGTCCTGGCGCAGCCGGGTTACAGGTTGACGATCGATCTGGAAAAAATGGTGGTCAAAAACGAAGATGCCAACCTTGTTTTCACTTTTGCCATCGATCCGTTTCGCCAGTACTGTCTGATGAACGGACTGGATGATATCGGGCTGACCCTTCAGAAAGCAGACAAGATCCGGGAATACGAGAAACGCCATATTGCCGCACAGCCTTGGTTGGCCAATACGATTTGACACGGGTTTTGTAAAACGGGAACAGGCGCATCCTGTTGGAAAATGCGCCGGACAAGAGAGGAAAAAACGTGAAGATTGCAATTCTGCCGGGTGACGGAATCGGCCCGGAAATTATGAATGAAGCCGTTCGGGTTTTAAATGCGCTTGGAGAAAATTTTGAAATGGAATGGGCCGATGTCGGCGGTGCCGGTTATGCGGCCCATGGTCATCCCTTGCCGGAATCCACACTGAAACTGGCAAGGGAAGCGGATGCCATTCTGTTCGGCGCAGTCGGAGATTTCAAATATGATACGCTGGAGCGTTCCCTGCGTCCGGAACAGGCCATTCTGGGGTTGCGCAAGAATCTGAAACTGTTCGCCAATCTTCGTCCGGCCATTCTCTATCCGGAACTGGCTGGCGCCTCCACGCTGAAACCGGAAGTTGTGTCGGGACTTGACCTTTTGATCGTCCGCGAGCTGACCGGCGATATCTATTTCGGCCAGCCGAGGGGGCATCGTACGGCGCCAGACGGTCCTTTCAAGGGCACTCGCGAAGGGTTTGACACCATGCGTTATTCCGAACCGGAAATCCGCCGTATCGCCCATGTCGGTTTCCGGACAGCGCAGAAACGCAACAAGCGTTTGACGTCCGTTGACAAAGCCAATGTGCTGGAAACCTCCCAGCTCTGGCGTGAAATCGTGATCGATGTCTCGAAGGATTATCCGGACGTCAGGCTGGATCATATGTATGTGGACAATGCCGCCATGCAGCTGGTGCGCGCGCCGAAGGAGCTGGATGTTATTCTGACCGGAAACATTTTCGGTGATATTCTGTCCGATGCTGCCGCCATGCTGACCGGCTCCATCGGCATGTTGCCATCCGCCTCACTGGATGAAAACAACAAGGGGCTTTACGAACCGTCACATGGCTCCGCTCCGGATATTGCCGGAAAAGGTATCGCCAACCCGCTGGCGCAGATCCTGTCTGCCGCCATGATGCTCCGTTACTCATTGAATATGGACGAGCAGGCTGACCGTGTCGAAAAGGCGGTCAAGAAAGTGCTTTCTGACGGTTTGCGTACCGGTGACATTTACGAGGAAGGCACGAAGCGCGTCGGTACGAAAGAAATGGGAGACGCTGTCGTAGCGGCGCTGTAAGACGCTTGGAGATGACTGGATCAGGTGAAAAGATGAAACTGGTAGGATTGATTGGCTGGCGTGGCATGGTCGGTTCCGTGCTGATGCAGCGTATGCAGGAGGAAAACGATTTCGCGTTGTTTGAACCCGTTTTCTTCACCACGTCGAATATCGGAGGCAAAGCGCCTGCGATGGCGAAAAACGAAACTATCCTGAAAGACGCTTTCAGTGTTGATGAACTGACAAAGTGCGATATCCTGATATCCTGCCAAGGTGGCGATTATACGGCGGACATGTTTCCGAAACTGCGTTCGGCCGGCTGGAACGGTTACTGGATCGACGCCGCTTCCAAATTGCGCATGAATGACGATGCACTGATCATTCTCGATCCGGTTAATCGCAAGGTGATCGATGAAGGTCTGGCCAAAGGCGTCAGGAACTTTATCGGCGGGAATTGTACGGTTTCCTGCATGCTGATGGGACTGGGTGGTCTTTTCGAGCAGGATCTGGTCGAATGGATGACGTCAATGACCTATCAGGCTGCCTCGGGCGGCGGGGCGCAACATATGCGTGAGTTGCTGACCCAGTTCGGTTCCATTCATGCCGAAGTCCGGGGGAATCTGGACGATCCGGCCTCTGCCATTCTCGACATTGACCGTCGGGTACTGGCACGCCAGCGTGACATGACACCAGACGAGACGAAACAGTTCGGCGTTCCTCTGGCAGGCAATCTGATTCCTTGGATCGATACCGATCTGGGTAATGGCATGTCGCGTGAGGAATGGAAAGGCGGTGCCGAAACGAATAAGATTCTGGACAGAAAAGACGGGAACCGGATTGTCGTTGATGGCCTTTGCGTGCGGATCGGCGCTATGCGTTGCCACTCGCAGGCATTAACCATCAAGCTGAAGAAAGATGTACCGCTGGATGAGATCAGGGACATGCTGAAAAGCCACAATCCCTGGGTGAAGGTCGTTCCGAATATCCGCGAGGATTCCATCCGCGATCTGACGCCGGCGGCCGTTTCAGGCAGTCTGACGGTCCCAGTCGGCCGTTTGCGCAAGCTCGGTATGGGGGGCGAATACCTTTCCGCGTTCACGGTCGGAGACCAGTTGCTGTGGGGGGCGGCCGAACCGTTGCGCCGCATGTTGCGGATCATTCTGGAGTAAGCCTTCTGGATTAGAAACGGTATTTTCATCCGTAAAACATCCGGTTAGGCCACAGATAGAAGTATTGCTAGGCAAATGTGGATATAGAAACGGGCAGGGATCCCTGCCCGTTTTGTCGTATGGGGCGCAAGCCAGATGTCTAGCGTTTTCTGGTACTCGGTCCGAGCCAGATTGCGAACGCAGCGATGGCGAATGCCACACTGCTGTACAACATGATGTCGTTGGTTGCTAGCATCACGCTCTGGCTAGTGGTGATCTGGTCGATAATGCCCCGTGCAACTTCGGCATCAATACCCGATTCGATCAGGTTGCGGAAATAGGTGTTGGATGAGTTGATCAATACCGAAAGTTGTTCATGCTTGTAATTGGTCTGGTTTTCCCATACGGTGTTGACCAGTGAGGTTGCAAACGCGCCTGACAGTGTCCGCAGAAAATTCATCAGTCCGGCGGCGGAATCCATTTCCTCGGGATTTACGCTTATCATGGCCTGTCCCGAGATCGGAATCATGAAAAAAGGTAGTCCGAATCCCATGACAAGAAGGGGAATGGAGATTGTCCAGTAATCCACATCGGTATTCAGGAAACTGCGGACGAATGTGACCGCTCCCATCCACAATACACCGAAAAATACCAGCTTGCGGCCGTCTATCCGGGTGGACAGGGTCGTCGCGAGAGGTGAAATCAACAGGGCGGACACGCCTGTCCATGCCGTTGCCAGACCGGCCCATGTAGCGGTATAGGCCATATTGGTCTGCAACCACAGAGGGGTCAGGACATTGATGCCGAAAAAAGCGCCGAACGCCAGTGAAAGGGTCAGGACACTGGAGGAAAATCCGCGATGCCGGAAAACACTCAAATCCACGATGGGATCCTTGTCCTGAGTGAGTTCCCAGATCATGAATGCCGCAAATCCAATGGCGGCGATAATGGCCAGTGTGATGATGTAACCGGATGCGAACCAGTCCTTGTCTTTTCCTTCATCCATCATGATTTGCAAGGCACTTACCCAGATGATCAACAGCAACAGGCCGATCTTGTCGATGGGATGCCTTTGTGCTTCTTCTTTGTGGTGGATGAAGAGCAGATAAAGCACAAAACCGCACAGGATGGCGATAGGGACGTTGATATAGAAGATCCAGGGCCAGGAGTACTCATCGCATAGCCATCCGCCCAGGATGGGACCGATCACAGGAGCCACCAGTGTGGTGGTGGCCCACAAACCGTTGGCGATACCTGCCTTGTTTTTCGGAAAGATGCGTAGCAGCAGTGTCAGCGAGAGCGGCATAAGCGGTCCGCCGGCAAACCCCTGCAGGACTCGGGCAAGAATCAAAAATCCCAGCGAATGAGCCAGTCCGCACAGGGCGGAACAGATACCGAAGGCGATCAAGGCATAACGGAAAACGCGTACTGTACCGAAGCGCCGGGTCAGCCAGCCGGTCAGCGGTACGGTAATGGCTTCCGCCACGGCATACGATGTGATAACCCAAGTGCCCTGGCTGTTGCTGGCGCCAAGATCGCCGGCAATATGGGCAACAGAAACATTGGCGATGGTCGAGTCCAGTACGGCAACAAAATTTCCCGCCGTCAGTACAAGTGCCGCTATCCAGAGCATCGGACCCCGGAATTCGGTATCGGATTCCTGTTTCATGATGGAGTGTTCCAAACTAAAAATGTGTACCGGTATGGTTGTCTAGAAGCAGGATTCACTGCCCACCGGCAGTATCGATTGTGACAGTCATCGACAATCCGACCTGTAACGGGTTGGCTTTCAGTTCTTCCGGGTCCAGTTGGATGCGGACAGGAAGACGCTGTACGACTTTGATCCAGTTCCCGGTTGCATTCTGGGCAGGAATCAGGGCGAATGCCGAACCGGTACCACCGGAAAAGCCATCCACGATTCCGTGGTAAACCACAGATGAACCGTGAATATCCGATACGACTTCCGCTTTCTGCCCTGGACGAACGTTTGTCAGCTGGCCTTCCTTGAAATTGGCGTCGACATGGATATCCTGTATGGGTACGACGGCCAGCAACGGAACACCGGCCTGTACTTTCTGTCCGATCTGGACGGTCCGTTTGGAAATCACGCCATTGACCGGAGCGTGCAGGATGGTGCGGGACAAATCGACCTTGGCTTGTTCGGCACGTGCCTGTGCCTGTGCGATCGATGCTTTTGCCTCGTCAATTCGCGCTTTTGCCGATTCATAGGCGTTTTCCGCAGTGGTCAGTTCATCTCCCGAAACGGAACCGGAGTCGATCAGTGCTTTCCGTCTTTGCAGATCGATACTGGTCTTCTTCAAATCGGCACAGGCTGCCGCCAGCTGGGCTCGCGCCTGATTTTCGTCCGCTGTCGCCTGATTCAGGGCCAGACGCGCATCAATCTCGTCGATGATGACCAGAATATCTCCTTTTTTCACCGTCTGGGTATCGACGACAAGAACATCCTGAACGGTACCGGAAACGGAAGGCGTGACCTGTGCGACTTCCGTTGCCGTATAGGCATTGTCGGTCGAAACGAACCGTGAAGCGTAAAAATACCAGTAAGCCCCAAACGCTGATGCGCAAAGAATGATAACGGTAAAGAAAACGATGAAAAGCCGTTTGCGTTTGAGACGGTTTTTTTGCAGTTCTGCTGTTTCTTCAGGAGAGATTGTTTCCATGTTGCTTTCCATTTGAAATTGTTCCTCGTTGGTTCGGCAGGAGCCGGTTTATTTTCCAGTGGCCGGCTGAGTTTTGCCAGCTAGCTCCTGCATCCGGTATCCACCACCAAGTGCCTTGACCAGTGCCACATCCAGCACGAAAACCTGCGATTGCAGATCGCTTTGTGTTCTGAGTGTATTCAGAAGAGCTTCCTCGGCCGACAGGACTTCCAGATAATTGGCCAGTCCGCCCTGATAACGGTTTTGAATCAGGCGGTGCGCTTCACGTGCGGATTCTGCGGCCATGCCGATTTTTTCCAATTGCTGTATCAGTTTCTTCTGACTTAACGCGGCATCGCCGACTTCCTGCAGCGCTCTGGTGACGGTCTGGTTATAAAGACCGATCGCTTCGTCGTGTTCGGCACGGGCGCCTTCCAGTTGGGCACTCAGGCGGCCGCCAGTGAAAACAGGCAGGGATATGGCAGGACCGATGCCACCGAAATCGGAACCGGACTTGAACACCTTGTCCAGTCCCATGGCCTGATATCCGATAAATGCCGACAAGTTGATGTTCGGATAGAATTCCGCTTTCTGTTTTTCAATAGAACTGGCTGTCGACTCCACACGCAAACGGGCCGCCACGATATCCGGTCGCCGTCCGAGCAGATCCAGTTGCAATTCCGGTGGCAGTGCGAATGAGGCAGCCAGATCCAGCATCGGCGGGGCGATTCTGAGACCACGATCAGGACCGGCGCCTATCAGAGCCGCCAGCTTGTTGCGTTGCACTCCGATCTGTTTGTCCAGCGACAGCCACTCTTCTTCTGTACTGGCCAGTCTGGCTTTTGCCTGTTCGACACTTGCCTGTGTTTCCAGTCCGAAATGATGCCGTTTTTCAAACAGTTCCAGATTTTTTTTCCGGACACGAGCAACAGATGAGACCATATCGGCGATGGCGTACAGGCGGGCCAGTTCGCCATATTCCGATGCGATGGAGGACGCCAGTACCAGACGAGCCTGCGCCATGTCAGCGGCAGCGGCCTGTTGTTCGGAGGTGGCCGCTTTGAGGGCTGCACGGTTCTTGCCCCAGAAATCCAGCTCCCAGCTGAAATTCAGTGCCATGGAAGCATACCCGTGTGTACCGTTCGGAACCAGATAATCGGGCATGTCGTAGTTGTAGCTCAGTTTTTGCACGGTACCGGATGCATCCGTGCTGACCTGTGGATACAACGTGGAACTGGCTAGTCGTGCCAGTGATGCCGCATAACGGAGCCGTGCCGCAGCGATCGTCATGGATGGCGAATGCTGCAAGGCTTCCTCGATCAGGCCATCAAGTTGGCGGTCGTGGTAACTTTCCCACCATTTTTCATCGGGCCATTCCCGAAGTGGAGCGGAAAAAGACTGATCGACTTCATATTGGTCAGCCGGTTTCATATCCGGGGATATTCCGTTGGGGGGAATCGGCGCGCAACCGTTCAGTAACAGGGTACTGCCTGTAAAAAACAGGCCCGATATCAGTATATTGAACCGGTATATGCGAAAATTGCTGAATAATGTCATAATTCTTATAATAAAACTGTACGGTACAGTTTTATTATAGTGATTTTATTGGGAGTGTCAACAATAAGCGTACAGGTTGGTGCAGAAAATGAGAAGAAAAACGGAAATCAAGCGGAATGCCATTCTAGATGTAGCGCATGAAGTTTTTTGTGAAATGGGATATGAAAAGGCATCGATGAACGAGATTGCCTCCCGGCTGGGAGGATCGAAGGCGACACTGTACGGCTATTTCTCATCGAAAAAAACGCTTTTTCAGGAAGTGATGAGTATTGCCGCTGACAGAAAGAGCGATGAAGTCGTGGCCTGTTTGGACCAGTCCGTTTCCGTCATTCCGGAAGGTTACCGGAATCGGATGGAGGAAGTTTTCACCGAAGTCGAAAATTCGCCGCAAGATATCGCCGTTATCCTGAGAAACTTCGGTGAAAAGTTCATGAGGATGATTTGTCTGCCGGAGTTTCAGAAACTTTACCGTCTGGCAGTAGAGGAATCGGGAAGGTCACAAACCGGCAGCCGGTTTTATGAATCCGGTCCGCGCACCGGTTTGAAACGTATTGCTGTTTTTCTGGAAGAATTCATGGAACGTGGACAGTTGCGCAAGGCAGACGCCGGGATCGCAGCTGCCCAGCTGTTTGCACTTTTGAAAGCAGAGTTGTTTGAGTGTTCCCTTTTCAGTTACGGAGATCCGCCCGGTGCGGATGCGTTCCGCAAAAAGATCGATATTGCTATTGAAGCTTTTCTTCTGATTTATGGTCCCGGGAAATCCTGAACAGTACTGTTGTTTGCTGGCGGTTTAGAAAGATGTCCGATGTTTTCAGCAGGGGGCTGTTTTGTACTTGGCAGAAGTTTGTTGTCAAGGTGGGAAGTTTGATGAAAAATCAGATAGGCGGTAAATAGGTAAAATAACAGCCTGGTGGATAAATGGATGGAAAGGAATGAAGCGGATTGCGTTGGGGATCGAGTATGACGGTACCGGATGGAGGGGATGGCAGACGCAACCGGATGGCATGACCGTTCAGGATCAGCTTGAGGTAGCGATCCGGCAGTTTACACGGATGTCGATTGCAACAACTTGTGCCGGGCGGACCGATGCAGGTGTGCATGCGTCCGAACAGGTCGTGCATCTCGATACCGGTCTTGACCGTTTACCGGTTTCATGGGTGCGCGGTATCAATTCCTATCTGCCGGTATCGATTGCAGTCCGCTGGGCCTGCGAAGTTCCGGGGGGAAAAGAAGGGTTTCATGCCCGTTCTAGTGCGGTGGCCCGACGCTATCGTTATCTGATCTATAACAACCCTGTCCGTTCTCCGTTGTGGAAAAACCGGGCGGGATGGGTTTTTCGTCCTCTCGATTGTGCTCTGATGCGGAAAGGGGCGGCATTTCTGCTTGGCGAGCATGATTTTTCCGCATTCAGGGCAGCGGAATGCCAGTCGATTACGCCGGTGAAAACCATGAATCACATTGGTATTGAAAGACAGGGTGACCTGATCGTTTTCACTTTCGAGGCGAATGCATTCCTGCATCACATGATCCGTAATATCGTCGGTTCGCTGATCGAGGTCGGCAAGGACAATCAGCCGCCGGAATGGATTGGGAAATTGCTGGACGGTCGAGACCGGTCGAAAGCCGCACCGACATTCATGCCGGACGGGCTTTATCTGTCGCGGGTGTTCTATGAGAATAAATGGGGATTGCCGCAACGAGAAGATGTGTTTCCATAACCGGTATTTTTTGCCGGAATACAAGACATTATTTAACTAACCTATCATGACTCGAACTCGAATCAAAATCTGCGGACTGACGCGGGAGGAAGACGTCCGGACGGTAGTTGAAGCCGGCGCGGATGCACTGGGATTTGTTTTCTATCCGGAAAGTCCCCGTTTTGTCCCGGCTACCATGGCGGCGTCACTTGCTTCGACTCTTCCCGCTTTTGTCTCTTCGGTCGGACTTTTCGTCAATGCAGAAGCCGCCGATGTGGCGGAAACGGCACGGCAGGTCCGTCTGTCGCTTTTGCAGTTTCACGGAGACGAAACACCCGGACAGTGTCATGAAGCGGCTGTTGCGTCCAACCTGCCTTTTATCAGGGTTTTTCGTGTCAGGCCGGATACAACGGCTAATGATTTGTTACAATATGAGCGGATTTATCGCAATGCCAGTCCGTTTTTCAAAGGCTTGTTGCTAGATACCTTTACGGATGCCTATGGCGGAGCGGGAAAGGTTTTTAATTGGTCTCTCGTGTCAAAAGAAATCGGGCCTCGGGTCGTTTTGAGTGGTGGCTTGAGCGCGCAAAATGTCGCTGGTGCGATTGCGCAACTGCGTCCGTTTGCCGTTGACATCAGCAGTGGTGTGGAAGCGGCACGCGGCATCAAGGATGCCGGAAAAATCCATGCATTCATTCGGGCTGTCCGGAAAGCGGATGAAAGAGCCTGAACAGAATAACCGGCAATTGTCGATCCGTTTCATGCAGATGGCTGAGCCATTGCATTGCAAGAGAGATTTTCATGAAAGAAAAAGACTGTTACAGCGCTACAGGAGCGCTGTTTGAAGCATCTGGATACCGTTTGCCGGATGAACATGGTCATTTCGGTCCCTATGGCGGCATTTTTGTTTCCGAGACCCTGATTCACGCACTAGATGAGCTGAATCAGGCTTATGCCCGTTACAAAAACGATCTCGGTTTTCTGGCCGAGTTCCGTTACGAGCTGAAACATTTCGTCGGGCGACCATCCCCTGTTTACTATGCCTCACGCTGGTCCGATATGCTGGGCGGAGCACAAATTTATCTAAAGCGGGAAGACCTAAATCATACGGGAGCTCACAAGATCAATAATGTGATCGGTCAGGCACTTCTGGCGAAACGGATGGGCAAGAAGCGCATTATCGCGGAAACCGGTGCCGGGCAGCACGGTGTGGCGACCGCCACGATCTGTGCGCGTTTCGGTCTGGAATGTCATGTATATATGGGCAGCGAGGATGTCGAGCGTCAGGCGCAGAATGTGTATCGAATGAAACTTCTCGGTGCGTCTGTCGTGCCGGTCGAATCCGGTTCGAAAACGCTAAAAGATGCTCTGAATGAAGCCATGCGTGACTGGGTGGCCAATATCGAAACGACTTTTTACATTATTGGTACGGCGGCAGGACCTCATCCCTATCCGATGATGGTGCGCGATTTCCAGTCGGTCATCGGGGAAGAATGTCTCGTCCAGATGCCGGAACTGACAGGGCGGCAGCCGGATGTCATTGTCGCCTGCGTGGGTGGAGGTTCCAATGCCATGGGTATTTTCTATCCCTATATCGATCACAGGGATGTCAAATTGGTCGGAGCGGAAGCGGCCGGCGAGGGAATCGAAACAGGGCGCCATGCCGCTTCACTGAGCGGCGGTACGCCGGGTGTTCTGCATGGCAACCGGACTTATCTGCTTCAGGATGGGGACGGTCAAATCATTGATACCTGTTCCGTATCGGCCGGTCTCGATTATCCGGGAGTCGGGCCTGAACATGCCTGGCTGAGGGATTGCGGACGGGCGACTTATGTCGGTATCAATGATGAAGAAGCGCTTGCCGCTTTTCACGATTGTTGCCGGATCGAGGGAATCATTCCTGCCCTGGAGTCGAGCCATGCACTGGCCTGTGCGGTCAAACTGGCGCCGACCTTGCCGAAAGACAAAATCATTCTGGTCAATCTTTCCGGACGCGGTGACAAGGATATGCATACCGTCGCCTTGCGGGCCGGAATCAAATGGTAGCCCGTTTTCAGCGGAGAGAACGATTGCAGACTGAATTTGAAGAACAGGATTGATTATGTCTCGTATACAACAAACACTCGATTTACTGAAGAAGCAGAACAGAAAAGGACTGATTCCTTTCATTACGGCCGGTTTCCCTGATCCGGATATGACCGTTTCTCTGATGCATGCACTGGTGGACGGCGGCGCGGATGTCATCGAGCTGGGTGTTCCGTTTTCAGATCCGATGGCCGATGGTCCCGTTATCCAGCATGCGTCGGAAGTGGCACTTAAAAAAGGCATGACCCTGAAAAAAGTGTTGGATATTGTCGGAACATTCCGTACACGCAACCGGACTACTCCTGTCGTTTTGATGGGATATGCCAATCCGATCGAGCGGATGGGAATGGAAGTCTTTGTGGACAGGGCGGCGGAAAAAGGTGTAGATGGCGTACTGGTTGTCGATTATCCGCCGGAGGAAGGTGCCAGTTTTGCCGAGGCGCTCAGGTCGAAAAACATGGACATGATTTTCCTGCTTGCTCCGACCTCGACAGATGAACGGATCGAAAAAGTTGGCAAAATGGCGGGAGGATATATTTATTATGTTTCACTGAAAGGCGTGACCGGTTCGGGAAATCTGGATGTTGGTGAAGTAATATCGCGCATTGAAAAAATCAGAAAATACGTTACCATTCCGGTTGGTGTCGGTTTTGGTATCCGCGATGTCGCGACAGCCAGGATGCTTGGTGCAGCGGCCGATGCAGTCGTAATCGGCAGTCGCATCATACAGGAGCTGGACTGCACGGAACAGGGAAAGGCGGTTGATGCCGTCAGGACTTTTCTGGCGGGGATTCGCAAGGCACTGGACGAATGACGCCATAAAGGTTATAAAGACGTCCTGTGACAGCGAAACTGTCGATTGAAATTTGAGGCTAGATAAAGGACAGAACAGGCCATCGTTTTGAAACGATGGCCTGTTTGATCAGGAGATTTTATGAGTTGGCTTGACAAGTTGCTTCCCCCGAGAATCCAGCATCAGACGAACCCCCGGCGGGTCGTGCCGGAAGGTTTGTGGGTCAAGTGCCCGTCATGTGAAGCCGTTTTGTACCGGACCGATCTGGAATCGAATATACATGTCTGTCCGAAATGCAGCCATCACATGCGGATCCGTGCAAGGGACAGGCTGAATGTACTGCTTGATCCGGAAGGACGTTACGATGTCGGCCATACGGCATTGCCGTATGATTCCCTGAAGTTCAGAGACAGCAAAAAATATCCGGATCGTCTGAAAGCGGCAGAAAAAGCCACGGGAGAGACGGATGCGCTGATTGTTGTCGGTGGTTCCATCAAGTCTCTGCCGGTTGTTGTTGCCTGTTTTGAATTTGAATTCATGGGAGGTTCCATGGGTTCTGTTGTCGGAGAGCGTTTCGTCCGCGGCGTCAAGGAAGCGATCACAAAAAGGGTTCCTTTCGTCTGTATTACCGCCAGTGGTGGTGCACGCATGCAAGAGGGGTTGCTTTCGCTGATGCAGATGGCGAAAACCAATATGATTCTGACCCGTCTGGCAGAGGAAAAACTGCCTTACATTTCCGTTCTGACCGACCCGACAATGGGTGGTGTATCGGCTTCTTTTGCTTTTATGGGCGATGTCGTTCTGGTGGAACCGAAAGCACTGATCGGATTTGCCGGACCCCGTGTGATCGAGAATACCGTGCGAGAAAAACTGCCGGAAGGATTCCAGCGTTCCGAGTTCCTGATGAAAAAGGGGGCGATCGACCGGATTGTAGATCGCAGGGAACTGAGGGAAGAATTGTTCCATTTGCTGGCCATGCTGCAGGGTATGCCGGCCGAATCGGCTTCCTGAAAAGTCATGGCATGAAACCGGAAACATCCATTCTGCAGAGGGTGGGTGTTTCGGTTATGGATTATATTTTTCAATCGTTTTCACAACAGTGTTTGGAAAAATGGCCGTGCAAAAAAGTGGGGTACTGCATCGTTCTCTATCGGAATGGACGCATTTTGTGGAAAGTCTGCATCCGAAAAATATCGAGATGGGACTGGAAAGAATCCGGATAGTGAAAGAACGTCTGGGCATCCGTTTCGGATGTCCTGTGGTCACTGTGGGCGGAACCAATGGCAAGGGATCGACCTGTGCCATGTTGCAGACGATCTGGAAAGAAGCGGGTTATCGTGTCGGCCTGTATACTTCTCCCCATATCCACTGTTTCAGCGAGCGAATGACAATTGACGGGGAAATGGTCGATGATGAAACACTCGTCGGGTATTTCGAGGCGGTCGAGGCGGCTCGTGGTGATGTTGCTCTGACTTTTTTCGAATTCACGACATTGGTGGCATTGAAACTGTTTGCCGAATCGGAACTGGATGTCGTTGTGCTGGAAGTCGGGCTGGGAGGCCGTCTGGATGCCGTCAATCTGATTGATGCCGATGTGGCTGTCGTGACCAATGTCGCGATTGATCATGTCGAATATTTGGGAGACACACGCGAGAAAATCGGTTTTGAAAAAGCCGGGATTTTCCGTAATGGCCACATTGCTTTTTATGGAGATATCGATCCACCCGATTCATTGGTTACGCATGCACGGCAAGCCGGTGCAGACCTGAAAATATTCGGCCGGGACTATTCATGCCGGGCATATGGCGAAACATGGGATTATATCGGGGAAAGAACTATGACGGGATTGCCCCATCCCTCATTGTATGGCGATAACCAGATTCATAACGCTACGACGGTTCTTGCTGTCATCGAGGCATTGCAATCCCGTTTGCCGGTTATGCCGGATATTATCGGGCAGGGACTTGTCCATACTCGGCTGGCAGGACGTTTCCAGATTCTGCAAAACGATCCTGCGATCATTCTGGATGTGGCACACAATCCACATGCCGCAGCCGTGCTGGCCAAAAATCTGGGTGAAATGGGATCGTCCGGCATGACGCATGCTGTATTCGGAGCCATGGCAGACAAGGATATCGACGGGGTTATCACTATCATGAAAGATTGTGTTGACCGGTGGTATCTGACAGATTTGCCGCTGCCGCGTGCAGCGACCGCGGAGGTACTGAAACAGAAACTGATTGCGGCAGGTATTACACGGGGTAGAACCAGCCAGTGCATAACCGTTTATCATCATGCCGTGGATGCTTTTGCCAGCGCAAGAAATAATGCCATGAAAAATGATAGAATAGTGGCATTCGGATCGTTTTGGGTCGTCACGGGGGTCACGGAGGACGGTGGCCTGAATTCTCTCCAACCAATATTGATTGCATGAGCCGTTTTTCCTTTTTCCGCTGGGGCAGGTCGAAGTCCGATGCCGACAGGCCGTCCGATGCCGATGGCCGGTTTGTGGCAGATGGTGTCGACCGTAAGAAAGTGCCAGGGCAGAACAGTTCCGATGATCCTCATCTGCCGGAAAAGAAAAGGGCACGCAGGCGTCTTGTTGGATCCGTCACACTGGTTCTGGCGGCAGTCATCGTGTTGCCCTTGATTTTCGAATCGAAACCCAGGCAGGCGACGCCCGATCTGCTGATCGACATACCCTCCAGAGACAGATTGGTTCAGACGGTAGCAGATAACCGGATGGCAGCTCCTGCCGCCGATACGAGTGGTTCATCGACCGATGGCATCGCACCGGTTGTCCGGTCCGATCAGGATGCAGGGCAGACGGCCGGCATGGTACAGACGACCGTTGCCGTGAAAGATGACGCTGTGGCCGCAATGCAGGAAAAACCGCTTGTCATGCAGGATCAGGAAAAGGAACAGCGTCAGAAAGCATCGGAAAAACAGCTGAAGGCCGAAAAGGCACGGCAGGAAAAAGCAAAGGCGGATGCGGATGCTGATCCGATCGGGAAAATGATCGCCGACAAAAACAATGCATCTTCACAATCGGGGAGTCAGATGATTCAGGTGGCTGCCTTGGCATCGCAGCAGAAAGTGAACGAGTTACAGGCACGCCTTTCGAAAGCCGGAATCCGTTCCCATACGCAGAAAGTAAGAGCGAAAAACGGGGAGGAACGGATTCGCGTGAGAATCGGCCCCCTTTCAGGGAAAAACGAAGTGGATAATGTCTGTTCCAGGCTCAAGGCAATGGGGTTGTCCTGTACGCTGGTATCGAATTGATATGACCGCAGGAATCGTGTTTTGACGGCTTTCGACTATATTCTGCTGGTTTTGCTGATCGGTTCGATGCTCATCAGCCTGACACGTGGCTTGGTGAGGGAAGTCATTTCGCTGGTCAGCTGGATCGTCGCGTTTTATGTGGCGATCCATTATGGGGACGTGCTGGAACCCTGGTTGCCCCATGCGATTTCAGGGGATGTATTGAGAATAATCGTCACGTTTGTCGTGCTGTTTGTCGGAACGCGGATCATCATGATGTTTTTCGCGAAACTGGCCAGTCTGGTACTTCGCGCCAGCGGGCTGACATTCATGGATCGTTTTCTGGGAGCGTTCTTCGGGCTGGCGAAAGGTGCTCTGATTGCACTTGTCTTGGTTCTGGTTTGCGGCATGACGAGAATACCACAGCAGCCGTTCTGGAGAAATGCGATGTTTTCACCGATGGCCGAAGCGACGGCGAGAACGGTCATGCCGTATCTGCCGGGCTATTTTGTGGAATACATTCATTATTGATTCGATGTATTTTATGCAGTTTTCGTTTTTCATAATTTTTGATTGAGGAGTCCACTATGTGTGGCGTTGTTGGTATTGTTTCCAAGGCCCCTGTCAATCAACTGATTTACGATGCGTTGCAGCTTTTGCAGCATCGTGGACAGGATGCTGCCGGTATTGCGACCTGCAATAACGGCAAGTTTGCCATGTTCAAGGCGAACGGTCTGGTCAGAGAGGTTTTCCGTACACGCAACATGCGAGCACTTCCGGGTAATTGTGGAATCGGTCATGTCCGTTATCCGACAGCCGGTTCATCCAAGAACGAGGAAGAAGCGCAGCCTTTCTACGTCAATGCTCCTTTCGGCATTACATTTGCCCATAACGGCAATCTGACCAATTGCGAACAGTTAAAGGGTGAAATGTTCAGAAATGACCGGCGTCATATCAATACCAATTCCGATTCGGAAGTGTTGCTGAATGTGCTGGCACACGAAATGCGTGAAGCGACAAGCGGCTATTCGCTGGATCCTTCCTCGCTTTTTCGTGCCGTTTCCGTGCTGCACAAGCGGGTTCGGGGCGCTTATGCGGCGGTCGCCCATATTGCCGGTTACGGGATTCTGGCTTTCCGCGATCCTTACGGTATCCGTCCCCTCTGTATCGGGTTCGCTGAAACGGATGCCGGAACGGAATATATGGTGGCCAGCGAGTCGGTCGCACTGGAAGGACTCGGATTCCGTTTCCTGCGGGACGTCATGCCGGGTGAGGCGATTTTCATCGATACAGACGGCAATCTGTACAACCAGCAGTGCGCCGAGAATCCGAGCCTGAATCCCTGCATTTTCGAATACGTCTATCTGGCTCGTCCCGATTCACTGATTGATGGTGCGTCGGTTTATGCCACTCGCCTGAAAATGGGTGAACATCTGGCTGATAAAATCAAACGTGAAATTCCGACCGGAGATATTGATGTCGTCATGCCGATTCCGGATTCTTCCCGGCCTGCAGCCATTCAGCTTGCCCTGAAACTGGGCATCGAATATCGTGAGGGCCTTATCAAGAATCGTTATATCGGCCGGACGTTTATCATGCCGGGGCAGGCTGTCCGGAAACGTTCCGTCCGCCAGAAACTGAATACAATCGGTTCGGAATTCAAGGGCAAGAGCGTCCTGCTGGTCGATGATTCCATTGTGCGCGGCACGACCTGCAAGGAAATTGTTCAGATGGTGCGTGAGGCCGGTGCATCCAGGGTGGTTTTCGCATCCGCGGCACCTCCTGTCAAATTCCCGAACGTTTACGGTATTGACATGCCAACCCGTGAGGAACTGATCGCCTATGGCCGTACCGATGAGCAGGTCAGGCAGGAAATGACGGCCGATGCACTTGTTTATCAGGATCTGGATGCCCTGAAACAGTCTGTTACCGATATCAATCCAGCCCTGAGACATTTCGAGGCATCCTGTTTCGATGGTGTGTATATTACCGGAGACGTATCGGCCGATTATCTCAGCAGACTGGAATATGAACGCAAGCATTCGGCGCCGGTGCCTGAAGATATGGTCAAAAACCAGCTGAACCTTTCTTTGGCGATAGCTGAATAGAAAAATCCGGTTGTGCGGAAAGCCTGATGCCGCGCAAGTGGCGTCAGGCTTTGTTGTATGTCAGGGAAGAAACGGCCGGGACAGCGAGTCTGTCTTTCCCGTTGAATTTCCGGTATCGGACGATATATAAGACAACGGTATGTGTTATACCGATGGACAGGCGAACGATGAGCAAGGCTTTTACAAAAGAAACGGATAACGATGACGAGCTGGATACCGGTATGCCGGTACTTCCGGCCGGATTCAAGAATTACATTACTCCTGCTGGTCTGAAAAAGCTGAAGGACGAGCTGCTGGAATTAATCGACCGTGAAAGACCGCAAGTTGTCCAGATCGTTTCATGGGCGGCATCCAATGGCGATCGTTCGGAAAACGGAGATTACATTTATGGCAAACGCAGGCTTCGCGAAATCGACCGCCGTATCCGTTTTCTGGTCAAACGGATCGAAGCAGCGGAGGAATTCGATCCTAGTATCCACTATGGCAATGACCGGATATTCTTTGGCGCGACGGTAACCTATGAGCGGGAAAACGGCGAGGAAAATACCGTGACCATCGTCGGCATTGACGAGTTTGATCCACTGCAAGGGAAAATCAGCTGGATATCGCCGATGGCGAAAACACTCATCAAGGCGCGGGAAGGCGATACGGTGACCTTGCACACGCCCAATGGTGTCGAGGAACTGGTCATTCTGGAAGTCAGCTATCCGAAACCGGAATAGAGGCCGGAGTTTTTCTTCCTTGCATGTTATCCGGCATGACCGTGCTTTGGTTTTGCTTCATTCATCCGTATACTGGGTGAATATTCTTCCATTTTTACGGTTTTCGATATGACGGTCGTTCCGAAAAACATTTTTTCCTATGTTTCACGCAAGGTGAAGCGGGTCGGTGCCGCACCTTTTTTGCCGATGTCGAGAAAGGAAATGGATACACTCGGCTGGGATGTCTGCGACATCATCATCGTCTCAGGGGATGCCTATATCGATCATCCGAGTTTCGGTGCAGCCATTATCGGACGGGTTCTGGAAGCTCAGGGATTCAGAGTCGGTATCATCGCCCAACCGGACTGGAAATCGGCAGATGATTTCCGGGCACTCGGACGGCCACGGCTGTATTTCGGCGTGACATCGGGCAATATGGATTCGATGGTCAACCGCTATACCGCAGAGCGGAAAATCCGGTCGGACGATGCCTATACGCCGGGTGGCGTTGCGGGAAAACGGCCCGACCGTGCCTTGTTGGTGTATGCGCAGAGGGCGAAAGAGGCTTATCCCGGCATTCCGGTGGTGATCGGATCCATTGAAGCCAGCCTTCGTCGTGTTGCCCATTACGATTATTGGTCCGACAAGGTCAGGCGTTCGGTTTTGCCCGATTCCAAGGCGGATATTCTGGTTTACGGCAATGCAGAAAGGGCTATTGTCGAGTTGTCTCACCGCCTAGCGACCGGTGAGAAAATCGAATCGATACGCGATTTGCGTGGAACGGCCTTCATGGTGCCGAAAGGTTGGAAACCGGCAGAGGAATGGATCGAAGTGGATTCTTCCCGACTGGATACCCCGGGGCCGGTCAAAAAGCATCCCAATCCCTATTATCCGGAACGGGAGCCGTGTCAGTCCATGGCCGACCGAAAAAAGGGCGAGACGGCACAGGTTGTCAGGGAAAACCGGATCAGCCTGCGTCTGAAGGCAAACGGCCAATCCGTTGTCAGGCTGCCGTCGTTCGAACAGGTAAAAGATGATCCCGTGCTCTATGCACATGCATCGCGTGTCATGCATCTGGAGTCGAATCCCGGCAATGCCCGTGCCTTGGTGCAGGCGCACGGTGACCGGGATGTCTGGCTGAATCCTCCGCCCTTGCCGCTGACGATGGAGGAAATGGATGGGGTTTACGGGTTGCCTTATGCACGGGCACCACATCCTGCCTATAAGGGAGAACGGATTCCGGCATGGGAAATGATCCGTTTTTCAGTCAATATCATGCGGGGCTGTTTCGGCGGGTGTACGTTTTGTTCGATTACCGAGCATGAAGGCAGGATTATCCAGAGCCGTTCCGAACCGTCCATCCTGCGGGAAATCGAGGAAATCCGTGACCATGTGGAGGGTTTTACCGGGGTCATTTCCGATCTGGGTGGTCCATCGGCCAACATGTACCGCCTTGGATGCAAGAACGAAAAAGTGCAGCAGGTTTGCCGTCGGCTTTCCTGCATTTATCCTGAAATCTGCAGGAATCTCGATACTGATCACAGCAAACTGATTTCGCTTTACAGGAAAGCGAGAGCGTTGCCTGGTATCAGGAAAATCCTGATCGGTTCAGGCGTGCGTTACGATCTGGCCGTCAGATCGCCCGAATATATCCGTGAACTGGTGACGCACCATGTTGGCGGTCTGCTGAAGATCGCGCCGGAGCATACCGAACCTGATGTATTGTCAAAAATGATGAAGCCGGGTATCGGAACGTATGATGCGTTCAAAAAACTGTTCGACCGTTATTCGAAAGAGGCGGGCAAGGAACAGTATCTCGTGCCGTATTTCATCGCAGCACACCCCGGAGCGACGGACGAGGATATGCTGAATCTGGCCTTGTGGCTCAAGAAAAACCGTTTCCGTCCGGATCAGGTCCAGACATTCATGCCGACACCGATGGCGATTGCCTCGACAATGTACCATACCGGAAAAAATCCTCTGGAGCCGGTATCTCGAGATTCCGAAAGAGTGGAAACGGCGAAAAAAGGGCAGGTACGACGATTGCACAAGGCTTTTCTGCGCTATCATGATCCGGAAAACTGGCAGCTCCTGAGGGAGTGGCTCAGACGACATGGTCGCTCCGATCTGATCGGAAATGGTCCGGACCAGCTTGTTCCGGCATGGAAATCCGCGCCGGTTGCCATGAAAAGACGTTTTGCCGGTCAGCCCTCACAGAAACCGGTGCAATCGAAACATTCGGAACATGTCGAAAACCAGTTGGCCGGACAACCTTCCCGTCCACAGCAAGGGGATACCAGAAAGGTGCAGTTCGCCAAGGATAACCGTTACCGGAAGGGCATTCCTGTCCGCTTCGGCCGTCAGAAGCCGTGATAATCTTTGCCGGACTGAACTGATACTGTTTTTTATACGGCAGGGAAGGTTGTTGTGGCGCAGTTGACCATGATTCCGGTGGCATTGCTGGCAGCGAGGCTGGCTGAAAAACGGGGGTATGGATCTGTTTCCCTGTTTGCTCTTTTTTCCGGCACTGACAATATCGGCATGTTGTGTGCCGGTGCTGTTTCTGTTTGTTGGCGAATGGCTGCCACGATTCGGAAAAGAGTTGGCGACCTGATTCTGCCTTATCGCAACGTTTCATGAAAAACACCCGTTGCCAGACAGAAGGATAAAGCGAGTTTTTTTCCGAAATTTAGTAGAATGTTTCTTTTTACCGGTATTTCTGGTTTATAGTGTTTCGTTTTCCGTCTGACCTGTCTTTTTTTCTGCAAGCTAATGAAAAACATCCGTAATTTTTCCATTATCGCTCATATCGACCATGGCAAATCGACTCTCGCCGACCGGATCATCCAGTTGTGTGGTGGTCTGTCGGATCGTGAAATGGAAGCGCAGGTACTGGATTCCATGGATCTGGAAAAGGAACGGGGAATTACCATCAAGGCCCAGACAGCGGCTCTGAATTACAAGGCGCGTGACGGACAGGTCTATAACCTGAATCTCATCGATACGCCAGGGCATGTCGATTTCAGTTATGAGGTCAGCCGGTCCCTTTCTGCCTGTGAAGGGGCGCTTCTGGTTGTGGACGCCTCGCAGGGGGTGGAAGCGCAGACGGTGGCGAACTGTTATACGGCGCTGGACCTGAATGTGGAAGTCGTGCCGGTTCTTAACAAGATCGATTTGCCATCTGCAGATCCGGACAATGCACGCTCTGAAATCGAGGATGTGATCGGTATCGAGGCGACCGATGCCATTCTGTGCTCCGCCAAAACCGGGGAAGGTGTCGAGGATATTCTGGAAGCGATCATCGCACGGGTTCCATCGCCACAAGGTGATCCAGATGCCCCGCTGCAGGCACTGATCATTGATTCCTGGTTCGACAATTATGTCGGTGTTGTTATGCTGGTGCGCATCAAGAACGGCACCCTGAAACCGAAGGAAAGAATCCGGCTGATGGCGACCGGGTCGGAATATCTGGTGGAAAATGTCGGCGTTTTTTCGCCGCGTTCGCAATCGAAGGAATCCCTGTCGGCCGGGCAGGTCGGTTTTGTCATCGCTGGTATCAAGGAACTGAAGGCTGCCAAAGTCGGTGATACGATCACACTGGCGTCCCGTCCCGCCAGCGAGCCGCTTCCTGGGTTCAAGGAAGTGCAGCCGCAGGTTTTTGCCGGATTGTTTCCGGTTGAAGCCAATCAGTACGATGCCTTGCGCGATTCGCTGGAAAAACTGAAACTGAACGATGCATCGCTGCAGTATGAGCCAGAAGTTTCCCAGGCACTGGGATTCGGTTTCCGTTGTGGTTTCCTTGGCCTGTTGCATATGGAGATCGTACAGGAGCGGCTGGAGCGGGAATTCGGCATGGACCTGATTACCACAGCGCCGACTGTCGTGTATGAAGTTGTGCTGAAAAATGGCGACGTGCTGAAAGTGGACAATCCGTCCAAGATGCCGGATCCGGGACGGATCGAGGAAATCCGCGAACCGATCGTTACGGTCAATCTGTATATGCCGCAAGAATATGTCGGACCGGTCATGACGCTGTGCAACCAGAAGCGGGGCATCCAGATGGATATGCATTATCATGGCAAGCAAGTACGGCTGACTTACGAATTGCCGATGGCGGAAATCGTGCTGGATTTCTTCGACCGGATGAAGTCCATTTCGCGTGGATATGCGTCAATGGAATACGAATTCAAGGAATACCGCGCCTCCGATGTCGTGAAGGTCGATATGCTGATCAATGGCGACAAGGTCGATGCCCTTGCCATTATCGTGCATCGTGCCAACAGCCAGTTCCGTGGACGTGCCGTGGCGGCGAAGATGCGGGAACTGATTCCACGGCAAATGTTCGACGTGACCATTCAGGCAGCGATCGGTTCGACGATCATTTCACGCGAGAACGTAAAAGCCTTGCGCAAGAACGTGTTGGCGAAATGTTATGGCGGCGATATCACACGTAAACGCAAGTTGCTGGAAAAGCAGAAGGCGGGCAAAAAACGGATGAAGCAGGTCGGTTCGGTAGAAGTGCCGCAGGAAGCGTTCCTGGCTATTTTACAAGTGGATGAAAAATGAACATGCAGTCTTTGCTGGGTAATTTCGCCCTGATCCTTTTCATATTGATGGTGGTCTCGGGTGTTATCTGGTTTTACGACAAGCTGGTGCTTGTCAAAAAACGGAAAGCGGTAGCGGAAACCGCGCTGGCGGCTTTCGACGAACGCAATGCGAAACTGAAAGCGCAGGGAATCGCGGTGGACGAGTCGGGACGCGCGACACTGAAAGAAAAACTGATGAAACGTCCGATGTGGGTGGAGTATTCTGGCAGTTTTTTTCCGATCATTGCCGCCGTGTTCTTCATTCGCTCGTTTTTGTGGGAGCCTTTCCGTATTCCGTCAAGTTCGATGGTGCCGACTCTCCAGATCGGGGACATGATTCTGGTCAGCAAGTACAGTTACGGAATCCGTTTGCCGGTCGTAAACAAGAAAATAATCGGTCTTGGCGATCCGCAGAAAGGGGATGTGGTCGTTTTCAAGTTTCCGAAAGACACATCCCTCGACTATATCAAGCGGGTGGTTGGTGTCGGCGGCGACCGGGTGGAATACCGTAACAAAAAACTGATTATCAATGGGGTGGAATCGAAGTACCAACCACTGGGCGATTATCTCGATACGGAAAGCCTGACCTATTCGAAAGAGTTCAGGGAGGATCTGGCGGGAACGGATGTGCGCCATCATATTCTGAATGACGATCGTGCGCCCAATTATGTATCGCATCCGGACCGTTTCCCGAACCGGAACATGTGTACCTATAATGTGGAAGGATTCGCCTGTACGGTGCCGCAGGGATATTATTTCATGATGGGGGATAACCGGGACAACAGTCTCGATAGCCGTTACTGGGGGTTTGTCCCGGATGAGAATATTGTCGGAAAGGCTTTTCTTGTCTGGATGAATCTGGGTGACATGACGCGGATCGGCGGTATCCGGTAAGGAATTACCGGCAGGATGAAAACCGCTTTGTACGAAAATGACGTCTCAGGATTGGCGATGATGAATCTGAAAATACTGCAGGACAGGATTGGCTATACTTTCCGCGAGCCGGACTTGCTCAGACTCGCGGTGACGCACCGGAGTTACAGCAGCCATCACAATGAGCGGCTTGAATTCCTGGGAGACTCGCTTCTGAACTGTGTGACGGCAATCAATCTTTACGGGCGTTTCGCGAACCTGAACGAAGGTAGCCTTTCCCGTCTGCGTTCCAGTCTGGTCAGACAGCAGGCGCTGCATGAAGTAGCCCAAAAACTGGATTTGTCCAATTTCCTGCAACTGGGTGAGGGAGAACTGAAAACGGGGGGATTCAAGCGGCCGTCCATACTGGCGGATGCGATGGAAGCCCTGTTCGGTGCGATTTTTCTGGATTCGGATTTCGATACGGTCGGACAGGTCATTACCCGGCTTTTTGCGGACATGATGAAGGAACTTGATCCTGAAACGTACGGAAAGGATGCGAAAACACAATTGCAGGAATATCTGCAGGGACACAAGATGGCATTGCCGGAATATCATGTTGTCGCAACACGCGGTGCGGCCCACAATCAGGAATTCGAGGTCGAATGCGTGATCGGGAAGTTCGATATCCATGTGTATGGAACCGGAAGCAGCCGGCGTGCCGGCGAGCAGGAAGCGGCCAGGAAGGCGCTTGCCGAAGTGACGGATGCCATGAAAGGCCGGAGAACAGGAGCTTCTGAAAAACAGAAACAGAAACGGATGAAAACGATCGGTGTTTCGGCATCACGGCAGGAAACTTCTGCCGATTGAGCGATACCCGCCTTCCACAAAATGAGGTTGATTCATGACAGACCAGAAAGACAGCCATTTCCGTTGCGGTTATATCGCGATTGTCGGCCGCCCGAATGTCGGCAAATCCACGCTGATGAATGAACTGATCGGTGCCAAGGTCAGCATTACTTCCCGGAAGGCACAGACGACCCGTCACCGTATCATGGGAATCCAGACGGATGACGATGCGCAATTCGTTTATATCGATACGCCCGGTTTCCAGACGCGATACAACAATGCCCTGAACAAGAATCTGAACAGGACGGTCAGGGATACCCTTTCCACTGCGGATGTGATCGTTTTTGTCGTGGATGCCGGAGTTTACGGTCCGGCCGACCAGCAGGTGCTGGAGCTGATACCGGAGAAAGTCCCGACGATTCTGGCTATCAACAAAACGGATAAAGTGAAGGAAAAGGCGGAGCTGATTCCGTTTGCCGAAAAAATCGCCGTGCTGCGCGATTTCGCGGCGATTGTCCCGGTATCCGCACGGCAGCGTTTCCAGCTGAACAGGCTGGAAGAGGAAATCAGGCATCTTTTGCCGGAAAACCCGCCGTTCTTCTCGCCTGACGATGTGACGGACCGCAGCGAACGTTTCATGGCAGCGGAAATCATCCGTGAAAAGATATTCCGTTATACGGGCGATGAGTTGCCCTATACTAGTACGGTCGTAATCGAGCAGTTCGAACGCAAGGAAAAAATCTGCCGTGTTTTCGCTGCCATTCTGGTGGAACGCGATGCGCACAAGGCGATGATTATCGGCTACAAGGGAGAGAAACTAAAAGAAATTTCCACGGAAGCCCGTCTGGATATGGAAAAGATGTTCGGTGTGCCCGTTTATCTGGAAATATGGGTCAAGGTCAAATCCGGCTGGGCGGACAATGAGGCGGGTTTGAGAGCTTATGGTTACGAATAGGGCAGCCGTATATTGAAAAAGGCAAGTCGATGTATCCGGATGGAACCGATGAAAAGGAAGCATCACTGACCGGCAAAACGGAAATGTCTGCAGCAGAGCATGTGACACCGTACCGTTCTTCCGTTCCGAAACCGGGAGCGGGTATACGGATTGCCGGGCAGCCCGGTTTTGTCCTGCACAGTTACGTGTACCGTGAAAGCAGTCTGGTTATTGATTTTTTCACGCGCGATTACGGCAGGGTGGCGCTAGTGGCGAAGGGGGCAAAGCGGCCCACTTCCCGCCTGAGAGGCGTTTTGCAGACGTTCCAGCCGCTTTCCATCGGTTGGTCGGGGAAATCCGAGTTGAGAACCCTGACATCGGCCGAGTGGGTCGGCGGCATGATTCCGCTAGAAAGTTCCGCATTGCTGTACGGGTTTTATCTGAATGAGTTGTTGATCCGGCTGCTGGCGCGTGAAGATCCTCATCAGGGACTATTTGAACAGTATGTCCGGGCACTGACCCGTCTGGCGACTTCTGCGTCGGCACAGACGGTCCTCCGGATTTTCGAACTGGCGCTTCTGAAGGAAACGGGAGTGGCAGCCGATCTGTCGGTCAATGCGAAAGACAGATGTCCGGTCGAACCGGATGGCGTTTATGTAGTCGATCCGGAAAGCGGTCCGCGTTTCGCAACGCTGGTGGACAGCGCTCCCCGAGTTTCGGGAAAGACGTTGCTTGACATGGTCAACGAGGATTATTCCGATCCGCAGACCCAGCTGCAAAGCAAGTTCCTGATGCGTTTTCTGCTAGCCCATCATCTGGACGGTGTTCCTCTGCAGACACGGAAGATACTGATAGACCTGCGCCAACTGTGACAAAAAGGTAAACTAGACCCATATTTCCCGTTTTCTTATTGCTTTAGTCTATGATTTTCACTGAACCGAATGGCCCAGGTATCGAACTGGGCGTCAATATCGACCATATCGCCACATTGCGCAATGCAAGGGGCACATCCTATCCCGATCCAGTCATGGCGGCCCTGATGGCCGAGGAGGCGGGAGCGGATGCCATTACACTGCATTTGCGGGAAGACCGTCGGCATATCAAGGATGCGGATGTCCGGACTATCCGGCCGCTTTTGGTGACGCGGATGAATCTGGAATCGGCTATTACTTCCGAAATGATCGATTTCGCCTGCGAAATCAGGCCGAAGGATGTCTGCCTGGTTCCGGAACGCCGGGAGGAACTGACGACGGAAGGTGGACTGGATATCGTCCGTTATTTCGATATCGTCCAGTCAGCCGTTGAACGGCTGACTGATGCCGGCATTCGCGTCAGTCTTTTCATCGATCCGGAAGAAGAACAGATTATCGCTTCCCATGAAGCAGGTGCGCCTGTCATCGAATTGCATACCGGGAGATATGCCAATGCGTTCGATGCAGCCTCGGCAGAACATGAACTGGAGCGCATACGTGAAGGAGTGAAAGAAGGGACGCGGCATGGCCTGAAAGTCAATGCAGGGCATGGCCTGCATTATGAAAATGTCGTGCCGGTTGCGAAAATCGAAGGAATTGCCGAGCTGAATATTGGTCATTCCATTGTGGCAAGAGCCGTTTTTTCGGGATGGAAAAAAGCGGTGTCCGACATGAAAGCATTGATTGTCGGGGCAAGACGGCCGGCCGGGAACGGGGCGTTATGACGGGGATAACGGCATGATTTACGGTATCGGAACCGACATGATTCTGGTTACGCGACTGAAAGCGGCACTGGAAAGACATGGCGACCGTTTCGCTGAAAAAATTCTGGGACCGGAGGAAATGCTGCGTTATCTTCATCGCAAGGCAAAGGTTGAATTGCGGGGGTTGCGGTATCTGGGGACGCGTTTTGCGGCCAAGGAAGCCTTTTCCAAGGCGTTGGGACTGGGAATGAGAATGCCGATGACCTGGCGCTCCATGCAGCTCCTGAATGCGCGCAGCGGCAAACCTGAAGCGGTTTGCAGTGGCAAGTTGAAAGAATATATGGAAAAGCTTGGATTGAAGGCACAGGTATCGATAACCGATGAGGCGGATTATGCTGTGGCATTCGTTGTTATTGAACGGGTGAATGACTGAAAACATCGACTGACAGGATAAGAACATGTTATCGGCGAAAAGTATCTTATTGAGTGGCAAAAGAAACAGCTACGGTCCCGTTATGCTGGATGTGATCGGTTTGCGTCTTCTGGAGGAAGATATCCGGAGAATCCGTCATCCGCTGACAGGCGGCGTTATTTTGTTTGCACGCAATTACCAGAACAGGGAACAGCTGATGGCACTGACTCGTGCCATCCGCAAGGAACGTCCCGATATCCTGATTGCCGTGGATCATGAGGGAGGACGTGTCCAGCGGTTCCGTTTTGACGGATTTACCCGTTTGCCTCCCATGCGGATGCTGGGAAAAATGTGGGAAAACAATCAGGCCGAGGCTTCCCGGGCCGCTATGGCAACAGGTTATGTCCTTGCATCGGAACTAAGGGCCTGCGGCATTGATTTTTCATTTACGCCGGTGCTGGATCTGGATTATGGTATTTCAGCGGTTATCGGCGACCGGTCATTCCATCGTGATCCGAATGTCGTTACCTCTCTGGCGAAAAGCCTGAATTACGGACTGTCGCTGGCCGGAATGGCCAATTGCGGCAAGCATTATCCCGGACACGGGTATGCCACGGGCGATTCCCATACGGAAATACCCGTGGACGACCGTTCGCTGGACGACATCCTTGCCGCGGATGCCGTCCCGTACAGGGGGCTTGGCATGAGTCTGGCAAGTGTCATGCCAGCACATGTGATTTATCCGGAAGTGGATGACATGCCTGCCGGTTTTTCGAAGAAATGGTTGTCGATCCTGAAAAACGATCTGGAATTCGATGGTGTGATTTTCAGTGATGATCTCAGCATGGAAGGGGCGAGTGTGGCAGGCGATATCGTTGCACGGGCAAAGGCGGCGCTAGAGGCGGGTTGCGATATGGTACTTGTCTGCAATTCGCCTGCACGTGCAGATGAACTGTTGTCCGGTTTGCCGTTGCTGTCGGAAGAAGCCTTGCGCGAGTGTACAGCCAAAATCGGCAGCTTGGTGCCGAAAATGCCGGCACTGGACTGGGATACCCTTCAGGCGGAAGAACGTTATCGGCGTGCCCGCGCCATTGTTGAGGCGATTGCGCAGGGCTGAAGGAAGTATGTCGGGGAAAAATCGAAACGGTTCCGCACAGGATACGGAGGTCGCTGTTGGCTGTGCTTCTTCACAGGAACAGGAGGTCTTGAACGCTGTTAGACAGTTGCCTCATTTGCCGGGGGTTTACCGTTTTTTCGACAAAAATGGCAAGTTGCTCTATGTGGGAAAAGCGCGGGATCTGATTCGGCGGGTCAGTACGTATTTCCAGAAAACGTCATCGTCCCCGCGCATTGCCATGATGGTTGAGCGTATCGCACGACTGGAAACGACGGTGACCCGCAGTGAAGTGGAGGCTTTGCTGCTTGAGAGCAACCTGATCAAGACACTTCATCCGCACTATAACATCATTTTTAGAGATGACAAGTCCTATCCCTATTTGAAGATAACGGGACAGCGTTTCCCGCGTGTGGTGTATTACCGGGGAGCAGTTGACCGGAAAAACCAGTATTTCGGGCCTTTCCCCAATGCTTCGGCCGTTCGGGAGACAATCCAGATTCTGCAAAAGGTTTTCCGGCTGAGAACATGCGAGGACAGTGTTTTCAGAAACCGGACCCGGCCCTGTCTTCTTTACCAGATCGATCGTTGCAGCGGTTCCTGTGCCGGTCTGATTACCGACGAGGATTACCGGCGCGATGTCGATGATGCCGCGCGTTTTTTGCGAGGTGGGCAAACCGCTGTACTGGGCGAATTGCAGGAAAAAATGGAGGACCATGCAGCAAGACTTGAATTCGAGAAGGCCGCTTCCGTCCGTAACCGGATCGCGGCCCTTTCGCAGATTTTGCAGCAGCAAAGCATGGAAGCGGATAACGATGCCGATGTGGATATCATTGCCGTTGTCGTGAAAGAAGGGCGCGCCTGCGTCAATCTGGCGATGGTCAGAGGTGGACGCCATCTGGGCGACAAGGCCGTTTTCCCCGGTAATATGGGCAATGCTGTCGATCATGAGGGTGACAGGCCTGAAATCCAGGTTCTGAAAGCGTTTCTGGCACAGCATTATATCGACGGGCAGATTCCCGGAACCCTGATACTGGGCCAGGAACTGGATGATCCCCAATTGCTCATGGCGCTTTCTGAACAATGTGGCCACCGGATACATCTGGTTTTCCAACCTCAGGGACAACGACGCTTCTGGCTGGAAATGGCGCAGAAAAACGCGGCAATCGCACTGGACAGGATTCTTTCACAATCGGATCTCCAGCTTTCCCGTGTCAGGGCATTGATTGGGCTGATGAGGCTGGATATCGACAATCCCGACGATTTGCGTATCGAAGCGTTCGATATCAGCCATACACAGGGGGAAGCGATTCAGGCTTCATGCGTCGTTTTTCATCATTGCGCAATGCAAAACAGTGAATATCGGCGTTACAATATCACAGGAATTACGCCCGGGGACGATTATGCAGCCATGAAACAGGTGCTGGTACGGCGTTACGAAAAACTGGTCGGACATGGGGAGCTGATGCCGCATATTGTTCTGGTGGACGGCGGCAGAGGACAGGTTGCAATGGCTACCCGAGTGTTTGTGGAGCTCGGGCATGATCTCGGCAGGATTGTCGGGGTTGCCAAGGGTGAAGGCCGGAAAGTCGGCTTGGAGACACTTGTCTATGCAGATGGTCGCTTGCCACAGGAACTTGGCAAGGAATCAGGCGTTTTGATGCTGATCGCACAGATCCGTGACGAGGCGCACCGTTTTGCGATTACCGGTATGCGTTCGAAACGGGACAAGAAAAGGCATGCATCGCGTCTGGAGGAAATCGAGGGAGTCGGCGCGAAAAGAAGGCAGAGGCTTCTGGCACGTTTCGGAAGCGTTCGTGGTATTGCTGATGCATCAGTAGACGATTTGGCGACAGTGGAAGGGATTTCATACCATCTCGCTCAACAGATATACGATCAGTTGCATTAGAATAACGCCTTGTATTTTTTTATGTTCTTTGCGATATGAAAGTACAGACCATTGGTGGAACCTGCAAGAATCAAACTATGCCGTTCAATTTGCCTATTTTTCTGACCTGGCTGAGAGTCGCACTCGTCCCTCTGCTGGTAGGGGTTTTTTATTTGCCAGAAAACTGGGTGTCTCTTTATGCGCAGAGTCTGGCTGCGGCGCTCATTTTCATCGTTGCCGCCATTACGGACTGGGTTGATGGTTATCTCGCCAGAAAATGGAATCAGACATCCGCATTCGGGGCTTTTCTGGATCCGGTCGCTGACAAACTGATCGTCGCCGGGTCGTTGCTAGTGTTAGTCCAGTTGGGGAGGGTCAGTGCCATTCTGGGATTCATCATCATCGGACGGGAAATCGCCATTTCAGCATTGCGGGAGTGGATGGCGAAAATCGGAGAATCGCGGTCGGTTGCAGTCAGTTCTCTAGGCAAAGTCAAGACCATCGCACAGATGGTTGCCATTCCGATGCTTCTGTTCCATAACAAACTGTTCCATGTCATCGATACGGGATTCATCGGTACCTATCTTCTGGTGATCGCAGCGATTCTTACCGTCGTGTCGATGTTGTATTATTTGCGCAAGGCGTGGCCACTGATGAAGTAAATTGGACACAGGGTCTTGACAGATTCGGGGCAAGTGCTAGAATGCATCTCTCTAATGCGGGAGTAGCTCAGTTGGTAGAGCGCAACCTTGCCAAGGTTGAGGTCGAGAGTTCGAGACTCTTCTCCCGCTCCATACAGCGTCTTTCTTCCGGTTCTTCGTTTTTTCGGTTTTGCATCCTTTTTGATGGCAGGATAGCAAAGTGGTTATGCAGCGGCCTGCAAAGCCGTAGACGTCGGTTCGATTCCGTCTCCTGCCTCCAACAAAATCAATTCTTATCCTCATTTACAGTCTTTTGTTTGTGCTCCATGCCGAAAAGACTTTTCAGTATGAGCGGATCAATCACTTCTTTTCTGTCCTGTCTGTAAATCGTTGTTGTCGATATGTTCCGGTGTCCCGGGAGTTTCTGAGCGGCAGTTTGGGTATCCGAATCGGTCGCGGATTTCATCGCTGCCACGTCCACGTCCCGGATCATGGGAATCACGGTACAGAATACCAATGTCTTGAATGGCAGCATTTCAACCGATCTGATATCAGTGCTCAAGGCCAAAAACAACAATCGTGTTTTTGTGCAATGCAGTTCGTATAGTCTCTATGCCGCGTGCGCTGCATTCGGTCGGGCATTTACCGTCAATTTCAGTGGAGAGAACGCTGTCATCACCTTAAAATTCAAATGGGAAGTCTCGGTATCCAGCCGGAAATCCTGACGGCAACACAGGCCAATATCCTGAAAAACAAGAACTGTAACGTCTTCGCGCAGTACTTGAATGACACGGCAATTATTCAGGAAGGCGTCATGTCGGGCGGGTGGTTCTTTGATGAGCGGCATGGCCTGGACTGGTTGCAGAATACGGTACGGATTGCAGTCTGGAATCTCCTGTATACCTCCACCACCAAGATCCCGTAGACTGATGCGGGGGGGGGACAACCGGATCGTATCCGTCATTGAAAGCAGCATGAATCAGGCAGTCACGAACGGATTGCTCGCGCCCGGAATATGGAACGGTAATAGTTTCGGCACATTGAAGACAGGCGATACTCTGACGTCCGGCTACTATGTCTATGTGCTCCAGCAGTTATCCCAATCCCAGAACGAACGGGAAAGCAGACATGTACTGGCCATCCAGTGTGCCGTCAAACTGTCTGGAGTCATCCATTTTGCGGATATCGCCATCAACATCAACCGGTAAGGAGAAATCATGCAAAATGGAACATACAGTTTTTTATCGATGTGACCGCATCCATTACCGGCCCGGGAGAATCATTTGATCCGGGGTATGGATCGGCCAATGCCAAAGATGGCATCACCATTACCCGAACACAAGACCGTAACAACATGATCGTCGGTGCGGATGGAAGTGCCATGCACAGCCGGAGAGCGGACCGCTCTGGCCACGTGACTGTGCGGTTGCTCAAGACATCGAACCGCAATGCCATGCTCCGGAACATGTTTAACGCACAAAGCATTGATGCTTCGTTGTGGGGACAGAATCTGATTTCCATCTCGCACAAAACCTTTAAAGACAAGGCGGTCTGTTCATTCTGTGCGTTTTTGCGGGATCCGGACATGGCCTACGCAGAGGATGGGGATATCGTGGAATGAACATTCCAGTACGGACAAATGGACGTTTTCCGGAGGAGTCTGTAAATGGAAATCTCTCTGAATGAAATGGTGTCGAAGGCATCAAACCGGAAGAGATAGATACTTTCAATCGAGGCATGCGCAAACGTCTGATAGAGAAAATTCTGGAAGGCGAACTGGCATCCCATCCCGGCTTTGCGAAGTATGAACGTAGTCCCGGTACCAACAGCCGTAACGGCAAAAGCGGCAAGACGATAAAGACCGAGAAAGGCACCATCACCATAAGCTTGTAACGGTTTGAGGCAGGTCGAAATCCTTTCTCCAAATTCGATACAGAACCGATTCAGTGGAGCCTGTAACGCATTCTGTGGACATTTATCAGAGAAAGGAAGAAACCCTTTC
>CAVKGJ010000064.1:0-17591 GCA_963655605.1 Oscillospiraceae bacterium
CAGGGACTCCAGAAGTCTGCGACGCCGGATTTCCTGCGGGGAATTTCTTAACGGGCGATAGATTTCGATTCTGTCGTACGCTTTCAATGGAGTGTTGAACGGCTTTTTTTTCCCGAAAACGCCGATGTTATCTTCTTTTATTGCCTGCGGCAGTTTTTCCTGAATGCCACTTTGAGTGATGGCTTCAATCAGCGAGGTATTTTCAGGGACTTCCATGTCGATCAGAATCTGGTTTTCCGGTTCGGCATAGCAGATCTGGATGGGTATAAGGCGTACCATATTATCCATATATTTTTTTTGCCCGTTCGCGGAAAGAATCGACAAGGCTGTTTGACACGATGTCGAAAACCGGGCCGACCAGTTTTTCGAGGAAAAAATGCGAAAATTCGTAATTCAGATGCAATTCGATACGGCATTGGTGTTCATTTAATGCCGTAAATGTCCATCGTCCGTCCAGTTTGCTGAATGGCCCGCGAACCAGTTTCATCTGAATGGATGCCGGTGCCGTATTGGTATTGCGGGTCGTAAAACTTTGCCTGATACCGCAGAAATTCAGTGAAATGGTCGCGATTGCCGTATGGTTGGTTGCATCCCGACAAACCTCGACACTGTCGCACCACGGAAGAAAAGACGGATAATTTTCCATGTTTTCAACTAGTGCATACATTTGTTTTGCGCTGTAATCAAGCAATACCGATTTATGTACGATGGTCATCGGAGTGTGAATGGTTTTGATAAAATCGCTATTTTATCAAGATGTTCCGTAAAACGATGCCCTTCAGTGCGGAGATATAAGGAGTGGGTTGTGTTAAAATTCTCTCTGGCGGCAGGGCGTGCCGTATCAGCCTGTGGAAAGTCCGTGAGACCTGGGAGAATATGGGGTTGGTTCGCAGCCGTCAAATTCCCCATCGTGGGAATTTGAAGCAAAAACCAGGCGCAAAATCCTCTGGGCAGTCTCGATGAAGCAGGAACCCGCCGAGGGGATTGCGGTTCCACTGCAACCCGGCAGGAATCTCCGGCATTCATGCAGGGGAGGACATCAAACAAGGATGCCAGTTAATTTATGTCGATTGCCGATAATAAAAAAGCTTTTCACGATTATTTTATTGAAGAACGCTTTGAAGCAGGGATAGCTCTGGAAGGCTGGGAGGTGAAATCCATTCGTGCCGGAAGAGTCCAGCTCAAGGAGGCATATGTCATTGTCAAATCCGGTGAGATTTTTCTGTTCGGCTCCCATATCAGCCCGTTATCTACTGCATCGACTCATATCAAACCGGATCCGGTGAGGAACCGCAAGCTGTTGATGCACGCTTCCGAAATCAGCAAGCTGATCGGGAAGGTGGAACGGGCCGGTTATACACTGGTGCCGATCAACCTGCACTTCTCGAAAGGTCGTATCAAATGTGAAATCGGACTGGCCAAGGGCAAGAAGCAATACGACAAGCGTGAAACCGAGAAAGCGCGTGACTGGCAGCGGGAACAGCAAAAGATCCTGAAACAGAACAGACGTTAAGCATTTCCGGCGTTGAAAGGTATCAGTCTTCCGCTTCCCTTATCCATGCCATCAGAATGGCTTCAAGAATTTTTTCGTTGGATCGGTTCGGATCATCGTCGAATCCATTCAGCCGGCAGATCCGGTCATGCAAATCCGTGAACCGGATGCTTAACGGATCGGTATCAGGGTAGCGATCAGCCAGTTCTTCCGCAATTCGTTGGGTATCGGACCATTTCATGTTTGTCGTGTCTGTCTGGGGGTCAGCGGTTTTCGCCGACAAGGTTAATGGTGTATTTGGGTATTTCGACCGTCAGGTCTTCATTGCCAATTTTTGCCTGGCAGGAAAGCCGGGAATCCGCTTCAAGGCCCCATGCCCTGTCCAGCATGTCTTCTTCTTTTTCGCTCATTTCGGAAAGTGATTCAAAGCCTTTCCGGACGATGACATGGCAGGTGCTGCAGGCACCGCATTTTCCGCAGGCATGTTCGATTTCGATATGATTGTCCAGCAGTGCGTCGCAGATCGATTCACCTGTGGGTGCTTCAAATGTGGCTCCGTCCGGACAGAGTGCTTCGTGCGGCAATACAGTGATTTTTGGCATATTTGTTCCAAAACAGGGTCAGACAATATCCTTGACGGTTTTTCCCGACAATGCTTTTTTGATACTGCGGTTCATTCGTCTGGCGGCAAAGTTTTCCGTCCCTCTGGATAACGCCTCGACTGCTTCATGGAGGGCTGTTGCAGAGTGATTTTGCAGTTTTTCACGCGTGGCGGAAATCAGGGTCTTGATTGCCGAGCGTTCCGTTTCATTCAGAAGATCGCCGTCAATTTCCAGTGCGGCTTCTGTCGCCTGAATCGTCCGTTCGGCGTCAACCTGTTCTTCTCTCAATGCCCGTTCCTGCATATCGGTTTCGGCACGTTTCCCCGATTCTTCCAGCATGGCAGCGATTTCCTTGTCCGTCAGGCCATAGGAAGGTTTGACGATGATGGATGCTTCCGTACCCGAATGGTTCTCCCTCGCTGAAACGGAAAGCAGTCCGTCCGCATCGACCTGAAAGGTGATGCGGATGCGTGGAACGCCGGCCGCCATCGGTGGAATGCCACGTAACTCGAAACGGGCCAGAGAACGGCAGTCATCGACAAGTTCCCGTTCTCCCTGCAGGACATGAACGGACAATGCGGTTTGTCCATCCCTGAAAGTCGTGAATTCCTGCGCGTAAGTGCAGGGAATCGTTGAATTGCGCGGAATGATCTTTTCGACCAGTCCTCCCATGGTTTCGATGCCGAGGGACAGAGGGGTGACATCGAGCAGCAGCCAGTCATCTCCCGGAGCGCGGTTTCCGACCAGAAGATTGGCCTGCGTGGCGGCACCCAGTGCCACGACCTTTTCAGGGTCGATGGTGGCATGCGGTTTTTTCCCGAACAGTTTCTGGATCTGCCTGCGGATATGGGGCATGCGCGTCGCTCCGCCGATCAGTATGATTCCGTTGATGTCGTTGATGGCGATACCGGCATCGCGAATCGTTTTTTTGACCTGCTTCATGGTTTTGCAGACGAGCGGGTGCGTCATCTGCTCGAATGCCTTTGCCGTCAGTTCCAAATTGATTTTTTCTCCCGACGAGAGTAGGGCGTTAATGGTAACTCGGGCACGCACGGAAAGCCGTTCTTTCGCTTCGCGTGCCTTGGTCATCAAAAGCTGGGTATCCTCGGCGGAAAGCGGTTTCAGATGTGCTTTTTCGATAATCCAGCAAAAAATACGGTGGTCGAAATCGTCTCCGCCGAGTCTTGAGTCTCCACCGGTCGCCAATACCTCGAAAATGCCTTTATTCAGTTTGAGTATGGATATGTCGAACGTTCCGCCGCCGAGATCATAGGCCGCGTAAATTCCTTCGGGCGCATTGTCAAGTCCATAGGCAATGGCCGCGGCGGTCGGTTCGTTCAGCAGACGGAGAACATGGATGCCAGCCAGTTTTGCCGCATCCTTGGTCGCCTGACGCTGTGCGTCGTCAAAATAGGCGGGAACGGTAATGACTGCACCGGCCAGTGGTTCGTCAAAAGCCTCTTCGGCACGATGTTTCAATACAGACAGGATTTCGGCCGAGACCTCGACCGGACTTTTCTGTCCTGCAACCGTTTCGATTCTTACCATGCCTGGAGTATCAATGAACCGGTATGGCAGGCTTTCCCTGTTGGCGATGTCTTTCAGGCTTCGTCCCATCAGGCGTTTGACTGAGGAGATCGTGTTTTCAGGATCGCTGTTCTGTGCTTGTCTTGCTTCATAGCCAGTCTCGGTATGACCATCGGGGAAATAACGGACGACCGAGGGCAGCAATGGACGTTGCAATTCATCTTCCAGTACTTCCGGAATACTGTTGCGGACTGTCGCCACTAGTGAATGTGTTGTGCCAAGGTCGATGCCGACAGCCAGACGGAACTGGTGTGGTGCGGCAGACATGCCCGGTTCTGCAATTTGGAGAAGTGCCATTTTCAGTGTCCGGAGTCGAGTTCATCAAAGGCCCGGTCGATTTCCTCTCCGAATTTTTCGAGAAACATCATTTCCCGGGTTTCTTGTACGGCGTTTTCAAATTCATGCCGGTTCAGGGAGTTTTCCATTATTTCCGTTTGCCGCTGGTGCACGCGATGCAATTCCTCTGCCAGTTTTTCGAGCAGAGGTCTGTTTTTTGTTTCCCTGGCCTTTTGCAGTGATTCGCGCCATTCCAGTTGCTGCATCAGAAATTCCGGATTCATGGATACGTGCGTTTCTTTCTGCACGTCGTATCCGTTCAGTTCGCATAGATGGGAGCTTCTTCTGACTGGATCGCGAAGGGTCTGGTAGGCATCGTTGGCCATGGCAGCCCATTGCATGGCTGTCCGTTTTTCCGCTTCGGTGGCTGTGACGAAACGGTCCGGATGAACCAGTTTCTGGATCTCCTTGTAAGCTTTGTCCAGTGCCTGCAAATCAATGGCGAATTGTTCGGGCAGATTGAAAAACTCGAAATGATTCTGCATGATCGGTTATCGTGGATCAGACTTTGAAGCTGTTGCCGCAGCCACAGGTCTCTTTCACATTCGGATTGTAAAACTTGAACCCTTCGTTCAGACCTTCCCGGGCATAATCCAGTTCCGTGCCGTCAAGATAGGGAAGGCTTTTCGGATCAACAAAAATCCTGACGCCGTTGGATTCGAAAATCCGGTCGTCAGCCAGGGGTTCATCAACATATTCCAGTTTATAGGACATGCCCGAGCAGCCTGTTGTCTGCACGCCGAAACGCAGGCCGATTCCTTTTCCGCGGCGTTCAAGAAAACGTCTGATATGGTTCGCCGCTTTTTCTGTCAGGGTAATTGCCATTTTGTCTCCGTCTTATTCCGGTTTGTCCTTTTTTCTCTGCCGGTTCTGGTAGTCATCGACAGCAGCCTTGATCGCGTCTTCCGCCAGTATGGAACAGTGGATTTTGACAGGAGGAAGAGCCAGTTCTTCCGCTATTTCGGAATTCTTGATTTTCAGCGCTTCATCCAGTGTTTTGCCTTTTACCCATTCCGTCACCAGGGAACTCGATGCGATTGCAGAGCCGCAACCATATGTTTTGAAACGGGCATCTTCAATCATGCCATCGGCATTGACCTTGATTTGCAAACGCATGACGTCACCGCAGGCCGGGGCGCCTACCATCCCCGTGCCGACAGAGTCGTCGTCCTTGTCGAAACTGCCGACATTGCGCGGGTTTTCATAATGGTCAATTACCTTGTTCGAATAAGTCATTTCCTGTTCTCCTGCAATCGTTTTCAGTGAGCGGCCCACTGGATGGTACTGATATCGATACCGTCCTTGTACATTTCCCACAAGGGCGAGAGTTCACGCAGTTTGGCAACCTGTGTCTTGACCAGATCGATGGCGAAATCCACTTCCTCTTCCGTTGTGAAACGTCCGATCGTAAACCGGATGGAACTGTGGGCAAGCTCATCGCTGCGGCCAAGGGCACGAAGCACATAGGAAGGTTCAAGACTGGCCGACGTGCAGGCTGAACCGGAAGAAACTGCCAGCCCTTTCATGGCCATCATCAGCGATTCGCCTTCGACGTAGTTGAAGCTGACATTCAGATTGTGGGGGATACGATGCTCCATGTCGCCATTGAAGACGACGGCTTCAATCTGGCTCAAACCGTCAGCCAACCGTTTGGCAAGCACTTTTATTCGTGCGACTTCTTCCGTCATTTCTTCTTTGGCAATCCGGTAGGCCTCACCCATGCCGACGATCTGATGCGTGGCCAGCGTGCCCGATCTCATGCCACGTTCATGTCCGCCTCCATGCATCTGCGCTTCTAGGCGGACACGCGGGCGGCGGCGTACGAAAAGCGCGCCGATTCCCTTTGGACCGCATATCTTGTGTGCGGTCAGCGTCATCAGATCCACTTTGGTCTTTTGCAGGTCAATCGGCATCTTGCCGGCCGCCTGTGCAGCGTCACAATGAAAAATGATGCCCTTGCCGCGGCACAGTTCGGCAATATCATCGATCGGCTGGATGACGCCGATTTCATTATTGACCATCATGACGGATACCAGAATCGTGTCCGGACGGATGGTTTTTTCCAGTTGCTCCAGTGTAATCAGGCCGTTTTCCTGTGGATCCAGATATGTTGCCTCGAATCCCTCGCGTTCCAGTTCCCTGAATGTGTCCAGAACCGATTTGTGTTCCGTCTTGACCGTGATGATGTGTTTTCCTTTTGTCTTGTAGAATTGTGCGGCACCTTTGATAGCCAGATTGTTTGCTTCCGTCGCTCCCGAAGTCCATACGATTTCACGTGCATCGGCATTGATCAGGGCTGCGACATGGGAACGGGCCTCTTCAACGGCCTTTTCAGCTTCCCATCCATACATGTGGCTGTTCGAGGCCGGATTGCCGAATTTCTCGCACAGGTAAGGGATCATTTTTTCCGCTACTCGCGGATCGACCGGAGTCGTGGCTGAATAATCCATATAGACCGGACGCGATGCATCACGCGTCAATTCTTTCAGGATGCTGCATTGTGTGGTTTGTGCCGGATTGTTCATGCTGTTATATCCTTTTGTTTCACCGGTTTGGCATAAAGCGCAATGTTGCCGGAATTCTGTTTGTCCCATGCTGTGGCGGCCTCTTTTCCGGAAAGATCGGACAGCGCGACGGATTCCAGATAATCAATAATTCTTTCATTCAGGCTCGCCCACAGATTGTGAGTGACGCATTTGATACTGCCTTTCGCACAATTGCCGTTGCCACCGCAACGAGTGACGTCAAGCGGTTCATCTACGGCAAAAACGATATCGGCGATGGTAATATCTCCGGCATCTTTCGCCAGAACATATCCTCCTCCCGGACCGCGTATCGATTTGACCAGATTTCCGCGGCGAAGTTTGGAAAACAGTTGCTCCAGATAAGCAACGGAGATATCCTGTCGGTCGCTGATGCCAGCCAGAGAAACCGGGCCGTTTTGCTGGTATCGGCTGACGTCTATCATGGCTGTTACAGCGAAACGTCCTTTCGTCGTCAATCGCATGGAATTTTGCCTGAATGCCTATTAGTTGAATATTTTAGTCAAGTATAGCAGAAGCCGGAAAAGTCTGCCAGCAAGCGGGGGATACATGGTTTTTCTGTCCGGAAAAAAAGGACGCAGGGATTTGCGTCCTTTTTTATGTCGGGAATGAGATCAGGGGGCAAATGAGGAACCGCATCCACATGTTGTGGTGACATTCGGATTCTTGATGACGAACTGGGAACCGTTGATATCTTCCTTGTAATCGATTTCGGCACCGACAAGATACTGGTAACTCATCGGGTCGATCAGAAGCTGGATCCCGTTTTTCATCATGGTCGTGTCGTCTTCATTGACGTTTTCATCGAAAGTGAAACCGTACTGGAAACCTGCACAGCCTCCCCCCTGCACGAATACGCGCAATTTCAGATTGGGATTGCCTTCTTCGGCAATCAGCTCGGCGACTTTTCTTACGGCACTGTCAGTGAAATTGATCGGTGCCGGCATTTCTTGACTGTCACTCATTATTTATTACTCCGGAATTTGAAAGTGCGTTCATTATAAACATGTTCCGGAATTTCTGTTTGCCGTACATTAAGGCAATACCGGAACCTGTCTGAGGCCGGTTGTTTCATCAAGAGCGAACATCAGGTTCATGCACTGGACACCTTGTCCTGCAGCGCCCTTGACCAGATTGTCTTCAACGACAAGAATGACCAGCATATTGCCGTTTCCCGGTCTGTGTACGGCGATACGCAGATAATTCGAGGCACGTACAGATCGTGTTTCCGGATGGGAACCGGCAGGTAGGACATCGACGAACGGATCGTTGCGATAATGGTTTTCGTACAGTGTCTGGATGTCGATATCAGACGATTCCGGGTTCAGGGTGGCGTACAGGGTTGAATGTATGCCCCGGATCATGGGAGTCAGGTGGGGCACGAATGTCAGGCCGATTTCGCGGGTGTTGCCCGTTATTGCCTTGAGCCCCTGAACGATTTCAGGAAGGTGGCGATGTCCCTTGACACCGTAGGCATGGAAATTGTCTGCCGATTCCGCAAACAGCGATCCGACAGCCGCTTTCCGGCCTGCACCCGAGACACCCGATTTGCAATCCGCGATCAGCGAGGATTCATTGACCAGCGGCTTTCCCTGACTCAGCAGAGGAGCAAAGCCCAGCTGGACGGACGTGGGATAACAACCGGGCAGTCCGATAACCCTGGCCGTTCTGATCGCCTCGCGGTTCACTTCGACCAGTCCATAAACCGCTTCCTTCAATATATCGGGACAGGCGTGCGGCATACCATACCATTTTTCGAATTCCGCAGTGTTTTTCAGACGGAAATCGGCGGCAAGGTCGATGATTTTGACATCGGCAGCCAGCAATTCCCTGGCATGGGACATGGCGATACCATGCGGAGTGGCGAAGAAAACGATATCGCATTTTTGAAGTTCCGATTCTTCCGGAGAAGTGAAGGCCAGATCGACGATACCCCGCAGGGATGGAAACATGTCCGCAACGGGAGTGCCTTTGTCGCCTCGCGATGTAATGGCTGTCAGTTTCACGTCCGGATGGGCGGAAAGGATACGCAACAGTTCGACGCCTGTATAACCTGTACCGCCTACGATACCGACTTTAATCATGTTGACCTCACGGAAAATTGAATGAAAAACGGCCTTTATTGTAACGGGTTTGCGTGTTTTTTCCGCTTTCTGGCAATAAAAAAAGTCGTCCGGAGGGACCGGACGACTCTGAAAACGAATGAAGTACGATATTGGAAATATCGTACAAAACAGATTAACGTTTGGAGAACTGTTTGGCGCGGCGTGCCTTGCGCAGACCGACTTTCTTGCGTTCAACTTCACGGGCATCGCGGGTGACGAAGCCGGCTTTGGACAGCGCCGGTTTCAGACCGATATCATAGTCGATCAATGCACGGGTAATGCCGTGGCGGACAGCGCCTGCCTGGCCGGATTCTCCGCCGCCGGATACATTGACCATGATATCGAAACGTTCGACATTGTCAGTCAGTTCAAGCGGCTGGCGAATGACCATCAGGCCGGTTTCACGGGAGAAATATTCGTCAGCCGGTTTGCCGTTGACGGTGATTTTTCCAGAACCTGCTTTAAGAAAAACACGAGCTACAGCACTTTTGCGACGGCCGGTTCCGTAATTGTAGTTACCGATCATGTCTGCTCCTTAGATTTCAAGTGGCTTGGGCTGCTGGGCGCTGTGGGGATGGGTTGCATCCGCATACACTTTCAGCTTTTTGATCATGGCATAGCCCAAAGGACCCTTCGGGAGCATGCCTTTGACAGCTTTTTCAAGGGCGCGACCCGGAAAACGCTGCTGCATTTTTTCGAAGGTCGTTTCATAGATACCACCGGGGAAACCGCTGTGACGATAGTATTTCTTGTCCGTCATCTTGTTGCCGGTAACGCGCAGCTTGCTGGCGTTGACGACGATGATGTAGTCACCGGTATCGACATGAGGGGTAAATTCCGGTTTGTGTTTGCCACGCAGACGGCGTGCCACTTCGCTGGCGACACGTCCGAGAACCTTGTCGGTTGCGTCAATCACAAACCAGTCACGCTGGACTTCGCTGTCCTTTGCGGAGAAGGTTTTCATGGTAATTTCCTGTAATGTTTACACGTTCGAACGGGTGGTTCCGCCTGAATTAAAGGCGGACACAGCCTTCTGTTATTTTTCCGGAACGGACGGAAAGGATGAAATTATAGACGTATCAACAAGTTGGCGTCAATCAGATAATATTGCTGGCGGGACGGCAGCTGTTAAATGCAAAAAACGGTTTTAAAGGAAGTTCGCATCAGGTATTCTGTCCGTTTTGATCGGGTATTTCTGTTTCAAATGATTTCAATCGATGTTTTGGGAACTTACTTTCTGGCCTGCCTCGTTCTTGCCATCGCTCCGGGGCCGGACAATATTTTTGTCTTGACACAGTCGGCACTGCAAGGCAAAAAAGCGGGATTGCTGGTTGTTCTGGGATTGTGTACGGGGTTGCTGTTTCATACGTCTGCCGTTGCTTTGGGCGTGGCTGTTATTTTCAAGACATCGGAACTGGCGTTTACCCTGTTGAAAGTGGCGGGAGCCGCTTATCTGCTGTATCTGGCATGGGGAGCGTTCCGGAGTGGCGCAGCCGCTATTAAAGGGCATGGCAATACCGTTCTTCGGAATGGGCAGCTGTACCGCCGTGGAATTTTCATGAATATCACCAACCCGAAAGTCAGCATTTTCTTTCTGGCGTTTCTTCCGCAGTTTGCCGATCCATCCAGAGGATCGCTGACGTTCCAGATGCTGACACTGGGTTTTGTTTTCATTTTATCGGCGATTCTGGTTCTCGGTGCCATTGCACTGGCTGCCGGTTCTCTTGGCGAATGGCTGAGCCGGTCAGCCAATGTACAGCGCTGGATCAATCGTCTGGCAGGCACGGTGTTTGTGGGACTTGCCGTCAAACTGCTGTTGACGGAACGCTAGTTTGAAAGTCAGTGCGAATGATGCAGACCATGAGTGATGGCAAATATGATGGCAATACCCAATGCAACCAGAGCAATCTGGGGAATGGTCTCGCGGACAGTGCTGCGACGCTGCATTTGCGGTATCAGATCGCTTAAAGCGATATAAATGAAGCCGGCCGATGCCAGAGTCAGGACATACGGAATCAATTCCTGGGCCCGTCCCAGGGTATGATAGCCGATCAGCGCGCCCGTCATGGCAGTTGCCGTATTGCTCAGGCTGTAAAAAAAGGCTCGTCTGCGAGTAAAGCCGGCGTTGAGCATGACGACGAAATCGCCGACCTGCTGGGGAATTTCATGTGCCAGAATCGCCAGGCTGGTAATCAGTCCGAGGTAAGGGTTCGCAAGGAAGGCGGCAGAAATGAGAATGCCGTCTGTAATGCTGTGGAATCCGTGTCCTACTAGAATCATCCAGCCTTCCGAGCCGGCTTCATGCCTGTCGAAACCTTTTTCATGGCCATGCCCGTCACTTTCATGATGGTGTGAGTGGCGCAGAATGGAAAACTTTTCAAGCAGAAAAAACGCCAGCAGGCCGATCAGCAGAGTCAGGAAAAGGCGGTCGGGTTCCACATGCATTTCGAATGCCTCGGGCAGGGCATGCAACAACGAGGTCGACAGCATCATACCGACTGACAGGCTGATCATCAGTTCGATCATCCGTGCCAGAACAGAGAAGGACAATGCCGCAGCCAGTGTAATGCTGATAAAGTCGATGCAGAAGATGGCAAGCAGCGTAAAAATCAGTGAGGTGTTAATTTCTTGTTCCTTGTTTTATCGGTTTCTGTATGAAAGCAGTTGCCGGAAACACGGTGGTTCATGCCATGCGCCGGTTTTCGGATTATCCGGAGGAAGTACCGGCCTGACGGATCATTTCCGGGTGGCCAGTGCCTTTCTGCGTTTGTCGATCGCCTTGATGCGAGTGATGGCGTTCGGCATTGCCTCGAGGCGGGCTGAAGTCGCCGGGTGCAGGGATGTATAGTTCATGGCGTTTGTCGCAGGAAAACGGTAGGCAAGCCTTTTCCAGAAACGTGTCGCATCGTCAATTTCATAGCCTCCTCTCAGGGACATGGCCAGACTCAGGGTATCGGCATCGATATCGAATTTTTTCGGCATGGGTTTCAGTCCCGTGTTTGTCGTCTGGCGTGGCGGAGTGTGCATCAGACTGTCGATCAGTGATGTGGCCGCATGTGTGTTTTGCAGGGTTTTCGCATGTCCTAGGACGTTATGGGCCATTTCCTTGGAAATGACATAGGCCAAGTCACGATCCGATTTTGCGAACAGCATCATGCCTTGCGTTATCAGGATGCGGTTGCCGTCGGAATAGGCATTGACATTGGCTGTCTGTCCCAGTTCGATGCGAAAACCGCAGGCAGGTGTCAGGGAAACTGTCATTTTTCTGGGAACGTTGTGGCGCAATACCGTCAGATTGACAGATCTGTTTTTTGAGACAAGCGACGAAAGCATTTCTACGGTATCGCGTTCGGCATGGATGCCTTGGGGAACCGGTTCGTTTTCGATACGCAGCAGAATATCGCCACGTTGCAGTCCTGCATGTTCGGCGCCGCTGTCCGGAATGATATTCATGATCTGAAGCCTGTCGTCGAGACCGTACATTTCCGAAGCCAGAGAGGCCATGGACAGGGAATGGGTATATTTGTTTGCCACGCTGAAGCCGAGCAGATTCCGGAGCTGTTTTCTGCAAAGATCGGCATTGCCGATCAGCAGTTTGCCACTGACTTTGTCGAGCCTGTCCTGCATGGCGACGATCTGTCCGAGTTTGGCCGGTCCGGTCGTTTCGAGTGCCGCGTCTTCGCTGTCTATCCATCCGGTGTCTGTCGCACAGGCAGAGATGAGAATGGCACAACAAATACATGCAAACCGTGAAAGCACCTTGTTCAGGACAGAAAATTTTATCGATGGCAAACGTTTCATCATATTTTCAGTACCTCAAATCAGATTTTTCCCGTGCTGCCGAAACCGCCGGTTCCCCGCGAACTTTCCCCGAATTCATTGACGATGTTGAATCCGACCTGGAGAACGGGGACGATGACCAGCTGTGCCAGTCTTTCCATCGGATTCAGGGTGAACGGTTCGGTTCCCCTGTTCCAGGTTGAAATCATCAATTGTCCCTGATAATCCGAATCGATCAGACCGACCAGATTGCCCAGTACGATACCGTGCCGGTGACCAAGACCGCTGCGTGGAAGAATAAGGGCGGCATAACCCGGATCGGCGATATGAATGGCTAGCCCCGTGGGAATCAGTTGCGTTGCGCCGGGAACAAGCGTGAGCGGTTCGTCAATACATGCGCGCAGGTCTAGGCCGGCACTACCGCTTGTCGCGTATGAAGGAAGATGTTCCTTCATTCTTTGATCTAGTATTTTGATATCGATCGTTTTCATGAGTGCATCCTAGAGCCGTTTTGCAATGTGTTCGATCAGCTGGCGTGCCAGGATTTGCTTGTTGCCATGTGGTAGTTCTGTACTTCCAGTTTCATCGAACAGGATCAGGGTATTGTCGTCTTTCCCGAAAGTTTCATGACCGATATTTCCCACCAGTAACGGGATGTTTTTCTTTTTGCGTTTTTCTTCGGCATGCTGCTTCAGTTTTTCGGATTCCGCAGCGAAACCGACACAGTAAGGCGGATCGGGCAGTGCTGCGACTGAAGCAAGGATATCCGGATTTTCGGCAAATTCAAGTGTCGGTGTATGGCCGTCGCTGTTTTTCTTGATTTTCTGGTCGCTGGCATTTGCGATTCTCCAGTCGGCGACAGCTGCGACGGAAATGAAAATGTCCTGTTTGCCAATATGCGACATGACAGCATCACGCATCTGGATGGCGGTCATGACGTCGATACGTGTCACACCGTAAGGTGTTTCAAGGGCAGTCGGACCCGAGATCAGCGTCACGGAAGCGCCGGCTTCACGGGCTGCGCGGGCGAGGGCGTACCCCATTTTACCTGAAGAACGGTTGGTGATGCCGCGGACAGGGTCGATCGGTTCGAAGGTCGGGCCGGCGGTTATCAGCACACGCCGGTTTGCCAGCCATTTGGGCTGTAATGCGGCAATGACTTCTTCCAGTAATTGCGCCGGTTCCAGCATACGGCCATCTCCGATTTCTCCGCAGGCCTGATATCCTGAAGCAGGCCCCATGATCAGCGTTCCGTCTTCCCTGAGCTGGTTCACATTCCTCCGGGTCGCCGGTTTTTTCCACATTTCGGCATTCATGGCCGGGGCGATCAGAAAAGGAATAGAGGACGGTCTGGCAAGGCATAAGGTAGATAACAGGTCGTCGCACAAACCATTGGCCAGTTTGCTCATGAAATTGGCGGAACAGGGAGCGATGACGACAAGATCGGCCTGACGTGTCAGATCGATGTGAGGCATGTTGTTTTCCAGTCGGTCATCCCAGGAATCCGAGAAGACAGTATGTCCGGTCAGCGCCTGCATGGTAACAGGTGTAATGAATTTCCGGGCGCTTTCTGTCATGACGACCTGAACGGAAGCGCCTTCACGGATCATGGCGCGTGCAAATTCAGCCGATTTGTAACAGGCGATACCTCCTGTCAGTCCCAGTAAAATCTTTTTGCCGGACAGATCCATACTTTCTCCAGAGTCGTGATTCGAAAAACAGCGGTCAGCTTTTCCTGACACGTGTCAGTTCGTCAATGATAAACAGAACGGCGCCGATCGTGATACCGCAATCCGCGATATTGAATGTCGGCCAGTGCCATCCAAGAACATGTATATCCAGAAAATCAATGACGTGACCGTATAACGAGCGGTCAATCAGATTGCCGATGGCGCCTCCCAGGATCAGGGCGAGGGACAGACAGAAGAGTTTCTGCCGGGCATGCCGTCTTAACAGATAAATGATGAATATGATGGCAGCAATACTGACCGCCGTAAAAAAGTATCGTTGCCATCCGGTCTGTGAAGCAAGAAAACTGAAAGCCGCTCCCTCGTTGTAGGCCAGCATCAGGTTGAAAAAAGGAGTCAGTTTTATTACCTGACCGTAATCCAGAATACGGGATATCCAGATTTTACTGAGTTGATCTGAGACTACGATCAGGATGGCAAGACCCAGCCACGGCAATATACCGGTTTTGTTTTTGTAATAAAGATTTCTGGTCGCCATATTTTACATTTGCAAAAGCCACCGGCCGTGATGGATATGCCGGTGGCGGAAAGGAAAATCGGATTATATGAATTCGCGTTTTTCTCCATCACCGAACAGATTGGCTGCACAGCGGGCACAGATTTGCGGATGTTCCGGATCTGTTCCCACGTCGCTGCGATAGTGCCAGCAACGCTCGCATTTCTGATAATGTGACGGTTTGACGGTAATCGATTCCGATGCAGGATCTTCAACTTCGGTCACATCGGCACGGGATGTGATCATCAGAAACTTCAGATCGTCATCCAGACTCTTTAACAGCCGGTATTTTTCCCCGGAAGCTTTTATCTCGATTTCGGCCTGCAGGGATGAACCGATTTGACCTGCTATACGGACTTCTTCCAGGCGCTTCATGACATCCGCACGAATCGCTTTCAGCTTACCATATTTGTTAAGCAGCGCTTTTTCATCGCTGATTTCCGGCAGACGGTAGGCCGTCAGGGTGAAAAGGGTTTCGCCACTGGCTTCATATTCTTTACCGGACGCGAATGCTTTCCAGGCTTCTTCGGATGTGAACGACAGGATGGGAGCCATCAGACGCAGCAGGGCATGTGTAATGTGCCACAACGCCGTCTGGGCCGATCTCCGGGCTTTGGAAATCATGCCGGAAGTATAAAGCCGGTCTTTCAGGATATCGAGATAAAGACTGCCCAGTTCTTCCGAACAGTATGTCTGTAATTTGGCGACAACCGGGTGGAACTCGAATTTGTCGTAATGCACCATGATTTCAGTCTGGAGTGATTTCATGGATGCAATGGCGTAACGGTCGACTTCCAGCAGTTCGTCGATGGCGATGGCGTCTTTTTCGGGATCGAAATCCGAAGTGTTCGACAACAGGAAACGCAGGGTATTGCGGATACGACGATACGATTCCGTGACGCGTTTCAGGATTTCATCCGAAATGGACAGTTCGCCGGAATAATCGGTAGAAGCCACCCACAGGCGCAAAATATCCGCGCCCAGTGTGTCGAATATTTTTTGCGGGGAAATGACATTGCCCAATGATTTCGACATTTTCTTGCCTTCGCCATCAACAACGAAACCATGCGTCAGCAGCATTTTGTATGGAGGGCACCCGTCCAGCATGGATGACGTCAGCAGGGAAGAATGGAACCATCCACGGTGCTGGTCAGATCCCTCAAGATACAGGTCAGCGGGAAAACGCAGGTCATTGGCATGGGAACCGCGCAATACAGTCAGATGTGTCGCACCCGAATCGAACCAGACATCCAGCGTATCGCGGTTTTTTTCATACTGGCCGGCTTCATCTCCGAGCAGTTCTTTCGGATCCAGTGTCTGCCAAGCTTCGATGCCTTCCCTTTCGATCCGTTTGGCGATTTCTTCCAGCAGTTCGAGGGTTCTCGGATGAAGTTCGCCGGTTTCTCGATGGACGAAAAAGGCCATGGGAACACCCCATTGACGTTGGCGCGACAGTGTCCAGTCAGGACGGTTGGCGATCATGCCTTGCAGGCGCGCCTTGCCCCAGTCAGGGTAGAAAGTGGTCTGCTCGACGCCCTTGAGTGCGGTTTCGCGCAGGGTCATGGAAGTGTCGTTTGGCTTGATATCCATGCCGGCGAACCATTGCGAGGTGGCACGGTACACGATGGGTGTTTTGTGACGCCAGCAGTGCATATAACTGTGCGTCATCATGTCGAGGTTGAAAAGCGTGCCGGCTTCCTGCATGGTGTTGCAGATAAGTTTCGATGCATCCCAGATCATCATGCCGCCGAAGAGAGGCAGCGTGGACGCATAATGGCCGTTGCCCATAACCGGATTGAGGATTTCATCGTCTTTCATGCCGTGCGACTTGCAGGACAGGAAGTCGTCCACGCCGTAGGCCGGAGCCGAATGGACGATACCGGTACCGGTATCCAGTGTCACATATTCTTCGGCGTAGATTGGCGAGAGACGGCGGTAACCTTCGTGCGCATCGTACAGGGGATGTCTGAAACGGATACCTTCCAGTGCGGCCCCCCTGGTCGTCGCCAGTATCTTCCACACATTCAGACCGTAACGTTTTTGCAGCAATGTTTTGCCCGTTTCGGAAGAGGGCAGTTTTGCGCGTTCTTCCGCGACGATCAGAAGTCCCTTTTCCGTTTCGACCAGTGCATAAACGAATTCGGGATGGACGTTCAGTGCCTGGTTGGCCGGAATGGTCCATGGGGTTGTCGTCCAGATGACGGCATAACCTGTCGGCAGTGGCAGACCGGGCAGATCAAAGGCGGCGGCGACTTTTTCCGGTTCGGCAAAAGGGAAACCGACGTCGATTTCCGGGTCGCGTCTGTCCTGGTATTCCACTTCGGCTTCTGCCAGGGCAGAACCGCAGTCAAAACACCAATTGACGGGTTTGAGCCCCCGGAAAACATAGCCCTTTTCCAGCAGGCGTGCCAACGCACGGATTTCGTTGGCTTCATTGGCATGGTTCATCGTCAGGTACGGATTGTCCCAGTCACCAAGCACTCCCAGACGGATGAAATCCTTTTTCTGGCGTTCGACCTGTTCTTTGGCGTAGGCGCGTGCTTTTGCCTGCACTTCGGTCGCCGAGAGGTTCTTTCCGTACATTTTTTCGATCTGGATTTCGATCGGCATGCCGTGGCAGTCCCAGCCGGGAACATAGGGGGCGTCGAAACCGGCAAGGCCGCGCGATTTGACGACGATGTCTTTCAGGATTTTGTTGACGGCATGGCCGATGTGGATGTCACCGTTGGCATACGGGGGGCCGTCGTGCAGGATGAACTGTGGACGTCCCGCGGCCGCTTTCCGGATTCGGTGATAAATCTTTTTGTCCTGCCATTCCCTGATCCATTCGGGTTCCCGTTTGGCGAGATTGCCTCTCATGGGAAACGGGGTATCGGGCATATTGACCGGATATTCCTTACCC
>CAVKGJ010000064.1:17601-26543 GCA_963655605.1 Oscillospiraceae bacterium
TCCTTACCCGGTTTGTTTTTGTTCTGTTTTTTCTTACCGGACTGGTCGGATGGTTTATTAGACATTTTTTATCACACTCAACTTGGGTTGCAACGGATCGGACGACAGATTTTACCGTTTCTGTCTGTCTTTCAGTTAATTTTTAACGGGTGTTTTGTATTTCGCGAAATATGATCGGGCCGTATTGACATCGTTCTGAATGGCTGTCGTCAGTGTTTCCAGATCGGGAAACTTCCGATTATCCCGCAATTTTTTCAAAAATTCGACCTGTATGAGAGCGCCGTAACAATTACGGTCGAAATCGAGAATATGCGTTTCCAGCATGATATGGCGGTTGCTTTCAATGGTCGGTCGTGTTCCGATCATGGATACCGAAGGAAGAGGTTCTTCGGACAGGCCATGGACGCGCGTGATGAAAACGCCCGACAGAATCGGGTTGTAGTGCCGGATAGGTACATTGGCTGTCGGAAATCCGAGATTCCTGCCGATTTTGTCGCCATGGATCACGTGTCCGGAAATGGCGTAAGGCTTGCCAAGAAGCGCCGTGACGGTTTCGAAGTCACTCTCTTCAAGTGCATTCCGGATGCATGAGGAAGAAATGCGTCCGTTTTCGTCTGTCACCGCATGCAGAATCTCGACATGGAAACCGTATCGTTCTCCAGCCTGTTTCAACTCATCTGTTGTTCCGGTGCGTCCTTTACCGAAACGGAAATTTTCACCGATGACAAGCCATTTGACGTTCAGGGCCTTTACGAGAATTTTTTCGATGAAATCTTCAGAAGAAAGGTCGGCAGTCATGTTGTTGAATCTGGCAATGGTTACCTGATCGACATGACAGCGCGACAGGGCCTGTATTTTTTCACGCAGTGGCGTAATGGTGGCGGGAGCGTGGGCCATCGTTCCCGTTTTCAGGGCGAAATACTGTCGTGGATGAGGGTTGAAAGTCAGTACGGCAGCAGGCAGGCCAAGTCGGTTTGCGGCTTGACGCAGCCTGGAAAGCAATACCATATGTCCCTTGTGCACGCCGTCGAAATTTCCGATCGCCAGTGCGCAGGGACCGTGTGGGGAATCGTAAGAGAATCCGCGGAAGACCTTCATCAACGTTTTTTGGAAAATTGCATAAACATAAAATTATAATGCGTAAAATAAATAAGCAGATAGAATCATCGTATTCAGGGAAAAACAGTGAAGTGTACGGTTTTCGATCAGCAGGAATAAACAGATCAGTCCCATGCAAAAACGGATAACAGGGTTGCCGGCCCTGAAAAAACTGGCAATGGTTTTATTGCTGCCCGTGTTCTGTCTATTTTTGGCGGGCCATTCGTTTTCTGCGGATTCGCACAAGGTGATTCATAGTGTTTTCGAAGCGCCTGATGACGGATTCGATATGGTGCGCACGCAAAATTATTATTCCGGATGGGTCGCCGATGCCATATTCGAAACGCTTTTGACATATGACTATCTTGCCCGACCTGCCAGACTCGTTCCCAATACGGTCGAGGCTATGCCCGAAATCAGTCCGGATGGCAAAATCTATACGTTTCGTCTGAAGAAAAACATTTTCTTTGCTCCCGATCCCGTTTTCGGTGGCAGAAAACGGGAGTTGACGGCAAACGATTATGTCTATTCCATCAAGCGGCTAGCTGATCCGGCAAACCGGGCTCCATCGGCAGGTTTCATCAGAGGGAAAATCGCAGGACTGGATGAACAGGTTGAAAAGGCAAAAAAGAGCGGCCGGTTCGATTATGACGTGGAAATTCCGGGTCTGCAGGCTCCGGACCGGTATACATTGAAAATCAGGCTGAATGCGCCGGATTCCAATTTTCTTTATATATTGGCTTATGGCGCGCTTGCCGCTGTTTCAAGGGAAGCTGTCGAGGCCTATGGGGGCCGGAGTGCAGCGCATCCTGTCGGTACAGGACCTTATATGCTGAAAGAATATGTACCGCGAAGCAGGATCGTTCTTGAGGCCAATCCGTATTACAGGGAGTTCATATGGGATTTCCGGTCGGATGGCGATTCGTGGGATGACCAGCTGGTGCGGGATATGAAAGGCAAGAAAATGCCTCAGGTGGGGCGTGTGGAGATTTCCATTATTGAAGAGGAACAGTCGCGCTGGCTTTCGTTCCAGGAAGGAAAGATCGATTTCGACAAACTGCCGCAGCTTGCAGCGCCAGTTGCACTGGAGGACGGAAAGCTAAAGCCGGAATTTGCCGATCAGGGTATCAAACAGTATTCCATGGTCGAACCTGAAGTGACTTACACGCTTTTCAATATGAAAGATCCTGTGACAGGCGGATACAGCAAGGACAAAATCGCCTTGCGAAGAGCGATTGCCATGTCGTACAACACACAGGCGGAGATCGAGCTGTTGCGCAATGGACAGGCCAGCAAGGCGCAAATGATCATCCCTCCCGGTGTGGCCGGGCACGATCCGGCTTACAGAAGCAGTATTGCCTATGAGCCTGAACTGGCTTCACGTTTGCTGGATTATTTTGGCTATCAGAGACAGCAGGACGGTTATCGGACCATGCCGGACGGTTCTCCGCTTGTGCTGAAGATCAGAACGGAGGCCAGTGCCAGTTCTAGGGTAGTTTCGGAAATCTGGAAAAGGGGATTGGACAGAATCGGCGTCAGGGCCGTGTTTGAAGTCGGCAATTTTGCCGACAATCTGAAAGATGCGGCTGGTTGCCGCTTGATGATGTGGGGCGGTGCATGGCATGCCGATTATCCTGAAGGCGAGAATTTCATGCAGTTGCTTTATGGGCCGAATGCGGGACAGGGCAATTACGGCTGTTATCGTTCAAAAGTCTTCGATACATTGTACCGGCAGGCCGTAAAGTTGCCGCCGGGAGAAAAACGGAATCGTCTGTATGTACAGATGAATCGTCAGATGGAAGCGGATACGGCATGGTCCGTTCACGTGTCACGGACGCGGAATTGGCTGGTCAGGCCTTGGGTGATGGGGTTCAAGAAGCATCCGATTTTGCTGTCGGACTGGCAATATTTGGATATCGTGAAATAGTGGCGTATGGTTTCCGGAATGCTGAAACCCGGGAGAAAGATTTTTCATGAAACATTACAAACCAAGATATCCTTTGGTCGGATTATGTGGCTGGTCCGGCAGCGGAAAAACAACTTTGCTGGAGAAAATACTGCCTTTGCTGTCACTGATGGGGTTAAGGGTAAACGTAATCAAAAGCAGTCATCATGACGTAGAACTCGAACCGCCGGGAAAAGACAGCGCGCGGATACGGAGAGCGGGGGCGGCGGAAGTCATGCTGGTATCCCCTTATCGTTATATGCTGGCGCATGAGCTGAGAAACGAGAACGAGCCCACACTGGATGAACTGGTATCCCGTATGAAACCGGCCGATCTGACACTGGTGGAAGGATTCCGCAAGGTCGCGGTTCCGAGAATCGAGGTTTTCAGACCTGCGCTGGGACGGGACCCTATGTATCCGGATGATGAATGTATTGAGGTCGTTGCATCGGATATGGCAAGACCGGACAATTTGCCGCGTTCTGTAAAATGGCTTGATCTGAACAGGGAAAATCAGGTGGTCGACTGGTTGCTGAATCGTCGGGCCACCTGATTGCATGGAAGTTTCAGCCGATCAGAAAAGCGGTGCCATCCATTGCATCTCTTTCATGGATTTTGCCGACTGGATACGTGCACATGCCGGACACAGCATGTTCTCGAGAACTTTCTTGCCCAACTTGTTACGCGTTTCCTGATATTGCCTTGTCGAGGCGGAGAACGTTTCGCCGCAGCAGGAGCAGACCTGCAACGGCTGCTTGCATACGACCGTTCCCGTAATTTCCGTAATGCGGAATTCGTCACGGTCTTCGACAATGATCGCGCCGGTCGGGCAGACGGAAGTACAGGCACCGCAGCCGATACATTTTTCGGCAGGAGTCGTGAAATCCTTGAAGACCATGCGACCTCCCTTGGTTTCCACCATCCGGAGTGCTTCCGCACCGACTTCCATACAGGCCAGTTCACAAAGACCGCAGCCGATGCAGATATCGCAGCGCAGGCAACGTTCCGCTTCCACGGCAGCCACTTTTTCGTCCCAGTCTTTCTGCATGAAATCGTGGGAAACCCGACGGGTCAGCGGATCGTTTTCCTCGATATGCGCACGGTCTGACGATGTCCGCTGTTCCGGTGTGGATGGAAGGAACGGCACTTCATCGCGGCGTTTGGGTTCCAACGATTCGAAATCGGCAGGGATTCCCATCAGCCAGGAATGGATGGATTCCGCAGCCCGTTTTCCCGAACCGACTGCCGCTACCACTGTGCTGGCGCCATGAGCGATATCGCCGCCGGCAAAAATGCCGGGTTCGCCCGTCTGGAGAGTGACGGGATCGCAGACGATGTTGCCCCATTTCGTTTCGATTTTCGTACCGTCAAGCCAGCCGAGATCCGCTTCCTGACCGATACCGGCAAAAATTTGGTCTGCATGCACGGTAACCGGAGGCGTGGTTTTGGCATCCGGCGCATAACGAGAACGTTCGAATTCAATCCGTTTATCCGGGTGGATACGGGTCGGGGCCCAGAATTCGACCAGTTCCACACCTTCTGCGAGTGCAAGTTCCACTTCATGCGGATTGGCCGGCATCTGTTTGCGGTTACGGCGATACCACATCTGGACTTTGGTCGCACCCTGACGGAACGCCGTCATGGCCACGTCAATCGCAGCATTGCCGCCACCGATGACGATGACATGGGGGCCGACACGGGGATTCTTGCCTGAACGGACGGCAGAAAGGAAGTCCATGCCTCCGATGACGAAATTCTGGTCGTCGCCGGGAACGCCGAGCCGTTTCGAATTCTGCATTCCTGTCGCCAGCAATGTCGCATCATATCCCTTGTCCTGGAATTCACGTGCCTGGCGGACGGTATATCCCAGATGTATTTTGACGCCCAAACTTTTGATGACGTCGATTTCGGCATACAGCTTGTAATCAGGCAGACGGTAGTTCGGAATGCCGTAACGCATCACGCCGCCGGGATGTTCCCGTTCATCGAAAATTTCGACACTATGCCCTTTTTGTGCCAGATAGTAGGCTGCTGTCAGGCCGGCAGGACCGCAACCGACGATGGCGATTTTCTTGCCGGTAGGCGCGGCTGTTTTCAGTTCAGGGCGAATTTCCGCACAACGTGCTGCAACGTGCTTCATCGGCCGGATGAAAACAGGTTCGCCACTGACGGCATTCTGGACACATTCGTATTCGCAGGGAGCGGGACATACCAGACCACAGGAATCCGGTAATGGCGTGTCTTTTGACAGCACTTCCAGCGATTTTGAGAAGTCGCCGTGTCCGACATGCGCCATCATGCTGGGGATATCGATATGGGCGGGGCAGGCGACCTGACAGGGCGCGGAGCGCGGCAGAAAACATGTTCCGGCAGAACATGTTTTTCTGACGATATGGTTTTCCCATTCGGCCTTGTCCCTTTTCAGGGATGTCGTAATCGGGCCGGCCAGTTCAGGGGCGATGGATTCGAGTTCCGAGACGGCGCTGGCCAGTTCCCTGAAACTGGCATTGCCTCTGCCGAGGGTCGCTTCAGTGATAATACGGGCAACACGTGCCGCGGCAGGCCGGATTTTTGCCGGCAGTTTGCCTTCGGTATGAAGCTGCGCACGCAAGTTTTCAAGAATATCTGTGATGGGACAGGTTTTTTTTTCTGTTTCGTTACTGTTTTCCGTAGTCATGGTGGTGTCGATCTGCCAGATATGGGTTGCTTATGTTCTATGCACGCCGGTATAGAATCGTTTCCTGTGCGAACACTTTGGTTAAGATGCCAATATTAACACCAAAAGCGAAAGGTTCCGTACAGAAATTATGGTGCATAGAATATAATTACCATTTTGCAAGATGCAGGCGGGCGGCAGAAATTTGAAAATTGTTTTATATTGTTGTTGCGGATGTTCTCTTTTTTGTGGAGAAAAGCAGCGATGGCTCGTTTGCCCTTATTGATGAATCTATCCAGAAATGGCCTGACAGGCAGGAGACAAAAGAATGAACCGGTTTGTAATTGCAGAACCCGATAAGTGTATTGGATGCCGCACCTGTGAAATTGCGTGTGTGTTGGCACACCCAACTGGTGCGGAAAACGATCTGACACCGGAAAACTTTCATCCCCGGCTGAAAGTAGTCAAGGGGCTGTCCATGTCTGCGCCCGTTCAGTGCCATCACTGTGAAAATGCACCTTGTGTCAATGTGTGTCCGACCAATGCGCTGGTTTACCGGGAAAATACCGTCCAGCTCATTCAGGACCGCTGTATCGGCTGCCAGACCTGTTTGCTGGCTTGTCCTTTCGGTGCGATGCAGATCGTCACAAGACCGGTCCGGCAGGCCGAGCTGGGGCCGTTGACGGTGCGCAAGACCGTTCGCGTTGCCCACAAATGCGATTTCTGTATTGACGTTCCGGAAGGCCCACAGTGCGCGAAAGTCTGTCCGACCAAGGCGCTGCACATCATCGACATGGACAAACTGGACGAAAGAGTCAGCCAGAAACGTGAAAAATCCGCTTTCAGTTTGCCGCCGGATGCATTCCGCTGATTCGCTGTGAATCCGGATTGAACCGGTTTGGGTTTCGGGGGAAATTATGAAAAAAGCGCTTGTTGTCTGCCCGTATTGCGCCTCGGGTTGCAAAATCGAATTTACGGTTGAAAACAACAGAATCATCAAGGCCGAAGGTGCCAACGGTTTTACCAATCAGGGCGAGCTCTGTCTGAAGGGCTATTATGGCTGGGAATTTCTCAATGACACCCGACGGTTGACGCCGCGTCTGACCCGGCCGCTTGTGCGCTACAAGCGGGGTGGGCCGTTTACCGCCGTTTCCTGGGAAGAGGCGATCCGTTTCGCCAGTTCGAAACTGATGGAAATCAGGGAAAAGTACGGTCCGGATTCCATTTTCGTGAGCGGCTGTGCCCGTGGTCCGGGAAATGAGGCCAATTATATTGCCCAGAAATTCGCACGTGCCGTAGTCGGTACCAACAATGTGGACTGTTGCGCGCGCGTCTGTCATGGTCCGTCTGTCGTTGCGCTTGAAAGAACGCTGGGTAATGGCGCCATGAGCAATTCCATTGTGGAAATCGAGGATACGAAATGCCTCCTGATTTTCGGTTACAATCCGGCCGATTCCCATCCGATTGTGGCGCGCCGCATTCTGAAAGCCAAACAGAAAGGCGCCAAAATCATCGTTTGCGATCCGCGCGTGATCGAGTCTGCCCGTATTGCCGATATCCATCTTCAGCTGAAGAACGGTTCCAATATGGCACTGGTCAATGCCATGCTGCATGTCCTGATCGAAGAGAACCTGTACAACAAGGAATTTGTTGCGAGTTATACCGATGGATTCGACAGGATGTGGGAAATCGTATCGAAGTATACTCCGGAAAACACGGCGGAAATAACCGGTCTTGACCCGAAAATGGTCCGCGAGGCCGTGCGCATGTATGCCGCTTCGCCTTGCTCGACCATTCTGTGGGGAATGGGTGTTACCCAGTGGGGACAGGGGGTCGAAACCTGTATGGGGTTATCCAATATTGCGGCGATTACCGGCAACTTGTGTCGTCCAAATGTGGGGGTTGGTCCTGTTCGTGGGCAGAACAATGTTCAGGGTTCCTGCGACATGGGGGTTCTTCCTGGTGTGTTTCCGGGATACCAGTCGGTCGAGGATCCGGAAATCCGCGCAAAATTCGAAAAGGCGTGGGGCGTTGAAAAATTGCCTGCCAAAAAAGGCATCCCCATTACCGAGGTTGCCCATAACATTGAACATGGCAAGATCAAGGCGGTTTATCTGTTCGGCGAGGATCCTTTCCAGACGGAACCTGATTTGGCATCCATTCGCAAGGCATATGCCAAATTGGAACTGTTTATTGCGCAGGATATTTTCATGACCAAGTCAGTTTCGGAGGCCGATGTCGTCTTCCCGGCAACGTCGTGGGGCGAACATGAAGGCGTCTATTCGGCGGCTGACCGGGGTTTGCAGCGATTCTACAAAGCCGTGGAACCGAAAGGGGATGTGAAGGTCGACTGGGAGATCCATAGTCTGATGGCGACGGCCATGGGGTATCCGATGAAATACAATAATACGCAGGAAATCTGGGATGAACTGCGGGAGTTGTGTCCGATATTTTATGGAGCGACCTACGAAAAAATGGCTGGTCTTGGTTGGGTATCCTGGCCAAGTTTCACTTTGGATGATCCAGGCAATTTATGGTTATATAAAGGTAACAAATTTGATACCGAAAATGGCAAGGCGCATCTTGTCGCGTCGGAATGGCGGCCGCCTGTCGATCAGGTGGATAGCGAATTTCCGATGATTCTCTCGACGGTCCGGGAAGTAGGTCATTATTCGTGCCGTTCCATGACGGGTAACTGTCCGGCACTGGCGACGCTGGCCGATGAACCCGGATTTGCCCAGATGAATCCGGTCGATGCGAAAGAACTGGGTATTAAGGACCAGCAGCTCGTTTGGGTAACCGGGCGTCGCGGCAGGGTGATCACCCGTGCCATGCTGAGCGAGCGTATCAACCGCGGAGCCATTTACATGACGTACCAGTGGTGGATCGGTGCTTGCAATGAATTGACGATCGAGCATTTTGATCCGTATTCCAAAACACCGGAATACAAGTACAGTGCCGTTCGCGTCGAGCCGATCGAGGATCAGAAATGGGCGGAAAAATATCTGGTCGAGGAATATGACAGGTTGAAGCAGAGACTGGCGAAAGCCGTTGATGAAGCAATCGCTGCCTGATCATCGGTCGGCCATCATAAAAAAGCCCCGGAAAATACCGGGGCTTTTTTATGGGATGTGGCATATCAGCCATATATTATCGGATTTTCTGTTGCGCATAAGATACATAAAGTATTGAAAAGGGAAGAAAGTTCAAACATGCTGGGGATGTACCTACCTACCTACCTAC
>CAVKGJ010000065.1:0-3183 GCA_963655605.1 Oscillospiraceae bacterium
ACCTTATACATCACCATGGCAGATCAGCATCAATCCCAACAGGAAGCTCCAGAAAAAGAAGACATTCGCATGCTCGGCCGTATGCTCGGCGACGTGATCCGCGAAAAAGAAGGTACCGATATTTTCAATCTGGTCGAGAAAATCCGCAGAACAGCCGTCAGTTTCAGGCGCAACCCCAATCTCTATTCGGCCGACACACTGAACAATTTGCTCAAGAATCTGAGCCGCAATCATGCGATCTCTGTTGTCAGGGCTTTTTCATACTTTTCACATCTTGCCAACATTGCAGTCGACAAGCATGCCAATCTCGCTTACAGGGCAGCAAGAATAGCAGGTGAAGCACCGGAAAAAGGCAGCCTGAACTATGCACTGGACATGCTCGACAAAGCGGGCGTTTCCGGCGCCGATATCAAGAAACTGCTGCGTGAAACCTTCATTTCACCAGTTCTGACCGCACATCCCACCGAAGTCCAGCGCAAAAGCACCCTGGACAGCGAACGTGAAATCACGCGTCTGCTCGCCGAACACGGCACCGATCTGACCCCGAAGGAACGCAAGCATAATACCGAGATGCTGTATGCTCGCATTGCAGCACTCTGGCAAACCCGCCTTCTGCGTTATACCCGTCTATCGGTTGCAGATGAAATCAACAATGCGCTCTCCTATTACCGGATTACGTTCCTGCGCGAACTGCCGGAACTTTACCGCACCATCCAGGAAGAAATCGAAGAAAGGTATCCTGAAAATGCAGACGGCATTCCCTCACCGGGTTCCGAAAGCAAATACCTGCAAATGGGCAGCTGGATCGGCGGCGACCGTGACGGCAATCCCAATGTCAACGCAGATACCATGCTGCACGCACTGGAACGGCAATCGCACCTGATTATGGAATTCTATCTGGAAGAAATCCACAATCTGGGTGCCGAGTTGTCCATGTCCTCGCTGCTCAACCATGTCAGCCCGGAACTGCAAAAAATGGCCGATGCATCAGCCGATACCTCGATGCATCGTGTCGATGAGCCGTATCGCCGCGTGCTGATTTCCATTTATTCCCGACTGGCGGCCACAGCACGCGACTACGGCATGACTAGCCTCTCGCGCAGTGAAGTCGGTGTAGGCGAACCCTATGCTTCACCGGAAGAATTCAGTGCCGACCTGCAAATCATGATCGATTCGCTTAACCAGAATGCCGGAGAACTCATTGTCCGTATCCGGCTTGGCCTTCTGAAATCGGCTGTCGATATTTTCGGTTTCCATCTGGCGACGCTCGACATGCGGCAAAGTTCCGATGTCCATGAACGCGTTCTGACGGAAATTTTTGCCGCCGCCCAAGTCGAACCGAATTACGCCGACCTTTCCGAAGAAAAGAAAGTCGAACTGCTGATCAGCGAACTGGGCAAACCACGCCTGCTGTATTCGCCTTTCGCGCAATATTCGGAAGAAACTACATCCGAACTCAGAATCATGCGGACTGCACGTTATATCCGAGAACAATACGGAAAACGTGCCATCACCAATTACATTATCTCGCACACCGAAACCGTTTCCGACTTGCTGGAAGTGTACCTTTTACAAAAGGAATCCGGCCTGCTGCATCCGAAACGCAACGGCACGACCAGCATCAATCACCAGTGGAACGACGCCGAACTGGATTTGATGGCCATTCCGCTTTTCGAAACCATTCCCGACTTGCGGCTGGCATCCACCATCATGAAACAAGCCATGAGCATCCCGTTCGTCCGCGAACTGATCAGAAAGCAGGGAGATCTCCAGGAAGTCATGCTCGGTTACTCCGATTCGAACAAGGACGGCGGCTACACGACATCAAATTGGGAACTTTACAAGGCTGAAAAACAACTTGTCGCGTTGTTCAACGAAATGGGCGTCAAACTGCGCCTGTTCCACGGACGAGGCGGCACGGTCGGCCGTGGCGGCGGTCCGACCTACGAAGCGATTCTGGCACAGCCGCACGGTACCGTGAACGGACAAATCCGTTTGACCGAACAGGGAGAAATGATCGCATCCAAATTTTCAAATGCCGAAATCGGTAGCCGAAATCTTGAGCTGCTGGTCGCATCAACCCTTGAAGCCAGTCTAATGCCTGAAGCCCAGAACAAGAAACATGCGGACAAAATGCATGATTTCGAAACAGCTCTCGAGGAAATTTCAACGCTTGCCTACAAGGCCTACCGCCATCTCGTCTATGAAACGCCCGGATTTACCGATTACTTTTTCCAGTCGACTCCAATCGCCGAAATTGCTGAACTGAACATCGGTTCCCGCCCGGCCTCACGCAAATCTTCCAGACGGATCGAAGATCTGAGAGCCATTCCCTGGAGTTTTTCATGGGGTCAGTGCCGCGTCCTGCTTCCCGGTTGGTATGGTTTCGGTTCCGCCATTACGCAATGGCTGGATGAAGAAGATACCGATCTCAAAAAACGGAAAATTGCCCTATTGCAATCCATGTACAAGGAATGGCCGTTCTTCGAATCCATGCTTTCCAATATGGATATGGTACTGGCCAAGGCCGATCTGGCAATTGCCTACCGTTATTCCGAACTGGTGACAGACCGTAATCTGCGTGACAGCGTGTTCTCGCAGATTTGTGCGGAACACCAGCGTACTCTGGACAGTTTCGAGATCATCACCCATGAAAAAGAACGGCTGGTCAACAACCCTACGTTAGCAAGAGCGCTGAAAGACCGCCTTGCCTATATCGATCCACTGAATCACTTGCAGGTGGAACTGATCAAACGGCATCGCAACCCCGGCAACAATCCGGAAAATCTTGATGCCCGCGCGACAAGGGGTATCCACCTGACGATTAACGGTATTTCCGCCGGAATGCGCAATACCGGCTGATCTCTTCCGTATGCATCTCCCCCATGTCTGTCACTGTTCCTTCTGCCGGCTTGCATTCGTTTCATGACGAAAGCGAGCCGGTTTATTTAAGGGGGAATATGAATATCCTGAAATACAACGGTTATGAAGGACGGTAGAGATTGATATGGATCAGGGCGTTTGTCGCGGGAAAATTCTTTTCATCAAGGATCTTGTCGCCTACGAAGCGGAACCCCCTGCCAAGTTAAAGAAAGAATTTGAAGCGGCGGTTGATGATTATATTGAAACATGTCGCCAGCTGGGTCGTGTTCCCCAAGAACCCTTGCGGGGACAATTCAATAC
>CAVKGJ010000066.1:0-9645 GCA_963655605.1 Oscillospiraceae bacterium
CTCGTACAGTCAACCTGCCGTTTTTTGCAAAAAACCGATTGGTTGCGATCCCATTGCCAGCAAATTCACCAGGAATCGGCACCTCCATTTACATCCATCCTGCATGAGCTGGCTGAAAAACAAATTCTTTACACTAACATTCGTCGTGCCTATTCCTGCCCACCCACCAGATTTTCAAACAAACACAGACATCCTCTTCCTGGGATACTTTTTTCATGGAGAAAAACATGGCCGGATTGTCGGACAAATCACTGCCCGATGGAAGCGAAACATTGGAAAACACCACTGGAGAAATGAAAAGCGCACCGGACAACATCCGGGACTTTCCAGACGAACTGCTGGACGACGACAATAGCGGCGGACAACTGGCAACGGCATCATTCAGGAATATTCAGGATTCGTCATCAACACCTCTCTGTCCAACCCACTTTATGACGTTGACGATACCGTCCAGTCACCAGCCGTGCCTCTGCTTCCCTGTATCTGTCCCTTCCTTTCTCCGGCGGGATATACTGGAAAAAACGGTACCGTACGGTATCCGCATCCTGCCCGGCCGGATTTCCGTAGCAAAACAGGAATCCTTTCCCTTTCTGCTGCGAAAAAGCATTACAGGCACTTCTATTTCCTTTCTCTGCAAAAAATTCCCTTTTCCTTCCGGAAAAATGAAAACGCAACCACCAAAATGCCGTATCCTTATCGAAAAAACAAACCGTCTTTCCATGACGGAACAACCGACCAGAAAAGATCACTGACATGCGAAACCGACTGCCCGTACTGATCGCCTTCATCGCTGCCTGTCTCGTCGTTTTCACACTCTTTTTCCTGAAAACGGCCAGCGACCGCTCACCGGAAAAGGTGGAAAACACCCGTGAAATCACCCGCGACACCCGTTTGGCTGCCGGCCTGAAACACAGCCTTTTCATCGATGACAAGGGACAACTCTGGACTTGGGGGGACTCCCGCTACCGCAACCGTTCCACACCGACCCCCGTGAAAGTGGCCGACAACGCCTGTATCGCCGCAGCTGGCGATGTTTCCCGCACATCGTTTTACATTGACTGCAACGGAACCCTGTACGGCTGGGGAGACAGCCAGGTCGGACAGATCGGCCTGCTCTCCGACACCCCTGTCACCGAGCCCGTGCAGATCATGTCCGACATCAAGGCCATCACCCCCGGCCATGACACCCCGTTTGCCATCGACACATCCGGAACACTCTGGAGATGGGGCAAAAAGAACCCGTCACGCGGCGAGGAAATGCCCGGAGAGGAAACCGGCGGTCACATCAACAAACCGCAGAAAGTCATGGATCTTGTCAAACGCGTCAGCTCATCCGCCACTCACACGTTGGCACTCCGTGAAGACCGCAGTCTCTGGGGCTGGGGCCAAAACGATTCCGGTGCGCTGGCAACCGGTTCCCATATCCCCGAGAATCGGCCCTACAAGGCCAACATCGCCGCTCTGGATTCGAAACCCGTCGTCAAGCTCGCCACCAAGAACCTGGCCAGCTTCGCCGTTACCGATGACGGCAACCTCTATGTCTGGGGATTCGCCAACGCCACCCTCCCGGGACACAAATACACTACACTCGAACCCAAAACTCTTCCCGTCAAAGTCGGCTTCGTCGACAATGTCGCCGATATCGCCGTTGGAGACGCCTGCGTACTGGTCCTGAAGAAAGACGGTTCCGTCTGGGCATACGGCATCGGCCCCGTCACGGAAACTACAGACGGAAACTGGACAAAACCCGTCCATCTGATGGATGATGTCGTCGAAATTGCTTCTGGTCCGTACCACGCACTTGCCCTGCAAAAAGACGGCTCCGTCTGGAGCTGGGGAGAAAACGATGCCGGACAACTCGGCGACGGCACGACCCAAAACCGACTGACTCCCGTCCGGATCCGTTTTCCATCCTCCTGACAGAACCGGATTCACGGCAAGATACTGCATCCGGACCGTCCCGTCCTTCCAGAAAACGGTTCGTTCCCCCGGTCATATCCTGTCCACCCGGCATATCCTTCCGGAAACATTCATATCCCTATGACACTTCTGGAAAAACCGCATTCCCCGTTTCTGCCCACTGCACGGCTTTCTGAAAAATATTTCTCTTACATTATATTTTTGACTTTTAGTAAAAAAAATATACCTTATAGTGGACAAAAAACCTGTTTTGCATTATAGTGAATGAAAATGCCCCGAGATATTCCGATTAATGTTTTCACCGGCAAAGGAAACTGACATGATTAACCGGATATTTATGATCGTTTTCTCCATCGGCTGCCTGCTTGCCATGCTCATATTCATCCGGCAAACCGGATTCACGTCTTCCGGTCAGGTCAGACATCTCAATCCGATCCATTATGCCAATCTGACCGTACCCGACAAGTCCTGTCCGCACCATACCGGTTCTACCGCCTTGCCGGATACCAGCGGCATGCCGCCGCTAGCCGGATACAAACCGTTTTCCGCAACAGCATAGCGAAAATGCCAGGCCATCTCCACAGGAAAGACCGGTCAGTTCCATCATCTCGCAGAATAAGCAATCCCTGAGGGGAAGCGACCGCCATAGCAGCAAACTCCTGTCTGTTTCATCCTGCCCTTCGCAGCAACCCGTTTCAGTCATACAGGCAAACAACATGGACGGAAAGGCGTTTCCTAGGATCACAACCTCACGGATGGCGGTCCTCTCCGCTGTACGGCGGACAATCCTGACCCGAACAAACCGGAACACCCTGTTTCCATTCCTCGCCAGACCGGCTGCACCATCCGACACCCTGACATCCGGCAGGATATCCTGACAAGCCAGCATCCTGGGTTAAAAAAATGGCGCACAAAGCGCCATTTCCTTTCCCGCACACCGTTCTCAGTTCGATACTTCCAGCAAATCGATTTCATAGGTTAGCGTACTGTCGGGCGGAATCTGGCCCACCTGGCTGGCGCCATAAGCCGTTGATGGCGGACAGACCAGTTTCACCTTGCTACCGACCGGAACGGTCTGCAAGCCCTGCTGCCAGCATGGAATCGTCTTGTTCAGTTCGAACACGGCAGGCTGTCCACGGGAGTACGAACTGTCGAACTCGGTGCCGTTTTGCAGCCAGCCGCGATAATTGACCTTGACCGTACTGTCCGGTCTCGGCTTGACCGCATTGCCGCTTTTGGAAAGCGGATAGACGGTAATGCCGCCGGGCGCCAGATAAGGCACGACCACCGCCGGAGAAGTCACCGGACCGACTGGGCCATAACCTCCGTAAGAACCGGTACCGTAACCCTGTTGGACGGGAGGCTGTTCAACAATACCACCAGCCGGAGCGGCGAAAGCCGAACCGGCCAGCACCAAAGAAGCCGCCAGTAACAATCCACGAGTGCTGTTGCGCATAAGAGAATCCTTCCTGTTGAAAAAACACCAGATTGAACACATATCAAAACAAACCGTTGTCTGGATGATGCTACAACAGGAGTCAGCCACTCCATTTGACAAAAATCGGAAACGCTCCCGAAAACTTCCGGATACCTCGTGCTCCAATGAGCAGACAGGACGGCACACCAGCCTGGCGGAAGCACAAAACGGTATCGGACTGAACCGGATAGGTTCCTGCAGTCGGCACTCCCTTATTTGGCCGCAACGGAACCGTCCGTCGGCGAAGAAACTGCCTTACTCGTCAGGCGGTTTTTCCAGCGTACGAAGAAAAAGGCGCACACGGCGGTCAAGGCAAGAGCGAGCGCATATGAAACCGTGGCCGATAAAGCCAGCGTTTCAGGCGCGATAAACAGATAGGCCGTCACCACCGCCGTCATGAAAAGAGCAGGAATCAGGCAGACAAAACAGTTTTTCCTGTTCATCGCCAGATAGATCGTCACGGCCCAGAGCGTAATGGTACCCAGAATCTGGTTCGACCATGCGAAATAGCGCCAGATCACATCGAAATCGACAAACAGGAGTGCAAAACCAGCCTCAAACAGCGGCAGGGAAACCAGAAGACGTTTCATCAGGTTTTTCTGGTCGATTTTCAGGGCATCGGCGACAATCAGGCGCGCTGAACGGAAAGCGGTATCGCCTGAGGTGATCGGCGCCGCAATGACGCCCAGAACAGCCAACGCGCCCCCTGCGGTGCCCAACCAGTTTTTCGAGACGAAATCGACCACCAGCGCCGCATTACCGCTCGTGAAAAATGCCTGACCTTCTGGCGTATGGAAAGCGTAATTGGCGGCGGCCGCCCAGATCAGTGCGACAATGCCCTCCACGATCATGGCACCATAGAAAACCGGCAGGCCCTGCCGTTCATTCGTCATACAGCGCGCCATCATCGGTGACTGCGTGGCATGGAAACCTGAAAGCGCACCACAGGCGATTGTGATGAACAACATCGGGAAAAGCGGCGTCGTTTCCGCGGCAGGATGCGTATTCATCAGCCCGTCGGTCACTTCCGGCAAAGCGGGCATATACAGGTAAAGCGAAACAAAGATGCCGACTGCCATGAAAAGCAGCGCTGCGCCGAAAACCGGATACAGCCGTCCGATCAGTTGGTCGATCGGCAGCAGGGTCGCGGCGATGAAGTAAATGAAAATGATCGCTGTCCAGGTCCCGAAAGACAGGCCGAATATACCGCCCGTCAGTTTGGCCAGCAGTCCGGCCGGCCCTGCAACGAACACGGCACCGACCAGCACCATCATGACCGGCGTGAACACGCGGACGACCTGCATGAACGGCCTGCCCATGTATCGGCCGATGATTTCGGGGTAGCTTTCCCCGTTATTTCGCAGTGAAAGCATGCCCGAGAGATAATCGTGAACCGAACCTGCGAAAATGCAGCCGAAAACGATCCAGAGATAGGCGGACGAACCGAATTTCGCGCCCATGATCGCCCCGAAAATCGGCCCCAGCCCGGCGATATTGAGAAACTGGATCAGAAAAATTTTCCAGCCCGACATCGGGATATAGTCCACACCATCTTTCATCGCGCAGGCAGGTGTCACCCGTTCGGGATCAATACCGAAAAGTTTTTCCACGAATCTGCCATAAACCAGATAACCGGCCACCAGTAGAACAATACTGAGCGAAAACGTAATCATACCGAAACGCGACCTCTTCCCGCATTCCTGTCCTTGCGGAAAAGCCGACCTGCAAACTCCTCTTGCTAGATCTGCAATACAACCGGGCGGCAACGATGCAGTTGCCGCCCGAAAGGACTATTTTACACCTGCATGACATCCTGGCAAATGTCTTTTCGCTCTGCAAAAACGGATGCATCTGCCCTGCACCCGAAAAAACGCAGAACGGATGCCATCAGGTCCCGGGCGCGGCTTTGCGCAAACCGGCACCTCCGCTTTTTACGCTGGCGACATGCTGAAAAGCCCGGGACCGGTCAGCACCGCACCGCTGAAAAACCGGACGATTCCTCCGCCGGTCTGACCGGAAAAAAGCGGTACCGAACCGATCTCGCTGCTGCGCTGCCCCGTTTCCAGCTCGGTCAGCCACTCACGGGCCTGAGCATTTCCTGCCGATGTAGCTTTCTCCAGCCAAAGCGCGACCCTTTCCCTGTCCGGCCCGACACCGATACCGTTCGCATACATGTAGGCCAGCCTCAACTGGGACTGGACATGCCCCTGCATGGCAGCACGGTAAAACCAGGCGGCGGCCGTCACCACATTGTCCTCGACCAGCTCGCCCCTCAGATAGGCTTGTCCCATCGCATACTGGGCATCTGACAATCCGTGATGGGCGGCCCGGTCCATCCACATCAGCCCCCATTCCCTGTCCTGCCGGACACCGATTCCAAGCCATGCCATCCGTCCCATGGCAAATTCCGCCTCAGGCAGTTCCTGTTCGGCCGCCAGCACATTCCACCGGACGGCATCCTCGTCGCTTTTCGGTACGCCACGCCCCTCCCAATACATTTTCGCCATATAGAACTGTGCTTTGGCCATACCTTGTTCCGCTGCCTTCCGGAAACAACGCGCCGCCAGTGCGTCATCACGCGGATATCCTTCCAGAAAAGCCGCCATCAGGCCCCGTGCGAACAATGCCATCGCAAAACCGCTTTTCGCCGCCTTTTCCGTCCAGTACAGCGAACGTCCGGTATCGCGCGGCAAGACACTTCCCTGTCCATACAGCAGTCCCAGATAAAGCTGAACCATCGGCGAATTCTGGCTAGCCGCCATCTCCAGCCATTTCTGTGCCTGTACAATATCGAAAGGCCCCACCGCCCTGCTCGCATACATCATGCCCAGATAAAGTTGCGCTCTCAGATATCCTCCGACAGCCGCCATCTCCAGCCAGCGGACTCCCTCCTTTTCCTCGGCTTCGCTGCGTGCATCCTCCAGCATGAAACGTCCGAGCCAGAAACGTGCCTTGGCATCACCCGCCACAGCCTGCCGCTGCAACTGCCTCATCCATTCCGAAGGCGCTTTTTCCGTTCCATCACCCGCCATCTCTGTGTTCTCCCGGCCAGTCACCAGCACGGCCCGACGCACCGCAGATTCTTCTTCATCCAGCCCCATGGCTTTCTTGAATACGGAAAAAAACGCCTCCTCGCCATGCATCACGAAAACCGCCGGCTCAGGCGAAGGCAAATCCGGAAGTGCCTCCAGCCGTCTTCCTCTGCATGCAACCGTCGCACATACAAGAACACAGCATACCGCTGCCACACAAAAAAACCATATTCGCGAACCCCTCGGCAACCCACCGCGACCGCTGCCATCCATTCCGATCATGAAATCTCCCCATGCCTTCCGGCCACCCTGCCCCGAAAACCTCCGCATGTCATATTCCGCCCCCCGTGGAATAATCCGTCACCTTCATGGCCAAGCCGTCATCTTCCTGTTTTCCATCCCGTGGCGCCGCATCTGCGCCCTCTTCCGAAGGCATACTCTCCTCCGTGCCGCCAGCCCCATCCGGAGAAACGCAATCGGGCTCGTTCTCCTCAGCATCTCTCGGCACCGCACAGATTTTCTCGCGGGCTAGCGCCCGCAACCTGCCCGCCATTTCCACATCCCGCGGTATACTCCAGCCCTGTTCCAGCAACGTTGCCAGAATGATTTCCGCCGCCGGATTGCCCAACGCCGCCATGTCACCAAGGAAAGTAACCTTTTTCGCTATACGCTCCTGCCGCAAATCCGTAACCGCACCGTCCCGTCCGGCACTTTCCACTTCAGCCTGCCCTCGTTGCAAGACAATTCTATCCTCGACAGCCGTACCATCCTGTTCCGTTACATCGCCGTTTGTTTTTTTCCACACCGCCTTCACTTCTCTCGCCTTTTCCGACAGCGGCGGAACGTCCAGCTCCGGCATCTTTCCCGATTCGATGAAAAGCAGCTGCAAAATCCCCTGGTCTCGCGCAAAAGAAAGGGCATTCAGTCTCACCGCCGTATCGAATGCGCTTTGGGCTTTATCCAGCCTCCCCGTCTCCGCATACAAAAGCCCCAGAGGAAGCCAGACATCGGCATAATGCTGCGACGCCGCCGCGGAAAACCACTGTTCCGCCCGAACCGCATCCCTTGCCGTTCCCCAGCCTTCCCCAAACAGAAGCCCCAGCATCAACTGTGCCTCCGGTTCGCCTCTCTGGGCATACCGGCGCACCTCCGTCACCTTTTCGCTTTCTCCGGCAACCGCCGCGTCTCCCCAGCCGTACAGAACCCCCAGCATCGACAAAACCTCATCGTCGCCATTTTCCGCCGCCCGGTAAAACCACTGTGCAGCCCCCTCACGATCATCTTTTGCCAGCGCATTCATCGCCATCATCAGCTGCGCCCGGGCCTCGTTCGCTTCCGCGGCACTTCTGATCCAGACGAACGCTTCCTTCCTGTTCTCCTTCACCCCCTTGCCGCTAGCCAGCATCGAACCGTAACTCGTTTTCGCCTCCCGGAGCCCACCTTCCGCCGCACGCCTCATCCACCTAGCAGCCGCTTCCTGATCCGCCTCCAGCGGCCCCCAACCCAGCATATACAATTCACCTAGCGTCGCCTGGGCTTGCGGATATCCCGCTTCGGCTGCACGGGTAAACCAGAGCACCGCCAGCGCCTCGTCCTTTTTCACCCCGTTGCCTGTCGCCAGTAGCATCGCCCCTATCGTCCGCGCCACCACATCGCCGCTTTCCAGCGCACGCCCGACTGAATTCACATCCAGACAAATCCCTACATGAAGCGGCGTATCGATCCCTGTTGCCACCCCTTTTGGCAGCGACTTTCCCGGTACCGGTGCCGCCACCTGCCAGTATTCGCTGCCTGTGGCCGCGATCTTCCAGGTCCATGCCAGCATCACCTCATCGGCACGCTCTTTCGCCTGCCGACGCCACGCTTCGGCCTCCTCCGGATTACGCGGCACCCCCAGACCGGCTTCCAACATCCTCGCCAGTTCTGTCTGCGCCTGCATATTGCCCTGTGAAGCCGCCTTGCCGTACCAGACAAACGCCCCGCGGACATCCTGCTCATCGCTTTCAAACGCCATCATCGTGGCAAGACTTACCTGCGCCACGGCATTGCCGGTCATCGCAGCCTCTCGCAGCCACTTTTGGGCCTTCGCATCGTCGGCAGGAACCCCGCGCCCCATTGCGTACCGCAAACCGAGCTTCATTTTCGCCCTGGCATCCCCGCTTTCGGCCTGCGCCACCCACGCCTCCTCACTGCCGGACACCTCTGGCGAAACGGCAGACGCCTGCATTACAGCCGCCCTGCCCGCCGCCATAGCCTGCGTCCATACCAATACCAGCACGACCATGCCTGCACACAGCAGCACCTTCAACCGGAATCCCGACCTCGGAACCATCACCATTCCATCACATTGCCCTGTATCCGAACCGTCCAAATCGCCTTTTCCGACATCCTGCAAAAAGTTTCTTGCCAAAGGCACCCAGTTTGCATTCTTTCATACTTCACAATGTCCTTACCACAACTTTTACAGAGAAAACCGTCAGATTTTCCGTTTCCGCTGGCACTTTCCTCAAAATGATCTGGTCCCTAAAATTTGGACTAAAAAATCAGTTCCAAGCTGGAGAGGATTGACATCGGTATTCTATCGGAGTCAATCCTCTTAATTTTAACTGGCGTCTTTGAGTGTTCCAATACACGATATAGTTGTTCAGTTCTTTCTCAAAAAGATTCGTAGTCATCCCACTGTTGTCCTATGAGGAATTCATCCTTCAGATGACCAAACACTTGCTTTGTCGCTGCATGTCAAGGCAATTCCCTTTACGGGACATACTTTGCACAATTCCATTTTTCTGCAAGAAGTTCACCCAAACATACTGCTGATATTGCCATCCCATATCACTATGAAGTATCGGGTGTGCTCCCGAAGACAGTTTCGACAATAGATCTTCAAACAAGCACTTTTGCTGTTTCCAATCAGCACATCTTGAAATGAACCAAACGATGATTTCTTTCGTACAGAAACCATCATTGGAGCGAAATAAGCCTTTCCCCAGGGTTGAGTAAATTCCGTCACATCTGTTCCCATCTTTTGCCAGGGTAATGGCATCTGGAAATCGCGATTGATGACGTTTCTGGCTATTTCCCCGTGATGCCATACCTTGCCATGACATCCCTCGAAGCTTTTCCTTCCTCGACGACGGCTTTTACAGCCGCAAGCATAAATTTGTACTAGTCTCGACATCATCGGACACTTTCCCGGTTTGAGAGGTATTTGTTTGT
>CAVKGJ010000067.1:0-3626 GCA_963655605.1 Oscillospiraceae bacterium
CAACATGAGCGGTCGGACCAGATGAAGCTGAAAAGAATGGTGTCACTCGTGCCGGATGTTGTAAAAACGTATAAAAAGAGGTTTTGAAGGTAAATTGTATTTCAAATTCATCATTCGGAAGCTTCACATGCTTTTACCGGAAATCGTGGCACCCGTGACTGTCCGAACTGCCGGAAGTACACAAAACCCATATGGCAGAGGAAAAATATCTGCTGTTTCTCATTGCGGCGATATCCAGAAAAGACGGAAACATCATTCCTGAAACACTATTTGCCGCACCCATCCCGTTCGTCAATGGTTACGTTCATTGAAAGCATTAACGGACCTTAAAAAGCATTAGCGGACTTTTGCCTTATATGGCAAAGATGCCACTAAGTTTACCAACAATCAGGGAAAAACTGGAATGTCCCAAGTGCCCCTCAGCCGTGTTCGCTTGCGACTCTTCCTTCTTTTCTTTTTTCCTCCACCTGCTTTCCGGACGGTTCATCCTTTTCGAGGATGTTTTTTTACTGGCTGCTTTCCGGCAGAATATTCCGAAAAATCAGGAAAAAAGCCGATGACCGGGTGATAAAATAAAAGTTCTCCTTTGTGATGGATCAGTCTGAAAATGCCGAAAAAAATATTCAGCCTGCTGATGATGGGTTGCCTGTTGTTTTCCCTGTCGGGGTGCGGAAAAGAAAATGCGAAAGAACCGGCCAGTGAAGAAAAAGGCCTGACATATTACCAGAACGGTGAATACCGGAAAGCGCTGCCGCTGTTGCGCAAGTCGGCCGATTCAGGAAACGTCGCCGCATCCTATTATCTTGGTGTGATGCAGCGGGACGGCAAGGGAATGGACAAAAACGCCAGGAAATCGTGCGAATGGTTCCTGAAAGCGGCGGAAGGCGGATATAGTGACGCTTGGTTGGCGGCCAGCCTGTGTTACACGAGTGAAAACGGGCTGGAAAAGAACGACAGGGAAGCGTTCAGATGGGCTAGGAAGGCGGCATCCGTTGAAGGCAGTATGGAACCGAAGGACCGGCAGGTTCTTTCATCGCTTCTTGGAAACCGGTTTTTTTCTGGAGAAGGTACGCAGGTCGATTATGCCAGCGCAGCCAAATGGTATGAGAAGGCAGCTGAACTGGGCGATCACAGGGCACAGGGTGTTCTGGCTTTTCAATATTTCTCAGGAAAAGGTGTTCTGATAGACAGGGAACGGGCCAGACATTGGGCGCAGTTAGCTGCGGCTGTTCCGAATGACATGAAAGAATTCGCATCCGCCATTCTCCAGCTGCTGGAGGATCCGGCGGATATGAAAAAGGTCGTTTACTGGTACGAACGGTCGGCGAAACGGGGCAATCCTCTGGCGCAGGAAGCACTGGCGGTGCTTTACGAAAAAGGGGAAGGTGTCCGGCAGAATCTGGTCAGGGCGCATCGGTATTACCGGCTAGCGGCGAAAAACGGCGATGAATCCATGAAAAGGGCGCTGGCGGATTTCGAAATGCGGCATACACTGAAAAAAACGGACTGATTCGCCAGAGAGTCCGCCCGCTCGTTCCACTGGACTGTGACGGACGGAGAAAGGATTTGTCGCATACCGATATGCAGGTTGACAGGAACCGGAAAGCGGATGCGGCCGGTTCGGGATGAATAAGGTGCGGGAACGTTTCGGAAACCGTTTCCGGTATGCCGGAAAATTGATGCGACGCCATAAGGCGTCGAAACAGGCCGGTTTCTTCCGCGTTTTCAAGAAAAGGTCCGTTCGGTATGTCGTCTGAACGCAGGGTGAATGGCGGTATGGAAAAAGGGAAAAATGTTCCATAATCCTGTATATGAAGCAGGATGCGGAAATGGCATGAAAGCCGGTCTGGATGCAACAGCTGGCGGGCGGCATATATCTTGCCGACAGACGAAAGGAATATCATCAATGGAAATCAGGGTGCGGGAATATCGGGCGGAAGATTTGCCTTCCATGATCCGGATCTGGAATGAAATCGTGGAAGAAGGCATCGCTTTTCCGCAGGAAGAATCGCTGGATATGACATCCGGTGCCGCCTTTTTCGGCAGCCAATCATACAGTGCCGTGGCCGAGAACGGTAACAGCGGAACGATTTACGGGCTGTATATTCTCCATCCGAACAATGTCGGCCGGTGTGGTCATATCAGCAATGCCAGTTATGCCGTCAGTTCGGAAAGCAGGGGACTGCATATCGGTGAAAGACTGGTGAAAGATTCGCTCGTTCAGGGAAAAAGGCTGGGGTTTTGCGTGCTGCAATTCAATGCGGTCGTTGCCACCAATATCCATGCCCGGCATCTGTACGAACGGCTCGGCTTTGTACAGCTGGGCGTCATTCCGGGTGGATTCCGCATGAAAGACGGGCATTACGAGGATATCTGTCCCTATTATCATATCCTGTAACTGGAAACAATTGCATGGCAGACGGTTTGTGCAGGACACAGGCCGTTTTCCCTTATGCTTCATCAACTGGTTTCAGGGCGGTCGTATGCTTGATTTCGTTCAGGACGAAGGAACTTTGCATTTTCGCGATGCCCCGGATTTTGGTAAGTTTTTCCAGCACGAACCGGTCATACGCCTGAAGGTCTTTTACGACCACTTTCAGGAAAAAGTCGTGGATGCCGCCGATGGTATAGCATTCCATGATTTCGTCGATCGTGCCGATCGTTTCGCGGAACTGGCGGATGTGTTCTTCGTCGTGGATCGCTAGCGACACATTGCAGTACACGACGAGCGGCAGGCCGATTTTTTCCGGATCGACCAGTGCAACGTAGCGCTTGATGATGCCTTCTTTCTCCAGGCGCCTGATCCGTTCGTAAACCGGCGTTTTCGACAGATGCAGGGTGTCAGCAAGCGTTTTCATGCTGGTTTTCGCGTCGTTTTGCAGGGCCTGCAAAATCATGAGGTCAGTCTTGTCCAGTCGAGTCATGGTATTTTTTCCTGTCGTGCCGGTTCAAAATGGAATATATCCGTTCATTGTGCGGTTTGAATGGCAGAATTTGGGAATATTTCCCTATTTCCGGTTTGTATCTGGTGCATTTTACGGCAATCTCTATAATAAGTGACGGATTCATCCGGTTTTCCAGCAAACATTTCGGCTGCGGCCGGTTTCAGGCAAGACCGGACGAACAGGCTCGATTGTACGAAAGGACAGAGAAACGGCTACGGGTTTCCTGGCATGATGGCAATGACAAGAACATTCTGTTTTCATCTAGTGGCGCTGGTTACCGTGGCGATATGGGGAACGACATTCGTTTCCACAAAGGTACTGATCGCAAACGGGCTGACCCCGGTGGACATTTTCTTTTACCGTTTCGTACTGGCGTATTTCTGCATCTGGTTCATCTCGCCAAAAAAGCTGTTTGCCGATACGGTGGCGGATGAATGCTGGCTGGCGGGCGCAGGTTTCTGCGGCGGCGCACTGTATTTCGTGACGGAAAACATGGCGCTGGGATTGACGCTGGTTTCCAATGTCTCGCTGATCGTCTGCGTTTCTCCCCTGTTGACGGCTTTTCTGGTCATCCTCTTTTACCGGAACGAAAAAGTGCGGAAAACCCTGCTGACCGGATCCGTCATAGCGCTGGTCGGCGTCGCGCTCGTCGTGTTCAACGGGCATTTTATTCTGAAACTG
>CAVKGJ010000067.1:3636-5638 GCA_963655605.1 Oscillospiraceae bacterium
ATCCTGAAGCGGCTCGATCTCCGTTATCCGACCTTGTTCATCACCCGGAAAGTCTTTTTCTATGGTGTGGTGACGCTGGTTCCGTTCATGCCGTTTTTGCCCCTGCATGTCGACTGGGCCATTCTGTCGCGGTTGCCGGTCGCCACGAATCTGCTTTTCCTGTCACTCATTGCCTCAATGATGTGTTTCATCCTGTGGAACATGGCTGTAAAAGAACTGGGTGCAGTGCTGGCGACGAATTACATCTATATCATTCCGTTGGTGGCCATGATCACTTCCACTATCGTGCTGGGCGAGCCGGTCAATACCATCATGCTGGCCGGTTGCGTGCTGATTCTTGCCGGCGTTTTTCTGGGACAGCGGCAACGGGAGTCCCGGAAATAAGAACCGGGGCCGGTATGTCGTGGCATAACACCAGAAAGCCATCTGCAGTGTCGCCAGTATCAGAACCGGCAGGCTAGGCATGGAAACAGATCGCGGCCAGTATGGCCCGTACCCGTTTCCATCATGAAAACGAGAGATATGACCAGGGTGGGCGCCAGAAGAAGGGCGAAAGGCAGTCCGCCAAGAATAAAGATAGTCGTGTTCCAGTCGACAGCCATGATAAACAGCGCGTTGCAGACGCAGCAGATGGCAACGGCGATATAAAACAGCCAGAGCTTGCCATCGGGCAATTTGCGCAACAGGACAAGCGTGCCGTATGTTCCCACGACAAGCAGCAGGAGCAGGGCGACGAATGCGGTCGGGGATAGTGCTGGGCGGTATTTCAGGATGATGCCGAGACTAACTCGTTTCATCTTGCGGATATGTTCGTCTTTCGGCTTCAGCTCGTATCGAAAGGCTTTTCTGATTTGCATGGTACCCCGGATATCGCTCTTCTTTTGATTCTATACCGAACCTGAAGCCATGCAAGACTTCTCTCTTCTGGACGGCTCTGTGGTCCGCTCCTTATATCTCCGCACTGAAGAGCATCGTTTTTCGGAGCATCTTGATAAACGCAAATTCCTTTCCTGACCGGAAAAATCGGCTGGACAGGAAAGGCTCTGTTATACAAGGATGTTGAATCTGGAAATGTCATAAAACCAAATAGAATCAATCTGTTAAACAAGACGTTCCACCACCATCTTACAAAAATCCTGTTTTGGCGAGTTTTAAAGCGTTTGTTTTCAGCGAGTTTGTATAATAGAGCCACAGAAACGTACTCTTTCTTTGGCAACAGGAAGGTCGAGACAAACCCGTCCGTTCCCGGAGCCACACGGCAGGCCACCTACAAAATACCCGGGTTGGGTGCGGAAAAAAGACTAGGATCCTGCAGTTGCGATATCTGCCGTTTAGGTTTCCATGAAATTTTATGGCAAGCAACAATCTGTTGAACAACAGTCCGTTTCTGCCGGTGATGGAGGCAAAGTGGTGGGTGCTGTTTGCAGGTTCGGTGGTGCCTGCCGATCCGGTCAGTTTTTCCGGTTGCGTGTCGATATCCAGCACAGGAGCGAACCGCAGCAGATCATCAGAGCACCCAGCCAGAACGGGGAAGAAAGTGGAGTCGCCAGCAGAAGGGACGCCATCAGGGAAGAAAGCACAGGGGTGAAATAAGATGCGGTCGCTAGAACGGTCACGTGGCCTTTGAGCATTCCCGTATTCCAGGCTGCTGCCCCGAAACCGAGAGCGGCGGAGGCGCCTAGCAGACAAAGCAGCGGATGTTGGCTGAAATGCATTGGCGGCTGTTCCGTCAGGAAATAAAGTGTCCACAGGGACAGGGCGGTCAGCAGGAAAAAGAAGGTGATGCCGCGAACCAGGCCGACCATCGTGCTCCAGAGCAGAATGGCGCAAAGTCCGATCAGCGTCGCGTTCCGTTTCGTCATGTCGATCATAATATAAGCCTGTAAAGGATTCTGTGGAAATTCAAAATCTGCTAATTTAGGAGAAAAACCAGAATGGAATTTCCAACCATGAAGCAAGAAAAGATAGACGGAATCATCAGCCAACTAGGGCTTGACGATAT
>CAVKGJ010000068.1:0-18348 GCA_963655605.1 Oscillospiraceae bacterium
GCCGGTAAGCCTTTTCCGCATAAACAGGATCGGCACAACGTGATTCTTCGGGAAAAGTGTGATTGTCAAGCCAATCCAGCAGCTCCAAATCCATGCCAAGTCCACGGAAAGCATACTGTGGTGCGTGAAGATGCAGATCAACCAGTCCCGGAACAATCAGACAATTCCCACAATCCTCAACCGCCACACCGACATATCGTTCCGGCAGATGCGGAAATATTCCGGCAACACAACCGTTCTCGCAGACGATGTAATGATCCGGAAAACATTCGAAACGGGAAGACACCCGTGTATAAAGCAGATGCCCTTTCAGAGCAAACGTTTCCATTCCTGACACTCCTTTCGGCTCTGTTCCTGCCTGAGATCTCCCGTAAACATATGGCATCCATGCAAAATATCCATGAACGATCATCTCGTCCTTTTCAGGAGATGACTTCCACAGTCATGATACCGGATTGGCTGGCATCCGCATCACATCAAATCAGAGCGATACAACCGCCATCCTACACCTTATCCCCGTTTTCTGTGGACAAGTCCGTGAACAGTTTCATAAATATCCGTATTTTCATTCACTTGCCTGCCCTGCCTTTCCAAAAGGCAGGCAATCTGCCGTCCATGCAAATCTTTTTCCATCTGTTCCGCTTTCTGGCGGATAGGAAAGGTGCCAAAAGCAAACTGCTATTGTTTCCATATCGACACTCCTGCATGATTCATGCATCCGGCAATCTATTTTTCTGCCGTAAACAAAAAGCTACCATGAAGGTGGTCTGGCAGGCTATTATGGAGTCGTTCACAAAATGAACCATGCTGCTCCGTACAGGGAATCAGCACTGAACCACTTCTGTATCGAATTCCGAGATCGAGTCTTATCCTATCTCTGAAAAATGTCCACAGCTTCTGGCACAGGTCACCTTTATCTCTCGGGAGGGGACAAAGTCTAAGCCTAGCGACAGCGACTGTTAGCTCCGGTTTATCCCATTGTCTATCTGGACTGTTTAGTAGTCCGCTGCTGTGAAACTGGCAACGTGCAAAACAAATCTGTTTATCTGGTGCCGGGAGCCAATTGCGACGGAGAAAAAGAGTTGCCGGGCTTGTGGCTAGCGCAGACCGGAGAGGCTAAATTCTAGCCGGATATTTTGACCGAACTGAAGAACCAGGGTTCAACGATATCTCGATCACTTGTGTGGGTGGACTCAAGGGTTTTTCGGACGCGATTGAAGCGGTATATCCGAAAACGCAGGTTCAACTGTGCATCGTGCATCGAATTCGCAACAGCCTGCGTTTTGTCGATTGGAAAGAGCATAAAGGATTTAAAAACCATCTATGGCGTTGCCACAGACGCCATGATCGCCAGCAAAAGCATGTGAAGTTTCCGAATGATAAATTTGACATACTATTTATTGCTTTCAGAGTCTTTCTTTATCGTTCTTACAATATCCAGTACGAGCAACATCATTCTTTTCAGCATCGTCCGGTTCCACCGCTCATGTTGAAATACTTAGTAAAATTCACGAAAAAATCGGAACATTTTAGGGGTATTATTATGATACACTTCAAAATTTCCACGTAACATATTGATTTTAATAATAGTTAAAATCCATTCGCGACCTATGGCATGTCCAATTGTAGCTATCGATATCTCCGCAGCTGGACAAGTTGCTTTCTCTGGCGCTGTTCAATTTTCCAACCGCTCCGATAATCGAGTAGGCTTCTGATGCATCAGCATGGATTCCCTTGTTCAGGTCATGCCGAATGTCGCTGCCGCTAATTGGTCCAGACATTTTTCCTGCTTACAAAAGTCATTCCACAAAAATCACATTTTGCCCAAAAGCAGCAAGCAAAGACTGAAAAAGCATTGTATCCTTGACATATCAGTCCCGATTGAATTTTTCTCCGTCACGGAATTTCTGCATGAAACTGTTCGACATCATCGGTCCGGTCATGATCGGCCCTTCCAGCTCCCATACGGCAGGCGCCGTCAAAATCGGGCTGGTCGCCCGCAAACTGCTGGGCGAAACACCAGTCAGGGCCAACATCAAACTGCATGGTTCGTTCGCCATGACCGGTGCCGGTCATGGTACGGACAGGGCCATTGTCGCCGGACTTCTGGGAATCCGTCCAGATGATGAACGCATTCCGGACAGTTTCGATATTGCCCACAAAGAAGGATTTTCGTTTGATATCGACACTGCCCACATTCCCAATGCCCATCCGAATTCCACCTTGCTGACTCTGGAAGGCGACCATGGCCGAAAACTGGAAATTGTCGCGTCGTCACTGGGTGGCGGCCGCATTCTGGTCTCCCAGATCGACGGGATCACTACCAATTTTTCGGGCGACGAGAATACCCTGATCGTCCATACCCATTACGACCGTCCCGGGCGTGTCGCACTGGTCACCTCGGCACTGGCGAAACAGGGCATCAATATCGCCACCATGCAACTCTACCGCCGTTCAAAAGGTGGACAGGCCGTCATGGTGATCGAATGCGATGATCCGATCCCACCCGAACTGGTGGAAAAGCTCTCGCGCATGGAAGGCATTCTCAAGGTCACCTATCTCAATCAGGAAAAGAAATAAGGAAGATTCATGGCATTTCAGTCTGTCAAACAGCTGCTCGAACGCGCTACTTCCGAAAACAGGCCATTATGGGAAACCATTCTGGAAGACGATATTCATTCCCAGAACCTCAGGCGGGAAGATTCACTGAACACCATGCGCTATTTCTGGGAAGCGATGAAAACATCGGTCGAAAACTATCATCCCGGTGATCGTTCCAATAGTGGACTGGTCGGCGGAGATGGTGAAAAAGTCCGTCTGGCAAACCGGCAGGGAATCCTTTTCGGTGGAGACTTTTTCAATGAAGTCATTACAGAAGCCCTGAAAGTCAGCGAATGCAACGCCTGCATGAAACGGATTGTCGCCATGCCGACAGCCGGTTCCTGCGGCATCATCCCGGCCGTACTGGGTCCTCTGGTCAAGGAGCGTGCCATCTCCGACGAATCCGTCATCGAAGCACTGTATGTCGCAGCAGGATTCGGGCAGATCATTGCGACCCGTTCATCCATTTCTGGGGCGGAAGGTGGCTGTCAGGCCGAAGTGGGAACGGCTTCCGCCATGGCCGCTACAGCCCTTGTCCATCTTGGAGGTGGAACTGCTCTGATGTGTTCTTATGCCTGCGCCATGGCCCTTTCCAATCTGATGGGGCTTGTCTGCGACCCTATTGCAGGATTGGTGGAAATTCCCTGTGTCCAGCGCAACGTCATCGGTGCCGTCAATGCGCTTTCCTGTGCCAACATGGCTCTGGCCGGTGTCGAGCACAAGATTCCGGCCGATGAGGTGATCGACGCCATGCGTGCTGTCGGCGATTCCATGTCGTCCGATCTGAAAGAAACAGCACGTGGCGGACTCGCCAGCACACCGACTGCCCGCCTCATCGTCAGGGAACTGACCAGAAAAAACCAGTTCCATACGGAACACTGAAAATGGCTGCCATTCTGCAGGCTGTTTTTCCGCATATCGGAAAAACAGCCATAAAACACTCCTGTAACAAACTCTGTCGAAAATGATGACTGACAGCATTGTGAAACTGCAGGGAACATACCGGTTATTCCACATGCTTGCCGGTTCTCCCGGATTCCCATACCAACGGTCTTTCCCGTAAACTGCTAGACGATGCAAAATCCGTCCGGGATTCCCGATTTTCAGATACACGTATTCCGATCATGCAAACCCCAGCTAGCCGTACAACAATCAGGGAATGGTTGCCCCTGATCGCTCTTGCCCTTTCCGCTTTCATTTTCAATACGTCGGAATTCATTCCCATCGGCCTACTCTCCGACATTGCCGCGGATTTCAGTATCAGCGAAGCAAAGGCCGGCATGCTGATTTCGATATATGCCTGGTTCGTGGCCCTTCTGTCGTTGCCGCTCATGCTGCTGGCGTCAAAAATGGAATACCGGAACCTGCTACTCTGGACAGTATTCCTGTTCGCCGTCTGCCAGATACTGTCCGCTCTCGCCCCGGGCTATTACGTCCTGATGGCGTCAAGAATCGGCGTGGCCTGCACCCATGCCATATTCTGGTCGATTGCTTCTCCGCTTGCTGTACGTATTGCGCCTGAAGGCAAAGTCACCACAGCACTGGGCATGATCGTCACCGGAACATCCATCGCCATGATCGCAGGACTCCCGTTGGGACGGGTCATCGGTCTGTATCTCAGCTGGCGGATAACATTCGTCTGCATAGCCGTCGCCGCTTTTCTCGTTTTCCTGCTGCTGGCAATCATTTTTCCGAAAGTCCCGAACATCAATCCCTTCCCGTTGGCCGAATTGCCTTCCCTGCTTGAAAACAGGACGCTTCTCGGTATTTACCTGTTCACAGCCCTTACGATAACGGCCCATTACACCGGATACAGTTATATCGAACCCTTTCTTGGACAAATAGCCGGACTGGATGAAAACTGGATCACATTCGTACTGGTTATTTTCGGAATTTCGGGAATCTTCGGAAGTTTTCTGTTTTCACGCTATTTCAGCAAATTTCCCCTGCTGTTCATTCCGGTTATATCAGCCGGACTGACCGCTTTCATGTTGCTGTTGCGCCTGTCCGCATACCATTTTTACGCAGTCGTTCTGCTCTGCTTTCTCTGGGGAATTGCCATCACGGAATTCAGTCTTGTATTCCAGGCCGAAATCATCCGATTTGCACCCCGCGCCACAACGATTGCCATGTCCATCTTCTCCGGCATCTTCAATCTGGGCATCGGGACAGGAACCCTTGCAGGCGGTGGCATCTGTACCTGGTTGTCCATTTCATACATCGGTTATGCCGGAGGGACAATCGCTGTCATCGCTTTTATTTATTGCATTACAAGGCTGTTGCGTCTTTTGCAAGCCGAACTGTAAGCTTAGCCTTTGTATGGATATTTTTTCAGGCTGGTTGCGATGGAGCAATCCATACAGGATCCGAACGGATTCTGGTGAAAAATGGATGGCCGGTATTCTTATAGATATATCACATGAAAACGGTTTTGATGTAAATGGCGTTCTCCTGCCTGTAAGAGCCGGAAGCGTCTGTAGATATTCCGGCTTCCGAGATTCATGCAGCACTGGACAAAAGCTAGTATTTCACATAAAAAAAAACCGTTACAAACATAAGATTGTAACGGTTTTTTCCGGATTCATGTTTTGTGTCAATAAACCGTTTCGCGCATTAATCGGGCACTTTTCACCATATTGTCCAACGCTTCGTACGTTTCCTTCCACTGACGGGTTTTCAGACCACAATCCGGATTGACCCACAAGCGGTCAGCCGGAATGACACGGGCCGCCTGCCTGAGCAGTCCGACCATTTCGGCGATTGAAGGAACACGAGGCGAATGGATATCGTAAACACCCGGTCCGATTTCGTTCGGATAACTGAAGTCCCTGAACCCTTTCAACAGGGTCATATCGCCACGGCTGGCTTCCAGGGTAATCACATCGGCATCCAGACTCGCGATATCGGGCATGATATCGTTGAATTCGGCATAGCACATGTGTGTATGGATTTGCGTATCGTCTTCAACCCCCGAGGAGGCGATCCGGAACGCACGGCATGCCCAGTCCAGATATTCCCTCCAGTTCCGGCGACGCAACGGCAACCCTTCACGCAATCCCGGTTCATCAATCTGGATAATACCGATACCGGCTTTTTCAAGATCGGCCACTTCATCGCGGATTGCCAGAGCGATCTGGTCAGCGACGACTGACCTTTTTTCATCATCGCGTACGAAAGACCATTGCAAAATAGTAATCGGACCGGTCAGCATGGCCTTGACAGGCTTGTCCGTCAAACTCTGGGCAAATTTCGTCCATTCCACCGTCATGGCTTTCGGTCTGGAAACATCACCGTAAATGACGGGAGGTTTCACGCAACGCGAACCATAAGACTGGACCCAGCCATTGGCAGTCATTGCCATACCTTCCAGAAACTCGGAAAAATATTCGACCATGTCGTTACGTTCCGGTTCACCGTGAACGAACACATCCAGCCCCAGTTTTTCCTGCTGTTCGATACAGTAGGCGATTTCATCTTGCATGGATTGCCGGTAATCAGTCTCACTCATGACTCCCCGCCTGAAAGCGGCCCGGGCCGAGCGGATTTTCTGTGTTTGCGGGAAAGACCCGATCGTCGTCGTTGGAAAAGCCGGCAATTTGAAACGTTTTCGCTGCAATGCCTGACGGACGTCAAACGGTGATTTGCGGCGATCAATTCCTTCTCCAAGCGTGTCGACTCTCTTTGCAACCTGTGCATTGTGAACCCAGTCACCTTTCCTCAGTTCGACCGTCCTGCGGGAAGTTTCCAGCATCCCTGCAATAGCCGCGTCACCTTTTACCAGCGCATCTTTCAGTGCATGGATTTCTTCCAGCTTCTCGACAGCGAATGCCAGACACTGCTTCAGACGCGGATCCATCTTCGTTTCAGCATCCAGCGAGAACGGGACATGCAACAGGGAACAGCTCGGAGCCACCCACAGGTTCCGGCGACTGGCCAGTCCGGGCGATCTCAAAACAGCCAGTGCCTTGTCCAGATCCGCTTTCCAGATATTGCGCCCATCAACCACACCGACTGACAATATTCTGTCTGCCGGCCATTTGGCGGCGATTTCCTTCAGGTCTTCCGCTCCCCGGACAGCATCGACATGCAACCCGGCAACAGGCAATGAACAGACGGTATCAATATGTCCTGCAAGAGAAGAAAAATAAGTCGCCAACAGCAATTTGACCGGTTCACGGGACAGTTCCTGATAAACGTCCCGGAAAGAAGCCAGCCATTTGTCCTCGATATCCAGCCCCAGAACCGGTTCATCGATCTGGATCCATTCGACACCTTCCGCATGAAGGCGGGAGAGAATCTGGCGATAAACCGGCAGCAGTTTCGGCAACAGGGACAGACGGTCGAAACCATCCGTTTTTTCACGACCGAGATACAAAAAACTAATGGGGCCCAGCAAAACCGCCTTGACCGGATAACCTAACGCCTTCGCTTCTTTCACTTCGTCGAAAAGCCGTTCGCTGGAAAGCGCAAAACCGGTTTCCGGGAAAAATTCCGGAACGATGTAGTGATAATTTGTATCGAACCACTTCGTCATGGACATGGCCTGTCCGGATTCGACCGTCAGGCTGCCCCGTGCCATAGCAAAATAGCGTTCCAGTTCCGGCGTATCATTCTTGAAACCGAAACGGGTCGGCTCGCACCCCAACAGCTGGATATGATTGAGCACATGATCGTAATACGCGAAATCGCCAACCGTTACCCAATCCTGTCCTGCTTTCTTTTGTAACGCCCAGTGAGTGGCCCTCAGCCGTTTGCCCATTTCGACCAGTTTTTCAAGATCTGGATTCGTGTCGTCCGATTCGGATGTGCTTTTCCAGTACGTCTCAAGTGCCGATTTCAGTTCCCTTTGCGCACCCATGCGCGGAAAACCCAGAATATGACTGCAAACCATTAATTCATTCCTTTCAAAACAAGTTTGAAAAATCATAGTCAGCCATGTAATATAATTCAAATGAAAGTTTTTTAAATATATTATAAGATTTTCTAATGATAGATCTGAAACATCTCCGGACATTGCTGGCTTTGCGCAAAACAGGAAGCCTGACCAAGGCTGCAGATATGCTGCATCTGACCCAATCGGCCCTCTCCCAGCAAGTACGCCTGCTGGAATCCGATTATGGCCTGCTTTTCGAGCGCAAAACCGTTCCGCTGGCATTCACCATTGTCGGACAGCGTCTGCTAGAACTGGCCGACCGGATTTTTCCGGTCATTGAAGAAACCGAACGCGACCTCATCCGCCTCAAGGACGGAACGGCAGGTTCACTCAGAATCGTTGTCGAATGCCACACCTGTTTCGACTGGCTGATGCCTGCCATGGACATTTTCCGTTCACTCTGGCCTGAAGTGGAACTGGATATTATCTCCGGTTTTCACGCCGATCCTGTCGGTCTGCTCCACCAGCACCGTGCCGATCTGGCCATTGTCGGCACTCCGGAACCGGAATCCAATATCGTTTTCCGTCCACTGTTTCATTTCGATATCGTGGCACTGTTGGCAAACAGCCATCCCCTGACCAAAGAACCTTTCTTGCGTCCCGAACACTTCGCCGACCAGACACTGATCACTTATCCCGTACCCGACGAAATGCTCGATATCATGCAACAGGTGCTGATTCCTGCGAATATATCGCCTGAGCGGCGTACATCCGAGCTGACAATCGCCATCCTCCAATTGGTTGCCAGTGGACGCGGCATTGCGGCGCTGCCGCTCTGGGCTGTCAAAAGTTATCTGGACAAACAGTACGTTTCTTCCAGACCTATTACGGAAAAAGGACTGAAAGGAAAACTTTATGCCGCTATCTGCACGGAAATGGCTTCCAAAGCCTATATCAATGATTTTATCCGTCTGATTCGCGAAAAAAGTTTGTGCGAATTGCCTGGCATTCGTCTGTTGAACTGAAAGGGTCCTTCTCTGCAATAATACTCTCTTTTGCCGATATCGCATGGCAAATGTCTGTTTCCACAAATCCGGTATGCGTTTTTGGATCCGGATATCACCTTCCAGTCAGTATTCTGTAAAAGGTCATTACAGGCATCATGAATGCCAACCAGTTTTTTGCCTGGCATTACCAGAGTTAGCTGTTATTGGTTTTCCTGTCTTTTTGATACAAAATGGCACCTACTGGTAATTCCTTCTCCTGATACCGAAACTATGTCCAAAACGCACAAAAAGGGAAAATCCGTTCTGGATGCCCTTCCTTCCATTACGATGGTTCCTCCTTCCGAACCTGAAATCACGTCTATCCGCAAAACGGCGAAAATGGCCAAGAACAACAAAAACAGGAAAAAAAGCCTGAAGGGAACCGTCGAACTTTCACCCGACCAGCAGGAACTGGTCAATATCCGGAAGAAACTCGGTCTGCGACATCAGGATTACGCAATCACGCTCGGTATTGGACTTCCCCGCCTGTCATCTTATACCTATGGCAGGACGGCATCCGTTCCCGCCGAAGTCATGAAAACCGCCCGCCAGTTACTGGCAGAGAATGGCAAGTCATCACACAAATTACGGGAAAAATTCGAAAAACCCATGTCGGAAATCATCACCGAATGGGAAACGCGTCTCGGTACCACCACCGATGCCGAAATAGCCGGACTGATTGGTGTTGTCACCATGACGATCAACCGCTGGCGTAAAAACGAGACCAAGCCTGACCTTGCAGCCCTGAACAGATATGATCGGATCGTCAATCTGATAGCCGACAATATCAGGCAGCATACTAGGCATATCAAAACGGAATTTCCGTGAAAACGGCTCTTTCCGGTCGATTCGACCGGAACCATTTTCACATTTATACAGTAAATGGTAAAGTTGTGTGATAAAGAATTCAGCCCCGTTTCCGAATCAAAACGGCTTTTCCACTCTTGCAGGTAAACTGAAACCATGAAGAGCAATTTTCCTTCCAATCTAAATGATTTTGATTTTTCCATGATGCCTCCTTCCATTCTGGGACATCTGACTTTCCGGTTCCACGATCCCGACCAGCCTCCGCTACCGGCAGGTACCCATTCACTGAATGTTCTGCTTGGATTGCCCGATGAACGCGATACACTTCTAATCGTCCCGGAAGGACTGGATATGACCCGTCCGGTCAAATTGCTGGTCATGTTTCACGGCGCCGGCGGCAGCGCGGAAAAAGTCATGCCATTCTTCAGGGAACATGCCGAAAAAAACCGGTTCCTGCTGCTGATCCCGCAATCGACATATATCACATGGGATCTGACCATCGGCGGGAACGGTCCGGACCTCGAAAGACTCGACAGGGCCCTTGACAAGGTCAGTTCCCATTTCAATCTTGACAGAAACCATTTCGGATTCTGCGGTTTTTCCGATGGCGCCAGCTATTCCCTTTCAATCGGCCTATCCAATGGCGAAACCGTTTCCCACGTTATCGCGCTGTCCGGCGGATTCATGAACCTGTACGTCCCCCGTGGACGACCTCTTGTTTTCATCGCACACAGTCCGGAAGACGAACAGCTCCCCATGGACACCAGTGGACTGCACCATTACAAGGAACTGAAAAAAGCCGGTTATGATGTCGAATTCCTGGAATTTCACGGCCGCCATGTCATTCACCCGCATGTCGTGGACAAAGCCATGAAATTCTATCTGGAGCATACGCCTGGCAGACCACAACAATAAAAACCGCTTTTCTTTACGCTCTCGGGCAACCAGAAAGGAAGACGGTTTTTTCCGGAATTCCTTATGCGGATACCTGTGCCAATATGACAACTCGGCAGTTATGGCAGTTCAAGGCAATATATTCCGGCAATCACGAAAGAAACAGCCATGTCCTTTACCGAACTCACTTCTTTTTTGCAGGCACAAACGGAACCGCATATTCTTTTCGATACGCAATACCAAATCATCGCCGTCAATCAGGCATTCCGGAAATACTGCAACCCCGGAAACTCCGTCATCGGACGCCCTTGTTATGAAGTGTCTCATAATTACGATATGCCTTGCGATCGTTCCGGCGAAACCTGTCCGCTTGCGAAAAGCAGACATTCCGGAAAACCCGAACGTGTTCTACACATGCACCATACCCCTAACGGAGAAGAATACGTCAGTATCGAACTGACCCCCATCAAAAACCTGTCTGGAGAAATCACCTGTTTTGTCGAAAAAATCGAACCCGTCAAAATGGCAAAAGGGCTGACTGAAAAAAACAGTCTGCAGGGGCAATCTGCGACATTCAGAAAAATGATGCATCTGGTCGACAAAGCTGCGTCGGCCGATATCAATATTCTGCTTCATGGAGAATCCGGAACCGGTAAGGAACTCGTTGCACAGGCCATTCACCGGGCCGGGAAACGGGCTGCAAAACCATTCATTCCGGTTGATTGCTCGGGTATATCCGAACCCCATTTCGAAAGTGAACTGTTTGGACAAGAACGTGGGACACTCTCGAGAACCGGGAAAAAAGGACTGGTCGATGCCGCTGACGGAGGAACTCTTTTTTTCGACGAAGTCGGAGATCTGCCCCTTTCGATCCAGTCGAAACTGACACGTCTTCTCGAAACCGGCGCTTACCGGCGTGCCGGTTCCGCCGATCTGCGTCGTGCAGATGTCCGGATTATCTCCGCAACCAGTCACGATCTTCTGAAAAAAGCGGAAAACGGCCTCTTCAGAAAAAACCTTTACTACAGACTCACCACCTTCCCCATTCAGGTCCCCGCCCTGAAAGATCGGCTGGAAGACATTCCGCTCCTGATCGACTCCCTTTTGCAGAAAATGGCTCCTGAAAAGAATCTCACGGTCTCTGATGAAGCCATGTATCTTTTGCAGACCTACCCATACCCGGGAAACGTCCGTGAATTGCGCAACTTTCTTGAACGTGCCTGTCTCCTGTGCGAAAACAATGAAATCCATCCGGAACATCTGTTACTTCCGGAACTTGAAAACGATGAAAAAGAACCCGTACCGGCACAATCCATTTCCGACATGCAATTACGGCAGCTGCTCTCTGCATTCAGAGGAAAACGCAAGGTTCTTGCCAAAATGCTGGGTATCAGCGAACGTACGTTATATCGCCGCCTTTCCGAACTGCATGACAAACGGGAGCGTGAATCTTCTGAACTGGTCAATCGCTTCGAACACTCTTGATTTAAATGGCTTATCGAGTAAAATATAGGGGCTATACATAAAGTTTGCTTCATTTTGAGATGTCATGCTAAGTGTTAGCAATCCCAAGTTAGTACCTTCAGCCCTTTATGGGTGAAGTTTTTCTGGCTGGGCAGTTCCTGTCAGGGAAATGGCCACAGAGAATAAAAACCAAAAGTTGTACCAACGACAAGGAAATGAGAAATTATGACTAAACCATTAGATGGACTTAACGTGCTTGACTTTACCCACGTCCAAGCAGGTCCTGCCTGTACGCAGATGATGGGTTTCTTGGGCGCAAACGTCATCAAAATCGAACGTCGCGGTTCCGGTGACATGACCCGTGGATGGCTGAGAGACAAACCTGGTGTTGACTCTCTGTATTTCACGATGTTCAACTGCAACAAGCGTTCTATCGAACTGGATATGAAAACTCCGGAAGGCAAGGCTCTTCTGGAAGACATGATCAAACGTTCCGACGTGATGGTCGAAAACTTCGGACCGGGTGCACTGGACCGTATGGGCTTCACCTGGGAACGCATCCAGGAACTGAATCCGAGAGTCATTCTGGCTTCCGTCAAGGGTTATGCCGAAGGTCATGCCAACGAACATTTGAAAGTTTATGAAAACGTCGCACAGTGCTCCGGCGGTGCCGCTGCCACCACTGGTTTCTGGGATGGTCCTCCGACCGTTTCCGGCGCCGCTCTGGGCGACTCCAACTCCGGTATGCACCTGCTGATCGGTATTCTGGCCGCTCTGGAAATGCGCCACAAAACCGGTCGTGGCCAGAAAGTGGCTGTCGCTATGCAGGACGCCGTTCTGAACCTGGTTCGTATCAAATTGCGTGACCAGCAGCGTCTGGAAAGAACTGGCATTCTGGCTGAATACCCGCAGGCACAGCCTAACTTCGCTTTTGACAGAGACGGCAATCCGCTGTCCTTCGACAACATCCATTCCGTCCCACGTGGCGGTAATGCAGGTGGTGGCGGCCAGCCAGGCTGGATGCTGAAATGCAAAGGTTGGGAAACCGATGCGGACTCCTACGTTTACTTCACCATCGCCGCCAACATGTGGCCCCAGATCTGCGACATGATCGACAAACCTGAATGGAAAGACGATCCTGCATACAACACCTTCGAAGGCCGTGTTGACAAGCTGATGGACATCTTCTCCTTCATCGAAACCAAGTTCGCAGACAAGGACAAATTCGAAGTGACCGAATGGGCCGCACAGTACGGTATTCCATGCGGTCCGGTCATGTCCATGAAGGAACTGGCTCATGATCCGTCCCTGCGTAAAGTAGGTACTGTCGTGGAAGTTACCGATGAAATTCGTGGTAACCACCTGACCGTTGGCGCACCGTTCAAATTCTCCGGATTCAAACCGGAAATCACCCGTGCTCCACTGTTGGGCGAACACACCGACGAAATCCTGAAAGAACTTGGCTGCGATGACGCCAAGATCAAGGAACTGCACGCAAAACAGGTTGTTTAATCAACCGTCAATGTGCAAAAATGGCGCTCGAAGGAGCGCCATTTTCATTTCCGTATTTGCATGCAAATCCGCCAGCCCCGACAAAACACTTTCATTTTCCAGTCTTTCCTGTTTTCTCTGTTTTTCCTTCTTCTTTCCTAGATGGAATACCGATCCGGCAGACATTCGTGTTATGCCAAATAACTGCCATATACTGCCATATTTTCATATTGTGGCATTATCTATCATTCACTATCTGCTGCACAATATTTCAATAAAAATATAACCCATTGATTTCAAAATGTTTTTAAATCATAAAATAATCATTGTCGATATTGATCTTTCATGGATAAAATGATGCATCGAATCATTATGACTTCACTTTAACGGAACAACAATCATGTCCAACGCAACAACAGAACAGCAATGTGGGTGCAACCAGCAACCATCCAGTATTACTCTTCTTGTGGACAACAAGGCAGGAGAAGGTCTGGAATGTGTGCATGGTTTTGCCGCATGGATAAAGATCCGAGACCGTCGCATTCTTTTCGATACCGGTCAAAAAGGCGTTATTTTGAAAAATGCCAAGCGGCTCGGCATCAATCTGGCAAATGCCGAAGTACTGGTTCTGAGTCATGGTCATGACGACCATACCGACAATCTTTCGGATTTTTATGCGTTGAATCCCAATGCCCCCATGTACTGCGGAGAAAACATCGATGCCGACCGTTTCTGCTGCCGTCCGGGAGAACCGACGCTGAACTGGTCCCCTCCTCCCGGTGCGAAAAAGATTTTCGATTCTCTTCCGTCTGAACAGAAACATACATTGAAGGCACCGCATTATTTATTGCCGGGTGTGGCGATAACCGGTCCGGTTCCCCGGTTGACTACATTCGAGGATGTGGGAGACGCCCTTTTCCTGGATATCGAGGGACGCAAGCCGGATCCTGTTTCCGATGACATGTCAATGTGGTTCGAAACCGACAAAGGCCTGATTATTTTGCTGGGCTGTTGTCATTCCGGCATCGTCAATACCGTCAACTATATCCGCAAAGTCAGCAGAATCGAAAAGGTTTCCGGTATTGTCGGTGGTATGCACCTGATCAGAGCATCCAGGGAACGCATGGACAAAACCCTGGAAGCCATGAAGAGCTGGAATATGGATTTCCTGATTCCATGCCACTGCACTGGCGACAATGCCATGCAGCAAATGAAAGATTATCTGGGAGATATTGTCACTTTCGGCTGTACCGGTACGATTATCGAACTGGGCAATCTCCCGGAAAAACGGAAAGGTGATTTTTCCATGTGCAGGGAACATACCTGTGGCTGTAGATGTGTCTGATTTCAATAACCGTTTCGTGTTTTATGGAAAATTCCGTACTGCTGGCAAGCTGAACGTTAAACACTCTCTTATTTTCAGGAACGATTTCAGACGATGACCAGTCCATAAAAGAGCCGAATCCTTGTCGCGGCTGATTTACATCCAGTACGGAATCCTTTCCAGCAAAAAAGCCAGCGTTATGCTGGCTTTTTTGCTCCATAACCACTTGTCAATCCGGATACAGACCGACCGATTATCTTTTTCCTCTGAATACCGCACACTGATGGAAAGCCTCAAGCGAAACAGGTTCATTGCAACTGTTGCACAAACGGCTGGTCAGTTTCAGAAGTTCCTTGATATCCCGCCCGGTAGAGTTCGGAAAATCCCGGACCAGACCAGTAATCAGCTCATCCGACAGTTGAACCCGGAACTGTTCCGACAGGGACTTCCACAACCGGATAGCATCCTCCTTGGGAGGAATTTCATAACGGATCACCGCAATGCAGCGTGAAAGAATCGCATCATCCACATCATCAACCCGGTTTGTCGTCATGAACAGCAGACCATCAAAATATTCCAGTGTCCGCAAAAATTCCGCCACGATAGCGTTATGCTGCAAATCATTGTCCCGGCGGCGGATATAGACATCCGCCTCGTCGATCAACAAGATCGAATCCCAGCGCGCTGCACGCCGCAAAATGGCGGAAAGCGCAGATTCGACGCTCTCGGCCGACGTTCCCAATTGACCGGAATGGACACGATACAAGGGTTTTCCGACAACTTCGGAATAAACCTCGGCCGTCAATGTCTTGCCCAGTCCGGCGGCACCCATGCACAGGATCGTCGTTCCTCCTGACTTGCCTTCGATAATATCATCCATCAGGATATCCGAATGAGCGGTGAGAATATCGATCAGTTTCCGGTGTTCCTGGGGCAATATCAGCTTGTTCTTCAGTTCGGGGCGGTACTGATATTCTTCCAGATTCTGTACATGTATCCAGCAATTCTGGTGCAAATCCAGATGGAACATGTGGATGTAGCAATGAATCGGAATCTCCCCGGATGTCGTATTGACAATAGTCCTTCTGTTGGAATGCGTTTCGATCCGGCGTTCGATAATTTCCTCATCATTGACGCATTTGACCGAAGTCCCTGCCGAAATCCTGAAATATTCCAGATTCTTGACAAGTCGGTTTTCCCCCTCACCGATCAGGAAACCCGAATTTTTCGCCAGAAACTGCTTGCCATAAAACGGCTGGTAATTGGCGAAAGCACGTTTATGTCTTTCGTATTCTTCCTTGAATTCAGGACATTCCTTGTAATATCCCTTTCTGGCCAGCAATTCTGGAATGGAGAATTTTCCCATTTCCCGCTGATAAAACAGAATGGCATTCGTCATGCCTGCCCGCCATTGATCCGGCGCGGCATCATCGACATGAGTCGTGGCAGCGATCGTATTGGCCAACAACTGGATGCATACATATGGCATCCCGGGAATACCATCCTCTCTCGGGACATATTCAATGCTTTCAATCAGCCAGGGAAGCAAGACGCCATCTTTGTTGCGGCGATACAGCCAGCCGTCAATCGCATTGAATGACAAATATCCTTCCAGAGCCGAAATCAGCATTTCAATGGTGGGAACGGCTGGCGCAAAAACCTTTTCCTTTTCGACATTGTTTCTCGCAATCAGCTGAAAATACAAGGATCTGTCATCCGTTTTTTGGGCGATGTTCCATAACTGCTTCAGCGAATCTTCATCGAATATATGGTCCGGCACCAAAATCCGGCCATTTGTCAAACCATGCGACGAAAGACGCTGTGCCAGTTCTGTTTCCTTGTCTATATGAGCAAGCAACTCATTTATCTGAGAAATAGAAAGATCAAATTCCATATTACTTACCAATCTAAGCCATAAAAATTTTCTCGATTCTGTTCATAACCCGAAACAAAAGGGAAAAATTTATCCCCTTCCCCGCTTTTACCGAAAACCTGAAAATTTCCGGTTTTACCATAACATCAGACGAGAAAAATTAGAATTCAGGCTGGCGCGGATCTTCAACTGCAGCCCTGTATTGATATTCTATTGGAGAATTGGGAGGCAACTTCATCAGCCCTCTGGGATCCAGACGGACTTTGGCAACAGGAACAGGATCACCCTCAGGTACAGCTTCCCATTTGAAAACAGCATATGGAATATCATTGATATAAGTCAGATCGGCATTGTAAAGTCCCATCATTTGCCCGTTCTGCGTCACCATCACACGTATTTTGGAAGTTTCCATTTTTCGAATCGTCCTCTAAAAATTGTCTGTAGCAAAAACAGCCCTTGTTCAATTATCGATATCCAGAAGCCCCGAAAAACTGACCATTGCCTTTTCTCCTCTATAAATGGGCAACGGGCTTTCGCCTTCTTTCAGCGGCGTCTTTATATCCTGTTTTTCATTGGAAAAACTGACATAGGCAAAGTTTCCTTTGGCACCCTTGGACTTATACGCCTTATCGATTTCATGAATATTGGCAGGAATTTTCGCCTCCTGAGGATAACGGACCGCCTGGAGAACAACCCATTGCAAACCGGCATCTCCACCAAGCCACAAAGATGGCTGAAGTTCCGGATTCGAATTCCATGCGGAAACGACATCTCCACTTTCCGTCAGTTCTTTTCTGGCTACCTGAACCGCGAAATCATGAAGCTCCCAATCCGTCATTTCGATCTTTTCGTCCGTAACCAGATCGGGAGGATTGACAGGATTTCTGCCTTCAAGAGTCAAAAGGTTCCATCCATCACCGACACAAAGCCAGTTGCCGAAAGAAAAACGCATAGGCATGATGCAGGCATGTCCCTTGCATTCCATTGCGATCTTGGCCAGATCTTCTTCTGTTCCCGGCATTCTGATCAGCCCGTCTGCATCTTCCAGACGGACGAAAAAAAGCTGATTACCCAATCTGAAAGAAAGATGTTCCATAAACGGTGCATCGAGATGGGCACGCATCCAGACCAGCTCGCTATCGCCTTTCATCTGCAAATGACGTCCTGCGGATTGCCAACACTGAATGAAATCGTCTGATAAAACATATGACGGGTTTGTTGTCTGCATGATTTTTCCCTATTTCTGAATTGGTAAATATCCCCCCACTGCGGGACAATTATATCTGTCCGTTTCGAAGGAATTTCTGTTGTTATCTGAAAAATCTTGAAGATAATGGAAAGGCAGGAAAGATTCCTTCCCTGCGAAAATCACGACAGGAAAAGGCCGACTCGAAAAACAGCATTTTCGGCTGACCTTCCGTGAAAGAAAACTAGCGTCATTCAAGAGATCATGTTCCATAGCAGTTCCCTGAATAGTCGCCCGAAAAGGCAACAGTTTGTCTGCGAAGAAAGGAGTTCGGTAGTCTCTTGACGCCAATCTACAACCGGCTGACATTTTACCACTTGCATGCCAGAAATGAAACAGGCTGCACTCATCCGGAAATCCGCTTTCTCCACTTCGTATCCCACTATATAGAAATTATATGGCCTCGCTGATTATCTGATATATGAGGAAAATGACACATGATCCATAGATTCAGAACGAATACAGAATATGGAGGTGAGAAACTCCACGGTGGATACAGTTTTATGACGGGCTTTTGAGTCTGTAAAAGATTCTGTGGAAATTCAAAACCCGATAATTCAGGGAGAAACAAAACAGAATTTCCGATAGAGAAGCAAAAGAAGGTTGATGCAATCATCAGCCAGCCAGGGCTTGACGATATCAAGGCAGAAGAAATAGATGTCTTTATCGGAGGGATGCGAAAACGCCTCATAGAGAAAGCCCTTGAAGGAGAGTTGGCATCGCATCCCG
>CAVKGJ010000069.1:0-8030 GCA_963655605.1 Oscillospiraceae bacterium
ATGCCACACTTTGGGAAAGAAAAGTCAGTCTGTCGCTTTCCATCGCTCCGCCCGGAACTCCGCGCGACACCGCGCCCGGTGGACCGCAGAATGCGGAAAACAATCCGGAAAAGGCGTTGTCGGAAGAAAAACGGCAATATCTCGGCATGCTGCGGAAAAAATGCGACGACCTGAAGGCTCGTCTGCCGCCACCGGCGGATGAAGCGCTGGAAGAACGGTACTGGCAATACATCGATTCCGAACGCTTCATCGGATCGTTCAAAAAAGCCATCGCCATCTGGAACGACCCGACGCAGAGCCGCCATGCCAAATGCGAACAAGTCGGCACTCCTCTGGCGGACATGTACCGGGCTTTGCAATCCATGCAGCTGCCGGATGAACTGGTACGAGACGACACGCAATTCACGGTCATGTTGGCGAAAATCATGCAGTTCTCGCGCAAAGCTGCAGAAATCGCCGCCGAAAACGACGTGACATTGCCGCCCGAAGCTGAAAAACTGACGCAACTAACTGACGCGCTGACAGACCGGATGATCGAGGGCGGCAACCGGTTCTATGGCATTCCGCGCGACATGACGCAGGAAGAACACGACGCTTATTCCGACCTGAAACTGGTCGCACTATATTCCGACAAACCGGCGAAAGAACGACTGTCCCTGCTGGAAACCCTTTGGGACTACCCGCTGGCCGATCTGGATGACAAAATCGGATTTCTGGACAAGGCTATTGAACTGATCAGGGAAGAAGCCTTGCATTGTCCGGACGAAGTTCTCGTCAACCGACACCTGTCGACGATTAGCAACCACCTCGAACAGCTGGAAACAGAAGGTGAAACTGTCTGGCAGCGCCGTATTGCGGAAAAACTGGCTAACGCCGCTGCATCACAGCGTAAATCGGCGAATCAGCCGCTAGAACCAGCTGAAAAATGGGCACCGCATATCCGTCTGCAATCCGTCACCATCGAAACACAGGAACAGGAAGATGGTCATACCGATACCTGCCTGACCCTCCTTTTTCTAGATGACAGCAGAACATTCGCTGGCAGCAACATTCAGGCTGTCATAAAAAACGGGATCGTGACGGATATTTCGGTTTCTGGATAAAAACAGCCAGTCTGCTTCTTTTTCTGAGTCTTTTGTTCCGTCCGCTCCCTTTTTGCAGAGAAGGAAAATGTGTTTTCATCCTGCCCCGTGCTTCACCAGCATTTCCGGATGTACAGCAAACCGTGCCGGTTTGCTGCTATTATGACGACAGCATCCGTTTTCCGAAAACCGTATCCGTTTCTGAAACAGCATGAAAAAACTGATTCTTCTCGCATCCCTGCTTCCGCTAACCGCCACTTGTGCATGGGACGGCATCGAACCGTCAACCGGTACAAAAATCGAAATCACCTCCAAATTGCATAAGGTCAAAAAAGGCAATACCGTCGAAATATTCGACCACGGTAAAAACGAATACCACGAGATCGAAATCGACCGAATTTCCAGTCATGACCGGGACGTGAAATTCGAGGTCTATGACAAGGATACCGGCGAAGAACGCGTATTCATCATGGAAGGCGCGCGAAAATAAGCGTACGGTCTTTTGCCGGACAGATATACCTCCCTGTCCTTCCCCGCACCATTTTCCGCTTTTCCGCCCCGTTCTCGCCAGACCGTGCCGGAAACAGACAGTTTTGCCGCCGTAGGTCACACAATTGTGCTGTGTAGCTCCCGTACCGTTGCACAGTAGAAAAGGCGATGTTGTAGCACCGTTATCCGGAAAACGGAAACAGCCTGTCCTGCTGTTCAGAATTTCTGGAGACTTTTATCATGTCGCACACATTTTTCATCCATCCGGTCAGACGCACACCGCAAAACCGGACACCACAGGAAAAGAAACCATGATCATCACTATCGGAACCACATCTCTTGAAGTCAAGCTATACAACAACCGCGCGGCCCGCAGTCTGCAGGAAATCCTCCCGCAGGAAATCCGCATGAACAGCTGGGGCAACGAATATTACGGCGAGCTGGCCAGACACATCAACTACGAAGGCGACGAACTACGCGACGTTTTCGACATCGGAGAAGTGGCGCTCTGGCCGTCCGGCAATGCCCTATGTATCTTCTTTGGTTCCACACCCGCCAGCGTCAACGGCGAGCCACGCATGGCTTCCGACGGCGTGGCACTGGGCAGAATCACTAGCGACATTTCCGTCCTGAAAAAACTGAAAGGATCGCTTTCCCATGTGAAAATCTCGGCAAAACCATAACCGGCACAGTCGGCAAACCTGCCTGAAACGGTGGTCTGTCCGTGTTGTCACACGCAGGTACCGGAGCAGAGGTACAATAACGCGATGAAGAAAAGCCTCAAAATCCTCGTCATCGCCACTTCAGTTTTCGTCGTCTACATCGTCTGCTCGATCGCCCTGTTCTCGACGGTCGACCAGAAAAAAACGGCGGACGCCGCCATCATACTGGGCGCGGCTGCGTGGTACAAACGGCCGTCCCCCGTTTTCGAGGAGCGCATCCGGCACGGCCTCTGGCTCTATGAAAAAGGTTATGTCAGAAAACTAATCCTGACCGGCGGCAAATCGAAAAACGCTCCCTTTTCCGAGGCGTATGTCGCCCGCCGTTATGCCCTGCAACACGACATCCCGGAAAGCGATATCCTCATCGAGGAAGAATCCCTGACCACCCGGGAAAACCTCATCAACGCCAGAGCCATCATGGAAAACAACGGCCTGAAAACCGCGCTGATCGTCAGTGATCCCATACACATGAAACGAGCCATGCAGATCGCCGGCGACATCGGCATCACCGCCTGGTCATCCCCGACACCGACCACCCGCTACGAAAGTTTCAGGGCCAAGATTTCTTTCCTCATGCAGGAAACCTGGCACATGATCGGCTACTTCATCTATCCCAACGGTCTGCCGGAACGGGCCGCGCCCGGTAACGGTTCATAAATCCGCACGGCAACCATTTCTGCCATCTTCCGCTACAATATATCCATATACAGGGACAAATCCGCTGCACGGCTCTTTTTTCCCTTTCCGTTCATTCCACCTTTTCAGACCGGAGGTTCCCATGCAACGCCCCCTTTCCCGCCGCTGGCTGTACATTCTCGCCACTGCCCTGTTCCTTACCGTTTTCGGCATGGCGAATGCCGCCGATACCCTGCCCCGCTCCGGCCTGCTCTTTCCCGAAAACGCCATGAAATTGATCCGGACACAAGGCAAAAAACTGACCATCATCGACGTGCGCACACCGATCGAATTCGAAAAAGGCCACATTCCCGGCGCAACCCTCATTCCCGTACAGGTGCTGGAACAGAATCTCGACAAAATCCCCGATGGACCGGTTCTGCTCGTCTGCCGCACCGGACGCCGTGCCGGTGATGCCTGGGACATCATCCGTAAGGCACGTCCGCAACAGGACACGCTCTGGTATCTGAAAGGAACGCCCGTCTATCATCCGGACGGAACGTACGAATTCATGTAAACATCCCCGGTCAAACCAGCCTCGCACCATATGGTTTTCCCGGACCGGCTGCTGCATATAAAAAGCGTGCCCGCAAACAGGCACGCTTTCTTGCGCATGAACACTTGCGAAGTCGTATTCTCCGGACGAGGGAATATTTTCCGAACATGCCTCCTTCCTGGGAAAACGGCAATTACCATAGACCGACGGACATTCCCGCAACATCCAGCTTGGTTGCCACAATTGTCCATGAAAATTGCGTGCGTTTTTTCCTGCCAAAAAACAGCTATTCGAAATAATTTCTCTGTTCTAGCAACCGTTTTCCTGCGTCTTCCCTGCACACCACCAGAGCGGGAAAAATGGCCAGCGTTTCAGGCGATCGAACTTGCGCCTGTTCTTTCTATTGTCAATGGGATGCCTGAACATTTCTTTTATCAGCCGAATACCTTCAGCGATCTTTTCTTTGATCACCCATGAAGAAACACGGAAAAAAATGTCATGTGTCACTTCATCGAATAACTTGACGAAACGATCATAAAGCAACGATTGCACAAATGGGCTAAAAAAGCGCACATATTTTTCCGTCACCTAAAAAATATGTGAATAGAGTTTGAAATCCTGATATCACATCATTCGAGTGTGACAAGGACCATGCTCTCAGGCGGTACTGCAAATGTGTTGTCGGCACAGTGCACAGGATCTGATATTCGGCATGACACTGATAAACCATTCCTGATTTTCTGCTGTTCTGAACATTGTTTTAAAGTATCTGAGAACACGGTCAAGAACGAAAAACCGGTTGCCTAGCATCCTTCCGTACGGCATACCACCCGAAAAATAAACTGACACATCGCCATATTGGTACGTTCCGTCCTGACGGCACCAATCATTTCTGCCAAAAAGTTCTGCGATATCCTGTCATCGGAATCAAGAAAGTACAGATAAGCGAAGCGACCGGTTTCATTGAAGATCACGTCCAGCGCGGTATTTCGTGCCGAACTGACACACCACCGTGCTTTTTGTGAAAAACCCTGAACCGCACATCCTGACTGGCAAAACGGTCAATGATCTTTCCCTGAACCGTCGGGTCGAACCATCATTGACGACGAAGCATTCCCAGTCCAGACATGTCTGGCCAAGAATGGACTCCAGGCATTCTACAATATATTTTTCCACGTTATAAACAGGAATGACCATTGCGATTTTAGACATATTCATTTTTCCCACGGCGCCGGTTCGGGAAACAGATTTTCAAGAAACTCCTTGCTTTCCGCCCCGTGTTCGATCGTGATGTTGTTAAAACAGAAAGTCTTCGGGTGGAATATGCGAATGTCTCGTTTGAGTTTCTTTAAATTGTCACGTACCACGGCGACCACTTCGACAGGGGAAAACCGGTTGCGCAGACGTGCCCAGAAATTCACCTTTTTCTTGAATTTAACGGAACACTCAAACGTGTTAATCATTTCATATGCGAACAGAACCCTTGTGATTTCGTCTCCCGTTCTGAAAGGTGCGACGTTGATTTTTTTCAGTTCTGGGTATGCGTCCAGTGTTTCACGGAAAAATGTTTTTGTGTAGGCGTCGATAGAATGCGCCGGGGAGTAGAAGGGGATTTTAAGGCCACGTTTCTGCCGATAAAGCATCCATGCCCGGATGACGGTCTTTTGCCAGTCTTTCCGGTTATCATTGCGCAAAATGCTTTCCGCAACCGATTCCGTGATTTTTTCTTCCTGCTCGCAGCTCATCCACACAATCGGAGTCCCGTCGTAGTCGAAGAAATCGGATACACCGAGCGGACGGTTGAAAAACATATCGTCATTGGAAAAGAGAAAATGCTCGGACAAACCTGGGATTCTGTCGAGATACATTTCGATGACGATGGCCGAGAACGTCGGCAACAATTCTGCCGGGATAATGTCCTTGTGATCAATAATGGTTATTTTCGGATGATCGGCCAGCCATTCCGGGCACTGGTTGTCTGTGACGATGAAAATATGGCGAATCCACGGAACATTTTTAAAGGCCGACCGAAGCGAGTACCGCAGTTCATCGTGCTGGATATATCGGACAGCTCCGACATTATCCTCTATCGGATCTGGGTTAAATTCCTTCATTCTGGCCGCTTTCCGAGCGGCAAACCCCGGGTCGGAACCATCGCACCACAAATACACTAGATCAACCTCCAGCGGGGTATATGTCCTGTTTTCCATTATACTTTCCTTTTTCTCATGCTTCAGCCGGCGACATCCCGGTAAAACTGGCAACCCGAAGCCTTGCCCGGAAAACACTCTCTGTTTCGCCCTCCCACGTGAAGCCACCACGAAAACTTTTGCAGGACAAACCATGCGCTCTGCCGCGTCTCGTATCCGTTTCCGACTTCCTTTAATAACTGTTAACAGTATCCTTTGATTTCATAACTCATTGATTTATCTGATTATTTAAAAAAAAGACGATAATCTTCCATCCGGACACAATGGATTTTTCCCCGGCGTTCCAGTAAAATTCATCCGAATAAACAAGGCTTTACCCAGAAAAGCGGCTTGTTCCAAACGTCCGCTAACAGTTATTAACGGACGTTTTTTACAACACTTCATCCACTTTCGGGCCTCTCCGGCAATAACGGCTCTTTCCCTTCTCTTCCTGATCGCCACACCAGCCGAGACGGGAAACCGTAAATGAAACCACTTACCTGAAACCATTCTCCTCACGGCAAGACGCATCCAGCCCTGCCGCCGGAACGCCGGTCCGAGACCGGAGACGGGATCCAAAAAACGCACACCTTTCTTCTGCCCCTCAGAAACGTATTGATTCCTGTTCTCATCTGGTGTACAACATGCCTGTACGGCACATCTCTCCGGCGGCAACCATCTGCGTATTCTCCTCCGGCTCCGTGTGCCTGTTTGAGCCTATCCTGCAATGATCCGGAAAACCGCCATGTGGAAAACCTATGCTTTCGCCTCAGCCTTCTTTGCGGCCCTGACCGCCATCTTCGCTAAACTCGGAGTCAGAGATGTCAATTCCGATCTGGCGACCGCCATCCGCACCCTGATCATCCTGTTCCTGACCTGGGGCATCGTCTTGGCAGGCAACCATCTGGGTGAAGTCAGAACCATCGGCCGAAATACTTGGATTTTCCTTATCCTCTCCGGTGCCGCCACCGGCCTTTCCTGGCTTTTCTATTTCAAGGCGCTCCAGAACGGCGATGTATCGTTCGTCGCACCGGTCGATAAACTAAGCGTGGTCATGACCATCATCCTTTCGTTCATCATCCTGAAAGAACCGGTTTCCTGGCGTGCCATACTCGGCGGCCTGATGATCGCCGGAGGCAGCCTCGTCCTGCTAACGAAATGAACCGGCCGGAAACGGGCGGTTCAACCGGCAAGCTCATCACAGATCGCCCCATTTCCCGGTACGGATACCGCACTGCCCCATATCGCCCTCTGAAACAGCGAATATCCCCCTTGCGCGAACCAGGAACAGTCCCATCTGGGAACACTCTGTCTGGAAAGCATCGGAAGCCTTTCCGATCCTGAACAGGCGAAAAAATGGCTGGAAAAAGCTTCCAGACAAGGACTTGAAGAAGCGAAAAACATCCTGTCCGCTTTTCCTGCAAACAGTCAAAACACCTTTCCCGATACCAGCAAAATCCGCTCATGGTTGAACGGACTGCTGCAAAACGCCACACCGGACGAACTGGATACGGTTACAGGCCAACCCGTTTCCAAAAAATAACTGGCAGCGAAATATTTCCCGTCTCCGCCGTCGCTTTTCGCGTTTCTGCCGAAAACCGCCGAAACACGAAACCATCCCATTCCCATCAAACAGCCAGCCTGTCATAATGGGCGCCATATCGGGTTAACTGTTTCCTTTCCACCATGCAAACCGGCCTGTCCCTGTCACTCAAAAGTCTTGCCGCCATCCTGTTCGCATTCGCCGCACTGTCCGTACATGCGCAGACAGATGAACTGGTCAATTCCCTTGTAGCCACAACGGAAAACGCCGGACCATCTCCCTATCCGGAAACGACCGAAAATACGCAACAGACCCAGATTTCCCACAAAGACGAAGGCATCCGGCTTTACCGGAAACGGCAATATCTGGAAGCCCTTCCCTACCTCATGGCGTCTGATGCGCAGAAAGACCCACTGGTACAAACCGCACTGGGCAACATGTTCAGTCTGGGGCTGGGAGTCGGCGCCGATCCGGGAAAAGCGTTTTCCTGGTACCTTAAAGCGGCGAAACAGAACAATGCTATCGCCCAACTGTATGTCGCCTACTCTTTTGAAAAAGGACTCGGCACCGCGAAAAACAGCCGTGAAGCATTCAAATGGTATGGCAAGGCGGCCGGAAACGGCATTCCAGACGCTCGGTACAAACTCGGCTACCTGACAGAAAAGGGAACCGGCACCCGCGCCAGCCTGAAAAAAGCGCTCGAGTGGTACCGCCAGGCAGCCGAAGACGGTAACGCTGCGGCGCAGACCCGACTCGGACGTGCCTACAGCGAAGGAGACGGCGTCAAACGCGACTATCTGGAAGCCGCACGCTGGTTCTACCGCGCTGCCGAAC
>CAVKGJ010000070.1:0-24977 GCA_963655605.1 Oscillospiraceae bacterium
TTGCGCTAATACTTTCATTTTCAAACGGTTTTGAAAACAGGGTATTTCATAAAGATTCCGGTTTATAACGGAGTGCGTGAATGTTGTCGGAAAGAAATCGCAAGAGTCTTGTTTGGATGACGTTACTGGCATCGGTCTGTGCGCTGGTTCTGTCCGGTTGCAGTACGGCGCCGAAATCATCCGGAAAGGTTGCTGCCAGGAAAGCGGGCACGGTCAAGGTCAAAAAAGGCGGCGGTTATTATCTGGACGACGGCCCAATGGATGAAGTGCCTGACAATCTTCTGGAAGTCTCCGATGCGGAACCGAAGGTGGAAAAACTGGCTAGCGGCCCAAACAAGCCGTATGTCGTGTTCGGTCGGACCTATACGCCCATGACGCAAATCAGCGCTTACCGGAAGAAAGGGGTCGGAAGCTGGTACGGCAAGAAATTTCATGGGCAGAAGACCTCGTCAGGCGAACCTTATGACATGTTCAAGATGACGGCTGCCCATCCAACGCTGCCAATTCCGAGTTATGCCAGAGTGACTAGTCTCGAGACGGGAAAACAGGTTATCGTCCGGGTCAACGATCGTGGTCCTTTCCTCTCAAGCCGTCTGATCGATCTTTCCTATACAGCAGCATACAAGCTGGGTTATCTGGAGAAGGGAAGCGGACAGGTGGAAGTCGAATTGTTGTTGCCCGATGAGATAGAACGGATCAATCTGGCGAAAAAAGACGTGCAATCTCCCATTGAACCGAAGCCGGTCGTCATCGCTTCCGCAAAGACAGAAAAGCGGAATGACGCGGAAATACCGGTCACCGTCGGGATGACGGAAACATCTGCCACCGCCGTACCGGAAACGGTTTCTTCCGGACCAGCTTATTATCTTCAGCTGGGAGCCTATCAACAGGCCAGCAATGCACAGTCATACCAGGCAAAATTCTCGCTTGACTGGGCGCACAGATTGCCTTCCCTGGAAGTGGTACAGGCAGGAAATTACTACAAGCTGCTTGCCGGACCATTCAGTACTTTGGCTGAAGCGACGCAGATCGTTGAGGAAATGAAAAGCATGGGGACGAATTCCTTTGTCGTTCGCCGATAGTGGGGCGAATGGCTTTTCTGCCGGCCGGTGATGGTATGGCCGGGAAATGAAAAAGGCAGGATAATTTCCTGCCTTTTTCATTCGTCAAACGAACCATTTCAGTCACCGTACAGTTTCTGTTTCAACTCACGACGTTGTTGTGCCTCGAGAGACAGAGTCGCGGTTGGACGTGCCAACAGTCTGGCAATGCCGATAGGTTCGCCTGTTTCGACACACCATCCGTAATCGCCTGATTCGATGCTGGCCAGCGACTGTTTCACTTTCTTCAGCAGCTTGCGTTCACGGTCACGGGTTCTCAGTTCCAACGCATGTTCTTCCTCGATCGTGGCACGATCGGCAGGATCGGGAACAAGCGTCGTTTCGCGCAGATTTTCGGTAGTTTGTCCCGCATTGCGGATGAGATCCTGCTCCATTTTCTCAAGACGGGCCTTGAAAAAAGCCAGCTGGGCAGGATTCATATAGTCGTCCTCACTCATCTTGAGGATTTCTTCCTCGGTGAGCAACGGCGGGGTGTGTGTCGGTTTTCTGGTTTTGGTATTCACTTGTCTTGTTTCCTTTGCCTCAATATATCTGTTCGTAAATAACCGGCAATTTATTGCGGCATGTATTGCACTATGGTTTGAAATACCCTGCAATGAAATTTAATAGACTGAATGACATCTGTCAAAAGGTCGTGCCAATAAAACGGGAAAAAAGTGCTTCCAGCATTTTATTCGTCTGCAAGACTATCATGAAGTCCTTCCATAAAAATTGTCCTAGGCAGGTTTTTTCCAATAAAAACCAGTTTGCTTTCCGGTGGATGTTTTTCGTCCCATTTTTCGACGACATCGGTTCCCATTAACTGCTGGACTCCCTGGAAAACCACTTTCCGGTCAGCACCTTTCATGTATAACACCCCCTTGTAACGCAGCATTTGCGGACCGAAAAGGGTGATCATCCGGTCGAAAAAATCGTTGAGTTTGTCAGGGTCGAAAGGTTTTTCGCTGTGGAAGACGAACGAACTGATGTCATCGAGATGATGGGAACATCCACAATCCGGCCCGCAGATGTGGTCATGATCGTGATGGTGGTGATCGTGGTCGCCGGTTTCGATGTCCAGTCTCGAATTGAGATTGAATCCGTGGAGATCAAGCACTTCGGCAACCGGAATACGGCCGAAGTCGGCAATATGGATCGAGGCATGCGGATTGATTCTCCTCAGTCTGAGTATCAGCAGCTCGACATCTTCCGCACTGACGAGGTCGGTTTTTGAAATCAGCAGACGGTCTGCATACCCGACCTGCTGGCGGGCCTGTTCGTATTCGTCAAGTTGGCGCATGGCGAATACGGCATCCATCAGCGTAATGATGCCGTCGATCATGAAATCCTGTGCGACAGCGTCTTCCAGAAAAAAAGTCTGTGCTACCGGTCCTGGATCGGCCAGGCCGGTTGTCTCGATCACAACACGGTCGAAACTGATTTCCCCGTTTCTGCGTTTATCGGCAAGCCGAGTCAGTGCAGTGACAAGATCACTGCGGATGGTGCAGCAGATACATCCGTTGCTCATCTCGACGATCTGTTCGGCATCGTCCTGAACCAGAATATTGCTGTCGATGTTTTCTTCACCGAATTCGTTCTCTATAACCGCGATACGCTGTTTGTGATGCTTGTCCCTGAGTATCCGGTTCAGGAGAGTGGTTTTGCCGGCCCCGAGGAAGCCGGTAATGATGGTAACAGGTATCAGTGACATGGTGCCGATATGGATAGTGGATCAATTTCCCGGATTTTATCAAACAATATCGGGAATGGACATTTGTACAAAATGACGTGAAAAGACATTTCGCGTTGTTGTCCGGATACAAACCGGTATTTCTTTTTGTATTTTTCGGGGAACATGCTTATATTATAAGAGACTTCACAAGTCAAGTACTCTGATGCAAATTGTAAAAATTACTTGTTACATTGGCTGTATCGGGTATTTCGGTTAGCAGTGTGTTCATGCACCGAATGCCTTTTTTCAGAAAGGAGGCAATATTATGGGTAGCACTGGTTCCGTTAGTTCATGGGAAGAGGCGCTGTTGGTCGCGGCAATCCAGTATCCTGTCCCTGTTGTGAGTGGCCCTTCGGATATTCAGGTCAACGTTGACAGGATTTGCAAGGCGGTCGCTTCAACCAAGGCCGGTTATCCGGGACTTGATCTGATCGTTTTTCCCGAATATTCGACGCAGGGGCTGAATACAGCCATCTGGTCTTATGACGAGATGTTGCTTAGTCTGGACAGCCCCCAGGTCAACCAGTACAGGCAGGCATGCAGGGATGCGGATGTCTGGGGAGTCTTTTCCATCATGGAACAGGATCCTGAAGGGGGACCTCCGTTCAATACCGCTCTCATTATCGATAATGAAGGAAAGATCGCGCTGCATTACAGGAAATTGCAACCTTGGGTTCCGGTAGAGCCCTGGGCTCCCGGCAATCTGGGTATGCCGGTATGTGATGGTCCGAAGGGATCGAAACTCGCGGTCTGTATCTGTCATGACGGCATGTTTCCGGAACTGGCCCGTGAAGCGGCTTACAAGGGATGCAACGTCTATATCCGCATATCGGGTTATTCCACGCAGGTGAACGATCAGTGGATCATCACCAACCGTACCAATGCCTGGCAGAATCTGATGTATACCGTATCGGTCAATCTGGCGGGTTATGACAATGTCTTCTACTATTTTGGCGAGGGCACAATCTGCAATTATGACGGTAACGTCATTCAGCAGGGACACAGGAACCCGTGGGAAATCGTGACGGCAGAACTGTTTCCGCGTCTTGCCGACAAGGCTCGTGAAAACTGGGCTCTGGAGAACAATATCTTCAATCTTGGGTGTCGTGCCTATGTCGGTAAGCCGGGTGGCGAGAAAGCCAATTACCTGACATGGGTCCGTGATCTGGCCGAAGGCAAGTACAAGTTGCCGTGGGATGACAAGATCAAGATACGCGATGGTTGGAAATATTATCCGAATGGCGGACAGTATGGTCCCATGCCTGACAGGTTCAAAAAATGACCGGTTGTCCGGTTTATGGCGATAATGCCTGACAGAAAAGGGTCCTGGCGGGAGTCAGGACCCTTTTTTTATCTCCGTTTAGGAGAGACGGTCTTGATTGACGTCCTCCCCGGTATAAATGTCGGAGATTCCTACCGGGTTGCAGTGGAACCGCTATCCCCTCGGCGGGCTCCTGCTTCATCGAGACTGCCCAGAGGATTTTGCGCCTGGTTTTTGCTTCAAATTCCCCCGATGAGGAATTTTACGGCGTCGAACCAACCTCATATTCCCCCAAGTCTCACGGACTCTCCACAGGCTGACACGGCACGCCCTGCCGCCAGAGAGGATTTTAACACAACCTGCTCCATATCTCCGACCTGAAGGACATCGTTTTACGGAGCATCTTGATAAACTTCCACGAGGCTGCACTGAAAATGGGGAGTGTAAAAAAATCTGTGTAAGAGGCATTCTACCAATGTATTTGAAAGGAGATAGAAATGCCAGAATCTTTTACCGGATCCCGGAAAACTGTCAATTTCAGTCATGGTCCTTTTTTACGGCTTTTGCTCTTGGATGCGCCAGATCGTAAACTTTGGCCAGATGCTGGAAATCCAGTGCGGTATAGACCTGTGTCGAGGTAATGGAGGCGTGTCCCAGCATTTCCTGTACGGCTCGCAAATCGCCTGACGACTGAAGGATGTGCGAGGCAAAAGAATGTCGGAGGACATGTGGATGCACATTGACAGGCAATCCCAGACGTCTGGCGTGGTCTTTCAGTCTCAGCTGGACGAGACGTGGAGACAGGCGGTGTCCACGCGAATTGATGAACAGGGCATGAAGGTCGTCACGATTCATGTCGGGACGGGTGAGCTGGTTGCGGACAGCGAGCCACTTTCTGATGGCGACGACAGCGGCGTCGCCGACCGGAACGATGCGTGTCTTGCTGCCCTTGCCGGTTACGGTCACTTCTTTTTCGGTCAGATCGATCCAGCCGATTGAGGTATAACCGGACTCTCTGACAGCGTACGTATCCAAGCTTGTCAGCTCGGAAACGCGAAGTCCGCTGGAATACAGCAGTTCGAGAACAGCATGATCGCACAGTGCGGATGCCGCCTTTACGGCAGAGGTGTTGTCACAGTCGGGGTTGGTGGAAACCAGTCTGACCGCGTCGTCCACAGAAAGGGCTTTGGGAAGCGGTTTGCCTTTTTTGGGGGCGTGAATGTCTTCTGCCGGATTGGCGCCTATGATGGATTCTTCGGCAAGCCACAGGAAGAACCCCCTCCATGCCGATAGTTTCCGTGCAATCGAACGTGGAGTCAGACCGCTGGCATGCAATTGCGATACGAACCGGCGTATCTCTGAAGGTGAAAGAGAAAACAGCGCAGTTTCTCCGGCCAGCTTTTTTAACTGTTGCAGGTCGCGCCGATAGTTTACGATCGTGTTGTCCGGAAGTTTTCGTTGTCCGGACAGGATGTCCAGATAACGGTCGATGATACGGCCATTTGGCTGGCTGTCCCGGTTTTCCTTCATTTCAGTCGGTCGATATCAGATGGTGAAGTGTTGCGCTGGCCAGTTCTCCGATATCCGTCAGAAAATCGGTTGCCATGTCGTTCCGGAAACGGGTCGCTTCCGGCGATCCCATCACAATGAGGCCAAACGGAAAGGATTGCCTGTCCTTTCTCAGAGGGACAAGAGCAACCGAACGCACCTCGGAAAAGCGGTCAAGCCATTTGATGGCATCCTGATTTTCCGGCATTTTTCCGCAATATGGGTGTTGCATGTGATTGGCGGCATTGCGGATGTTTTCGTCAACATGCTGTATAAACCAGCTGTCGACGTATTCTTCACGGATGTTCCATAATCTCAGCGTTACTTCCGGTATGGAGAAAACCGATTTCAGTCCGTTGACCACAATTTGTGGCATATCGGTTTCGCAACGCTGTTTTTCCAGAAGCATGGAAGCCCAGACGATTATTTTTTCCACCAGATTTTTATTGTCCTGTGCCGTATGCATCAGTCTGGATAATTGCAATTCGAGCGTCCTGTATTTCTCGCGCAGAACTTCGATCTGGCGTTCATGCAGGGAAATGGCTTTGCCGATGACCGGGCTGGTGAGGCGCAATTCGGGGAGTATGTCGGCATGATTCTCGAAAAATTCGGGGTGGTCGGTCAGGTACTGTGCAACGGTTTGGGAATCGATAGCCTGCGTCATGATGAGTTCAGTCGAAAAATAGTATATGGTTCAAAAGCACCATTTTACTCGAGGCCGGGCAGGATGACGGCAATTTGTCGTGAGAAAAGTCAGGTTGTCGTATCATGGGGTAGACCTGCAATGACAGATCGGTGCCGGTGGTCGGATAAAGGCCGGAATCGGGAATGGTGGTCCGGCACGCATGTCATGTGCTTTAGGGGCGACAAGTTGGCCGGATTGTATTGCTGTTTTTTCTTTCCCGTTTAAACTGGCGCTTTTTGTATCGACAATCTGGAAAATCATGACGACTTATGCATTGGGAGATATTCAGGGATGTCAGCCGCAGTTGCGCGAACTGCTGAAAATAATCGAGGATGAAACGCCGGACTCAAAGTTGCTTTTTGCGGGAGATCTGGTCAATCGCGGTCCGGCCTCACTGGAAACGCTGAGATTGGTCAGGGATCTTGAGGATCGGGCCGTAACGGTTCTCGGCAATCATGATCTGCATCTTCTGGCGGTAGCTTCGGGAATCCGGAAAATGAAGCCGGGCGATTCTCTCCAGCCGGTTCTTGACGCACCGGACAGGGATGCACTGATTGAATGGTTGCGGCATCGTCCGATGGCTTATACCGCGGATGGTATCCTGATGGTTCATGCCGGTGTATTGCCGCAATGGGATCTGACCAAAACGATGGAATTGGCCCATGAAGTTGAACATGTCCTCAGGGGGGCGGACTGGAAGGATTTTCTGGCGGAAATGTACGGTAATCTGCCGGACAAATGGGACGACAATCTGACCGGGACGGCTCGCCTGCGCTGTATTGTCAACGGCCTGACGAGGCTTCGTTTCTGCACGGCCGATGGTCGAATGGAATTCGCCAGCAAGATGGGGACGGACGAGGTGCCGCTGGGATACATGCCCTGGTTCGACGTGCCGGGCAGAAAGACCGGCAATGATACGGTAGTATTCGGCCACTGGTCCACGTTGGGTCTTCTGCTGAGAGATAATCTGGTTTCCCTGGATACCGGTTGTGTCTGGGGCGGAAAACTTACGGCTGTGCGTCTTGACGATCGGGCGCTGTTTCAGGTGGATTGTCCCGGTTTTCTTGAACCGGACGATTTTCCGGAAAAACCGATGAAATGATATCCTGTGCCTGGCGGGAAAGGGTTTTGCGGTGCATGCCGGTGGTATCGATGGCAGGCAGTACAGTCAGTTCGGCCAGTATATAATCCGAATTGAAAACATTTTTCATGCTTTGTGCCAGACTGATATCCCCGCTGGAATCGACGGCCGGTTCGTATTCCCCTTTCCTGTTGATGTATTTCAGTGCGAAAGGCTGGACTGGCAGCCCGGCATTGATGGCCCCTTCAAACAGGTTGGGGTGGAACGGCAGCATGTGTCCCTGTCTGCCGGTCGTGCCTTCCGGAAAGAAAATACAGCGTTCCCTGGCCTGCAGGTTCCTGACCAGTGTTTCCAGCGTGCTCTTGAGGTTGCGGGCGCTGCTTCGTTCCAGAAACAATGTACCCGTTTTCCGGGACAGCCAGCCGACCATGGGCCAGTGGGCCATGTCCGCCTTGGCGATGAAATGGCCGGATACGACGGAATAGATCAGGAAAATATCCAGCCATGAAACATGATTGGCAACGATCAGCGATCTGGGCGATAGCAGTTCCGGATTGACGATTTTCACGGTGACGCCACAGATATCCAGCAGTTTCCTCGACCATTTCTGGACGTAAAGGTTTTTTTTCGCGTCGTCAATGAACGGGTAGACCACAGTGCCGTAGAAAAAGGCTCCCAGTGTATGCATCAACAGGTGGAAAAAGCAGAAAAACGATTTCATGATCTGTTTTATCGTTCAAAGGCAATGCGTCCACAGACTAGGGTGAAACGAACGCGACCGGGAATTTCTTTTCCGAGAAATGGCGTGTGTTTTCCTTGGCTGGCCAGTTCAGGAGCTTTGACTGTCCAGCTGGCGGCCGGGTCAAAAATACAGATATCCGCGCTTCCTCCGATATCCAGACGGCCGCAGGGTAACTGGAGAATCCTTGCCGGGGCGGATGTGATTTTTGCGATGGCTTTTTCCAGCATGTCGTTACCATTTCCGCATTTCTGTGCCCATTTCAGGACAAGAGATAGGAACAGTTCGAGACCGGTGGCACCCGGCGTGGCTTCACCGAACGGCAATAGCTTTTCGTCGTTGTCCACAGGGGTATGGTCCGAACAGATGGCGTCGATGGTACCATCCAGCAATCCCTGTGTGATGGCGTCACGATCCTCGTGTGACCGCAGTGGTGGAGTCAGGCGGGCGTTGGTGTCGAAATAGTCGATATCGTCTTCGGTCAGATGGATATGATGGATACCGACGTCGCAAGTGACAGGCAATCCTTCCTTTTTCGCCTGCCGGACCAGTTCGATGCCCTTGGCCGTTGACAGACGGCACAGATGCACTCTCGCACCGGTAACGCGCATCAGTTCGAATATCGTGTGCAGGCGGATGGTTTCTGCAATGGCGGGAATGCCGATCAGTCCGAGTGCGGCGGCAACAGTGCCTGAATGTGCCATACCGTTTCGGGCCAGGAACGGGTCTTCCGGCTGCAGCCATGAACAGTAACGGAAGGAATGGGCGTATTGCAGCGCACGCAGCAGAACTTCGGTATCCGGTATCGGTTCGTTGGCATGGGAAAAACCGATGCAGCCTGCATCGGTCAGTTCAGCCATTTCAGTCAGTTTTTCACCTTTTAGACCGATAGTCAAAGCGCCGAGCGGATAGACATGAGCCTGGTTTCTGGCGGCGGCGCGGTATTTCAGCATTTCGACCAGTCCGGGTTCGTCCAGTACGGGATCGGTGTCGGGAGGGCAGACAAGACTGGTTACGCCACCGGCGACCGCTGCCTGCATTTCGGATTCCAGTGTCGCCTTGTGTTCGTAACCCGGTTCACGCAACCGGGCGGCCAGATCGACGAATCCGGGGGCGACGACAAGACCGCTGGCGTCTATCGTCCTGTCCGGTGTAAAACCGGTGACAGTCGTGCCGGTTTCGGCAATGGCGACAATTTTTCCATCGGCGACAGCAATGTTTCTGATACCGTTGATGTGATTGGCCGGATCGACCAGCCGTCCGTTTTCGATAAAAAGTCTCATTCAAATATACCCTCAAAAACTGTCCGGTTTCGTCTGATTGCCAGCCAGAATGCTCATGACGGCCATTCTGACGGCAATGCCGTAAGTGACCTGTGACAGAATGACGGCCTGGTTGCCGTCGGCCACGGCAGAATCGATTTCGACGCCCCGGTTCATCGGGCCGGGGTGCATGACGATAGCATCCGGTTTGGCCAGCGCGAGCCGTTCGGGTGTCAGGCCGTAGCTTTTGAAAAATTCCTGTGCGGATGGCAGCAACGCACCGTTGATGCGTTCGTTCTGGACACGCAGCATGATGATCACGTCAACATCTTTCAGACCTTCATCCATGTTGTTGAACATGCGGATGCCCATGTCTTTCATGGCGGGAGCCAGAAGCGTGGTCGGTCCGATGACCCTGATTTCCGGCACGCCGAGTGTTTTCATGGCATGAATGTCGGAACGGGCGACGCGGCTGTGCAACACGTCTCCGACAATGGCGACTTTCAGATTGGTGAAATCTTTCTTGTAATGGCGGATCGTGTACATGTCCAGGAGCCCCTGGGTCGGGTGGGCATGACGGCCATCGCCGGCATTGACGACGTGAATGTGATCCAGCCCGTGTTCGTTCAGATGTTGCGCGATCAGAAACGGTGCGCCGGACTGGGCGTGACGGACAACGAACATGTCGGCGTGCATCGCCGTCAGATTGTCCACGGTGTCCAGCAACGATTCCCCTTTGCTGGTAGACGATGAGGCGATATTCAGGTTGATGACGTCGGCGGAAAGACGTTTGGCCGCGATTTCGAAAGTCGTCCGGGTGCGGGTCGAATTCTCGAAGAAAAGATTGAATACGCTTTTGCCACGCATCAAGGGGACTTTCTTGACTTCCCTGTCCGAGACACTGACAAACGAGGATGCAGTGTCCAGAATATAGGTCAGGATTTCTTTCGGCAAACCGTGCAGGGCCAGCAAGTGCCGAAGTTCGCCGTTGCTGTTTAATTGAGGATTAGGCATTTTCCACCGTCAGAGAGAAGGAGTTGTTTTCAGTCCGGTCCAGAACCAGTTTCTCGTTTTTGTCCAGAGAGACGTTTGCCGCGACGAAATCGGCAGCGATGGGCAGTTCCCGTCCGCCGCGGTCGATCAGGGCCGCCAGAAGGATGCGTTCCGGCCTGCCGTAATCGAACAGTTCGTTGATGGCGGCGCGGGTCGTGCGGCCGGTATAAAGCACGTCGTCGATCAGTAAAATGGTGGAACCAGTCACGTCAAACGGGATCTGTGTCGGTTTCACTTCGGCAGGCAGCCCTTTTTCGGCATAATCGTCCCGATAGAAGGATACGTCAATGAAACCTGGCGGGTTTTCCAGTCCGAGGTCGGCCGCGATCCGTTCGGCAATCCAGGCTCCTCCGGAGCGGATGCCGACGATGGCGACTTTCGGTTTAGTTGCCAGCGCCTCGCGGATCTGTTTCAGGAGTCTGGCGTAAAGCGTTTCCGCATTCAGTTCAGTTATGGATGGATTCATCGAAATACTGTTGCAAGATAAGGGCGGCGGCATGGGCATCGTCCGCTTCGCCACGTTTGAAATTCAGAACGGAGGATGTATATCGTTCATCGACCAGAATGGTTTCCAGTGAAAAACGGCCGTGCAACTGGTTGGCAAAGCGCCGGCAGCGCCTTGTCATGTCATGTTCCGTTCCGTCAGGATAAGCGGGAAGCCCTACCACCAGTTTGGTCGGCTGCCATTCCCTGATCAGCTCGCCAATTTCGGCGAAACGCATTCCGTTCGCTTCGGCACGGATGATCTTTAGTGGCCGTGCGCTTTTCGACAGGTCATTTCCGACGGCACAGCCGATTCGTTTCAGTCCGAAGTCGAAACCGAGAATGACAGAGGGGGCTGTGTTCATATATTTCGTTTGTTGGCCGCAAAAAGAAACATAAACAATCCGTATTCAGGCATGTCCTGCATCGTACGTCAGTCGGGATGCGTCGAAACCCAGAAGGCGCATAGCTGCAGTATATCGCTCATGGATAGGCAAATCAAAAATAATGGCCGGATCGGCTGCAACGGTCAGCCAGCCGTTGCGGCTGATTTCGTCTTCGAGTTGTCCTGCGCTCCAGCCGGAATAACCGATGCTGACGAGAAGCCGTTGCGGGCCTGTTCCGGATGCGATGGCTTCCAGAATGTCGCGGGATGTCGTGAAAGCGATCTGATCCGAAATCTTCAGCATGGAGGAAAATTCCGTATCGGGAGAATGCAGAACGAAACCGCGGTCTTCCTGCACAGGTCCTCCGAACATAACGGGTTTCTGCATTGGAAACGGGATTTCCAGTCTCATGTTCAGTCTCTCCAACAAATGACCGACAGTGATGTCCATCGGCTTGTTGATGACGACCCCGAGCGCTCCGCGTTCATTGTGTTCACAGAGATAGACCACGCTGCCACCGAAGATCGGATCATGCATCGACGGCATCGCTATCAGAAAATGATTCGAAAGATTCATGGCTGTCTGTCACTGGGTTTTTGGATATGGGTTGAAACAGGCGTGGATTCGGTTCCGGACACCTTTTGACATTGTATCAGTGTTCGTTCGTTTCACTCATGAATTCGTATTTTTGCAAAAAAATCTTCCGACAGGAAAACGGATTGTGGAAATAAATGCGCAAAAGGACTTGAACAAATGTGTTGCCGGATGGCGTTCCCGCAAGAAAGCAGGGTAAAATACATGAAACTTGCAGCAAAGGCGAGAGCGCTTTCTGCTGTTGTCAATGGATTTTATATCTGCCAGTCAAAATGAGCATCAAATCTGATAAGTGGATCCGGCGCATGGCCGAGGAAAAGGGGATGATTGAACCGTTTGAACCCGGTCAGGTCCGTTCTGTCAACGAAAAGAAAATCGTTTCCTATGGTGTTTCCTCGTATGGTTACGATATCCGCTGTGCCGACGAATTCAAGATCTTTACCAATATCAACAGCACGATCGTTGATCCCAAGAATTTCGATGAGGATTCATTTGTCGATGTCAAGAGCGACGTCTGCATCATTCCGCCCAATTCATTCGCACTGGCCAGAACGGTTGAGTATTTTCGTATTCCACGCAATGTGCTGACGGTCTGTCTGGGAAAATCGACATATGCCCGATGCGGCATTATCGTCAATGTGACGCCTTTTGAACCGGAATGGGAAGGTTACGTTACCCTCGAGTTTTCCAATACGACACCGTTGCCGGCCAAGATCTATGCCTGGGAAGGCTGTGCACAGGTCCTGTTTTTCGAAAGTGACGAAATATGCGAGACATCGTACAAGGACCGCAACGGCAAATATCAGGGACAGATCGGCGTGACGTTGCCGAAAGCATGAGGGAAGAGGAGGAAGCGTCTCTGCGGAGTGGACGGATAATGTGCTAATGTTGTATCGGGTTTGGAAACCATGCTGATCTTTTATCTGCGCAATTTGACTGGAGTACAGCGAAGCGTCAAGGCGGATATCCATCTTGGGTTGTCGCTGGCTTTTATTGCCGGTGCCATGAATGCCGGCGGGTTCCTTGCAGTCCAGCAATATACCTCACATATGACAGGGATCGTTTCCAGCATGGCTGACGGGCTGGCGATCGGCAATTTCAATCTGGTGCTGGCCAGTGTCGGTGCGATGATCTGCTTCATGGTCGGTGCCGGCCTGACGGAAGTGATGGTCAACTGGGCACGAGGAAAACGCCTTCAGAGTGAATATGCCCTGCCGCTGATTTTCGAGGCGATACTGCTTTTGTGTTTCGGTTTCATGGGGGGCAAATTGCACCGGCATATGGGGCTTTTCGTCTCGATAACGGTGATGCTGCTCTGTTTTCTGATGGGATTGCAGAATGCTATCATCACTCGTATTTCCAAAGCTGTCATCCGGACGACGCACATGACCGGCATCGTGACCGATATCGGTATCGAACTGGGAAAACTGTTTTACTGGAACAGGAAAGTGGACAAGGAAGATGAAGCCTATGTCAGGGCCAACAGGGGAAAACTGTATCTGCTTTCCGGTCTTCTTGTCATGTTTTTTCTGGGCGGAACGATCGGTGCGTTCGGTTTCAAATGGATCGGCTATCTGGCGACTTTTCCGCTTGCGGGGGTGCTGATCGTTCTGGCGATCATTCCGGTGTTTGACGATATCAGGCGTTTTTTCCGGTGAATAGGAAGGATAAATGATCGTCAAATAACGCTTGATTGTTGTTCTGTTAAGTACTAGTTTATTCGTATCTCGAATTCTGGAAAAACAAATGTCCAATCCTTTCACCTGGCCCGTCAGAGTGTATTTTGAGGACACCGATGCCGGTGGTGTCGTTTTCTATGGCAACTATCTGAAATTTTACGAACGTGCACGGACGGAATGGCTCCGCTTGCTGGGGATCGGGCAACAATTCCTGAAGGAAGAGTATAACATTCTGTTTGTGGTAAAGAAGGTATCGGTGGAATACAGGCGTCCTGCCGTACTCGACGATTTGTTGCGGGTCACAACCGGGGTGGTGTGGATGAAAGGCGCTTCGCTCGAGTTCGGACAGGCCATCTGGCGGGACGATACGCTGCTTTCGACGGCACGGGCGACAATCGTCTGTGTCGACAAGGACAGAATGCGACCGGTACCGATACCTGATACGGTTTCCGAGAGAATGCTGGCCGGACTGGAACATGATTGAAGCAGGCCGGAATGGAACCAGCAAGGAGGGTCGTTTCTGATGGAAGCGGCTTCGGTTTCAACCTATATTAAAACCAAAAAATGACAGTTTCCCAGGATTTATCGTTCATTTCGCTGATTGCCAACGCTTCGCTGCTCGTGCAGCTGATTATGGCTCTGCTTCTCGTCGTGTCGCTGATGAGCTGGACATTCATATTCCAGAAGATGTTCGCCATCAGGAATGCCAGAGTGGAAACCGCCGATTTCGAGCATGCTTTCTGGTCGGGCGGCAATCTGCAAAGCCTGTACCAGCGTGCCGGCAGCAACAACAAGACCGGTGCACTGGAAAGGATTTTCTATGCCGGTATGGGTGAATATCTCAAGGGAAAAAATGCCATGACAGGTCATTCCGCGCAGGATACGGTCGCCCTGCTTGACGGTGCGCGCCGTGCGATGAGAGCGGCTTACCAACGCGAAATGGACAGTCTGGAGTCCCATCTGGCATTTCTGGCGTCAGTCGGTTCCGTTTCTCCCTATGTCGGTCTTTTCGGAACGGTCTGGGGCATTATGAATGCGTTTCGAGGACTGGCGAATGTGCATCAGGCGACGCTGGCCACTGTCGCTCCGGGGATCGCCGAAGCGCTGATCGCCACAGCCATCGGCCTGTTCGCCGCGATTCCGGCCGTTGTCGCCTATAACCGTTATTCTCACGACATTGACCGGTTGTCCATCCGTTTCGAAACGTTTATCGAGGAATTTTCCAATATTCTCCAGAGACAGTCGTAACAGGTGAAATATGTCCGAACAGATTTCAGGTTCATTGAGAAGCGGGCGGAGAAACAAGTTCAAGTCCGAGATCAACGTGGTGCCTTATATCGACGTCATGCTGGTTCTGCTCGTCATTTTCATGGTGGTGGCGCCTGTAACCAATCCGGGCGTGGTCGATCTGCCTACGGCAGAAAGGACGGCATTGCCGCCTTCCGATTACATCCAGATTTCGCTGCGGCCTGACGTGTCGGCGGAAATCGGCATTCACCGTCCCGGAAAAGGCCGGGATGTTTTCGAATCGGTGCCTGACAAGGACGCACTGATGCAGAATCTGCAGGTCCTGCACGCGGAAAATCCGGATTTGCCCGTACTGATCGCGGCAGACAAGAATATTATTTATAACGAGGTCATCCAGGTGATATCCGATGCGAAAAAAATGGGTATCAGAAGGGTGGGACTGGCGACTCGATAAAGGAATTGGCATTTCGCAATGGAAAACGGTCTGCTCTCCATTCCCAGGGAAAAGAAGCTGAAGCCGGCATTTTTGCTGGCTTTGGCGGTTCATGTCGCGTTGGTGGCTTTCCTGTGGATCGGCGTCAGCTGGCAGGCCGACACCGGCGATATGGTCGAGGCGGAAGTCTGGGATATCAAGGTCCGGGAAGCGGCACCGCTGGCGGCTGGCGAGAGGTCGGCACTGGCTGCGGCAGAACAGGTGGAGCAACCGGTTGCTGTCGCTGAGCCTGCGTCGCCGCCGCCGAAGGCCTCTGCGACACAAGTTCACGAGCCGGTGCGGGATACACGCCCGGATATCGCTCTGGAACAGGAAAGAAAGAAAGCAGAACAGGAGAAAAAGGCCGAGGCGAAACGGCGTGCTGACGAGTTGAAACAGCAGCAGGAAGAACAGACACGCCAGGGAAAAGAAGCGGAGGATGCGAAAAGAAAACAGAAAGCGGATGCCGCAGCTGTCAAACGTGCGAAGGTATTGCTGGATCAGGAAGCCCGCCGGATTGCAGGCGGTGGCAGTGGTGGCGGTACCGGCAAAGGTTCAGGCGGTGGCGGAACGGCGACAAGCGGTCCGACCGGCAGCGGTGGCAGCGGCACTTCGCCCTATTCCACCGGACCGGGCAAGGCCGATGCAGGCTATATCCAGAAAGTGGCGGCCAAAATCAAATCCAATACATCGTTTAGCGTACCATCGTCCCTGACAGGAAATCCGCCGGTTGTGTACGATGTCGAATTGCTGCCGGATGGAACTTTGCGTAATATACGGATACGCAGGTCGTCGGGTATTGCCGGGTTCGACGAGGCTGTACGGAGAGCCATTGAGAAGTCCGCGCCTTATCCCAGGGACCGGTCGGGACGCGTACCGTCCGGATTTACACTGACGCACAAACCGAAGGGTTGAATGTGAATACAAAATCGTTATACCGTTCTTTTCTTGCACTGGGGCTGTCGCTTTTTGTTGCGGCCCATGCTTTTGCGCAGGATCATCTGAATATACAGATTTCAGGTGTCGGTGCCAGCCAGATTCCCGTCACGATTGCAGGCTTTGCCAATGAGGCAGGCATTTCACCGAAGGTGACGGATATCATCAGGGCCGATCTGGCGAGAACGGGGCTGTTCAGACTGGTCGCCACGGATGAGGTTCTCCAGGAATCCGCGTCCATTGACTACAAAAAGTGGAAGGCCAGCGGTGCCGATGCACTGGTTATCGGGTCGGTTGTGCAAACGGCGGGTGGAAAAATCGATGTCCGTTACCGGCTTTTCGATCTGGGCAAATCCTCGCAGCTGTCAGCCCTTTCCATGGCGGCTCCTGCCCGGATGACTCGTGTGACAGCTCACAAGATCGCGGATGATATTTATGAAAAACTGACGGGAATCAAGGGGATGTTCGCCACGCGGATTGCCTATGTCGTCCGTGCGGGCAACGAGTACCGTCTTGAAATCGCGGATTCCGACGGCGAGGGCAGGCAGGTTGCGTTGAGATCGCACGAACCGATCATTTCGCCGTCCTGGTCACCGGACGGCACACGGGTTGCCTATGTATCCTTCGAGGCGAAGAAACCAGTCGTCTATGTCCAGAATCTGGTGACCCGCCAGAGAACCGTCGTGGCCAATTACAAGGGGAACAATTCGGCGCCATCCTGGTCGCCGGACGGTTCCAGACTGGCGGTCGCCCTGTCCAGAAACGGATACACGCAGATTTATACCGTCAATGCGACCGGAGGCGGCCTGCAACAGCTGACCAATACCCGCAGTATCAATACGGAACCGCAGTTTTCGGCTGATGGCCGTTGGATATATTTCACCAGCGACCGCAGTGGCGGCCCGCAAATATACAGAACCGGCGTCAACGGTGGCGATGTACAGCGCATGACCTTTACGGGCAACTACAATATCAGCCCACGCGTTTCTCCTGATGGAAGGTCGCTGGCTTATATTTCCCGGCGAAACGGCGGTTTCCAGTTGTATCTGATGGATCTGGAAAATGGCCAGGAACAGAGGCTGTCGGATACATCGAGAGATGAATCGCCGAGTTTTTCCCCGAACGGTCAGTTTATTATGTATGCGACCGGTGCCGGTCGCCGTGGCGTGATTTCAGTGGTTTCGGTTGACGGACGTGTCAAACAGCGTCTGACAATGAAAGCTGCCGATGTTCGTGAACCCTCATGGGGTCCATTCATGAAGTAATGTTTATAAAGGAATCAACATGTTCGAATTGAAGAAACTGGTTGTTGTTGTGGCAGGTGCACTGGTATTGACGGCGTGCGGTTCATCGGTCAAGCTGGATGAAACGGCACCGATCGAAGACAGGACGGGATCGTCTGCTGACTCGCGTCAGGTCGGAATGGTCGATGCGGTATCCACCGATCCGCTGAATAATCCGAAAGGCGAGTTGGCGCAGCGCAGTGTCTATTTCGATTTCGACAGTTATGTCGTCAAGGATGAATACCAGTCTGTTGTCGATGCACATTCACGTTATCTGAATTCCCACAGGAACCGCAAGGTCATCATCCAGGGCAATACTGATGATCGTGGCGGCAGTGAATACAATCTGGCGCTTGGCCAGAAACGTGCCGAAGCCGTTCGCAAGGCCATGTCGCTGATGGGGGTTTCCGATGACCAGATGGAAGCGGTGTCGTTCGGCAAGGAAAAACCGAGAGCGACCGGAAACAATGAAGCGGCCTGGGCCGAAAACCGTCGTGCCGATATCGTTTACCAGTAATGATGAAAAAACATTCCCGTTTGCTGATGGCGCTTTTTGTCGCATTTGCGTGGTTTCCTGTCCATGAAGCCGGAGCGGCCCTGTTCGAGGATGATGAGGCGCGCCGGCATATTCTCGACATGCGTGCCAAGATGAAGGAAGTCGAGCAGGAAAAGGCCGACAAGGCCAGTCTTCTTGTAGTGGCGAACCAGAATGAGGCCTTGCGTGAGGAAATTGCCCGGTTGCATGGCCAGATCGAGGTATTGACCAATCAGGTCACTGCACTGGAAAGCCGCCAGAAGGATTTTTATCTGGATCTCGATGCCCGTCTGAAAAAACTGGAACCCCAGCAAATGGTGGTCAATGGAAAAGAGGTCACGGTTGATGCCGGTGAGGGGCAGTCTTTCAGTCGTGCGGAAGAACTTTTTGCGTCCGGCAGTTACAAGGACGCCATTGCCGCCTATGCGGATTTTCTGAAACGCTTTCCGAAATCCCACCTGATTGCCAAGGCTCAGTACCAGATGGGAAATGCCTATTATCTGCAAAAGGATTATAAAAATGCGCTGAAGAACCAGTCGGCCGTGGTCCGGCGTTATCCGAAAAATCCGGTTACACCTGATGCCATGCTGAATATGGCGAGTTGCCAGGTCGGCCTGGGTGACCTCGCTTCGGCGAAAAAAACGCTTTCGGAACTGGTCGGGAAGTATCCCGGGACGGAAGCGGCGAAAAAGGCAAAAGAAAGACTGGCACAACTGGGATAGTCCGGGAAACTGTTCAAAGGGGATCGTGATGATCCCCTTTTTTCCGTGAAGATATCAGAGAGAAGCATGTAGCCATGCATTTTGTTGTTTCGACAGGGATGCGGCGGTAGCAGTGGTAATATTTTTCTTTTCCTTGCGTGACTTGGCCGTCGGCAGACGGCGAAGGTTGCGCAGTGCATTCAGATCCTTGATTTCAATGGTTTTCTGGTCGACGCTGATCCAGCCGATCTCATGAAGTGCCGACAGGGTACGGCTGACCGTTTCGAGCGTCAGGCCGATATAGCTGCCGATTTCATGCCGGGTCATGCGAAGATTGAAGATGCGGTGGGAATATCCCATCTGGGCGAAACGGTCGGACAACGAAACCAGAAAACGGGCGACCCGGCCTTCGGCGGAAAGTGTACCCAGCATGCAGATCATGGCCTGTTCGCGGACCAGCTCCCTGCTCATGACGCCGTACATCGTATGTTCCAGCTCAGGATAGGTCTTGCCCAGTGCGGCCAGTTTTTTGAACGGTACCAGTATCAGATCGCAGTCGGACAGCGCAACTGCTTCGGATGTATGGGATTTGCTGTGAATGCCGTCGACACCCAGCAGGTCGGATTTCATCGGGAAAGACAGAACCTGTTCATTGCCGAGTTCGTCGATCATGACGGTTTTGAGAAAGCCTGAATTGACAATGTAAAGCATTTCGAATGGCTGGCCGATGGTGTGGATGCGCTGACCGGTTTTGAACTGGATATGCTGGAAGAGGATTTCCTCATTGGAGACTGGTGTATTGTTCGGTGCGGGAATACGCAGCAGGGAACAGATATCTTTCAGATTCGACCAGAGTTTTCCGTTTTTCTGTCTGCCTGCTTCCATTGGGGAAGAATAGGTCTTGTCCAGAAAGGATTTGTTCGAATGGGTTGAAAACGTCATCGGGACCTCCGCTTAAAAGTAATAGTCATGAGTCGTTTATTCGTTTTTATCTACAGGCTGACCAGTACTGCGTTGCATCAATCCTGTTGTTTGAATTATGTCAATGCACCCGGTTTGTGAATATCGGCAAAGGATTAATATAGTTGTCAGATTAATAACCCTGGCTGTAGGAATTTTCTTACATCCTCATTCGCGACAACAGACGAGATATTGATTCTTGATAAACGGATGGCCTTTCTTTTGTCTGGGGTGATACGGGAAAGACTCATTCACCATGAAAATTCTTTTCCGGATTTCTTTTCCGATACAGGTTTGACCGGGCGGTTTTCCCGTATCAGGAACTTTTGAAAGAAGGCCGTCTCAAAGTCCACGTAGTTTTTCTGTTGACCGATGAAATTTTTAACTGACTGATTTCATTGAAACCAGAGTCGGGAATTCATCGGGGGTCGGACTGAAGAGAAATTTTCACATGGAGGATCATTATGGCTTCACAATCCAGAAACAATTCCGGCAATCACAGTTCCGGCGGCAAAAGCGGAATGAATGCCGGTTCCAGGAATTCTTTGTCCAGTTCCCGCAACAGTTCACGAGGGAGCAGTACTGCAAAAAGGGGTTTTGCAGCCATGGCCCCTGAAAAACAGCCTAGTATGGGCGGAAAAGCCGCGCATGAGAAAGGGACGGCACACCAGTTTACTTCCGAGGAGGCGTGTGAAGCCGGCAGAAAAGGTGGCGCGGCTGTCAGCCGTAATCGTGCCCATATGGCGGAAATCGGCCGGAAAGGCGGATCGAGTTCCCGTTCCTCCTCATCGGGTGCCAGCTCACGGAACTGAGGAAGCGTCGCAGTACCATTGGCCTGCATCATATAACGGCCAGTCGTGATGTGATCAGGAAAAAACAGGGAACGGGGAAATGTTTCAGCTTCCCTTGTCGTTCCGGACGGGATACTTGAAACATGAGTCAGATCGTGGAAAGGAGAACATGATGGCGGCAGTCAGAATTGAAGAGCGTACGGTCAACGATCGTATACCGGGAGACGATAGCAGACGGATGATGATTTCGGGCATACGGTGGAGTGCTATCTTTGCCGGAGTCGTTGTCGGCATATCGGTACAAACCCTTCTGGGTATTCTGGGGATTGCCGGAGGGCTTTCGGTCATGAACAATATGTCGGGCGAGAGTTCCGGTTTCGGTCCGATGTTATGGACGATCGTTTCGCTGCTTGTTTCCGCTTTTGCCGGCGGTTTTTTTGCGGCACGTCTGTCCGGTTCCAGACGAAAAAGCGATGGTGCCATGTATGGCGCGGTTGCATGGGCGGTTTCCATGCTGCTGTTTGCCGTGATTTTATCGACGACGGCAGGAGCCATTTTGAACGGCCTGTATTCCGCAGCGAATACGACGGTCGTTTATTCCGGAACGGCGACGGATGTACCGCCGGCAGTCATCTTACAATTGCGGCAGGAGCTTGGCGATGATCTGGATACAGCCAATTTGCAGCAGTTGCAGCAATATTTGCTGACTGGACAGCGGGATGATGCGATTGTTTACCTGACTTCTCTGGGAATCGAATCGCCACGTGCCGTTTCGGTGGTCAACCATGCGATGGATCAGATCAGACGTTCGACTGTGGTGGCTTCGGAACAGCTGATTTCTCCGGAACAGTTGGTCCGAGCAGTAACCGCCGCAGCCTGGATGGTTTTCATCGGAGTGGCGCTTTCACTGGTCGTCAGTATTTGCGGAGGGATCATGGGAGCCAGATATGTTTTTCGCAGTATCTGGGGAAAGAATGGGTTTCCGCATATGCCGAAAGAAAGCTGACTGATCGACTGAGTCGGCAGGTATCGGGCGGATGCCAGGCGAAGATGTCTGCAAACATCCGTCCGAGCTGGAAAGGACGACGATACGACAGGGGATACGGTGGAAATGCCGGAAATGTATTTCCAGCATTTTTATCAAGATACTCCGTAAAACGATGCCCGTCAGGGAGGAGATATAAGGAATGGGTTGTGTTAAAACTCTCTCTGGCAGCAGGGCGTGCCGTGTCAGCCTGTGGAGAGTCCGTGAGACCAGGGGAAATATGAGGTTGGTTCGAAGCCGTAAAATTCCCCATCGTGGAAATTTGAAGCAAAAACCAGGCGCAAAATCCTCTGGGCAGTCTCGATGAAGCAGGAACCCGCCGAGGGGATTGCGGTTCCACCGCAATCCGGTAGGAATCTCCGGCATTCATGCCTGGGAGGACGTCAAGGCAGGAATGTGCCAGGCAGGAGAATCAGGCTAACTTGTCGAGCCGTAGAATCTTGCCAAGAACGCCCGGTTCCAGACGTTGGCGTTCCAGCCCCTCTTTTTCCCACAGGTCAGGCAGGATATGCATCGGTTCGTCCAGTGGTTCGTCGGAGAGCTTGAAAGTTCCCCAGTGCATACCGATGAACTGTTTGGCACCGAGCATCCTGAAAGCCTTCACGGCTTCTTCCGGATCAATATGCTGTGCCCGCATGAACCAGCGAGGCGCGTAGGCGCCGACAGGCAGCATGGCAGCATGGATGTCGGGAAAGCGTTCGGCGATCCGGGCGAAGCCGTCGAACCAGCCGGTATCGCCGGAATGATAGATGCGCAAGCCATTGCGGGCGATCACGTAGCCTCCCCACCAGCTTGTATTGATGTCGGTCAACGAGCGCCTGCTCCAGTGTTCCGCAGGAACGAATGTGACATCCAGCCCACAGATTTCTTCCCTTTGCCACCAGCTCATTTCGATCACGCGCGTAAAACCGTTTCTCTTGAACCAGATGCCCAGCCCTTTCGGGACGACATAAACCGGTTCTGGTCCGATGCGTTTCAGGGTCGGTGCATCCATATGGTCACGGTGGTTATGCGTGATGAATACCACATCGGGTTTCGGCAAGGCCGGCCAGTCCAGTCCGGGCGGTGAATTGCGCCTGATGAAACCGAGCGAGCGGGACAGTACCGGATCAATCAGCAGATTTTTTCCGCCCAGCTGGACGAGAAAGGAAGCTTGTCCGATCCAGGTTATCGTATCTGCCACGGAACGGCGGAGAGCCTGTCCGTCATTTTGCATGTAAGGAATCGCTACGCCGGTGGATGGCGATTTCGGCCGTTTTTCATTATGCCAACCCAGCATCCATTTCAGTGTCTGGCCTCCGGCCGGTTTGCGGAAGCCACTTTTCAGGTTTGAAAATCGCATCATCAGAAAACTCCTTGGTGGCGCTATTTTACCCTGTCGGCATGAAAGCGTTTTCGCATGAATCCGCCGGAAAAGAGAACACAGGCCGGATATTCCGGGAATGAGCGTTGTTTTTTGGCAATGCTTCCCTAAAAATAGGGGGGTGATGTGGACATAACAGGCGATAAATCAGATCTCTCGTTTACAATCTGCACGTTACGGTGCCGGCACATCTTTCTGATGTGCGGTTAAACGGGAAACACGGAGCTATCTGCCATGGCCAACGTGTGCTGCCCCCGCAACGGTAAGCAGGTATTCCGGAAGGAATCCGTTATCCATCTTGTACCACTGTGCCTGATGCATGGGAAGGTCTGATGACGGTTTCGAGCGATCGAAAAACCTGCCAGCCCGGATACCGGCCGGAACAGAACAGGTTATGCCGCGGACGGGGAAATTCCGCGAAGACGGATCAGCTGTACTAGTACGGATCAGCGTTTTTACTCTTTTCTGGCGTCTTTTGCTTCTCTTTTTTCCGCAGTGTATTGATTGACTTGAGTCCGGCGGGGTTGCCGGCACAAAGTATTTTTATTGGAACAAGACTCATGTATTCCCACGTTTCAGACCATTGCCGCCGTCTGGCGGTCAAACCCCTTTTGCTCGTTTCCCTGCTAGCCAGCTGCTTTGCCGGTGCCGCTTTCGCACAGGAAACGGCCGTTGAGGAAAAAGCGCTCGAACCCGTTGTGGTGACCGCCTCACGTATCGAACAGCTGCAGAAAGACGCCATTCCCAGCACGACCGTGATTTCGTCCGAAACGATTCAGAACAAGAAACTCGCCGATTTGCCGTCCTTGCTTAAAAGCGAGGCAGGGATCGACTTTGCCAGAGTGGGTGGCAGAGGCCAGCCGACGTCCATTTTTATGAGAGGCGTCAATTCCAGACAGTTGCTCGTCATCGTCGATGGTGTGCCGATTCAGGACGGGAACGAACCCGGAACACCGCTGATTCTGGAGCATTTGCAGCCTGACCAGATCGACCATATCGAAGTGGTTCGCGGCAATGTTTCCGCCATTTACGGCTCTGGAGCGATGGGCGGTGTTATCCAGATTTTCACCAAGCAGGGTACCGCCAAACCGGCGGCGAATGTGTTTGCTGAATACGGCTCGCACGACACGACCAAAATCGGCGCAGGTATTTCGGGCAAGACGGAAGGCGGAACGAGTTTCGCATTGTCTGCTACCCGTTTCAGAACCGACGGGATTTCCGCCATGAACACGAAACATTATCCCAACGAAAATTCAGATGACGATTACGATCGCAATCTCAGTATCAATGCGTCTCTTTCGCAGAAGCTCAATGAGGATCATGAACTGGGCATGAAGTTGTATATGTATGACACCAAGTTCGAGTATGACGGCGGTGGCTGGGGAATACCGGGACAGGATGATTGGGGCAAGTCGAAACAGTGGATCGGTTCTATTTACAGCAAGAACAGGATTACCAAGGATTGGCTCTCGACCGTGACCTTGTCGCAGGCGGAACATCGCCGTGAATACAATACGGAATATAGCAATGATTATCATAGTTCGATGAAAACAGAAACCAGCATGCTGCAATGGAACAATTCGGTTGCCTTGTCGCCTGACTGGATGATGACGGCCGGGCTGGATGCCGCCGCCGAGAAAGTGAAAAATGACGATGAATCGCATAGCCGCGACAGGTACAGTGCGTTTGCCGGATTGCTTGGCAAGATAGGGGACCATAATATCCAAGCCAATGTCCGTTATGATCATGTCGATGATGCCGGTTCGGATACGACTGGTTATTTGGGGTATGGCTATGACCTGACGCCGGAATGGAAGCTGCTTGCCAGTGTTTCGACCTCGTTTATGGCACCGAATCTATACCAGCAATATGACCCGTATAGCGGAAACGAAAATCTGGAGTCGGAGCATTCGACCAATTACGAAGCCGGTATCCAGTATGCCAAAGGTAAGAATTTGATCCGGTTGAGCGTGTTTGAATGGCATACCCGCAATTTGATCGACTATGTCTATACTGGTCATGAATATTCCAATGTAGGAC
>CAVKGJ010000070.1:24987-25548 GCA_963655605.1 Oscillospiraceae bacterium
GACGTGCCAAGAATACCGGTGCGGAACTGACGGCACAGACCGAAGTGTTCGGGTTGGATGTCGGCTCCACCATGACATGGCAGAATCCGAAAGACCGCGAAACCGGCGATCAACTCGACAGACGGGCCAAGTTCTTTGGTACGTTCAATGTCTCCAAAACGTTCGGTCAGTGGTATCTGGGTGGTGATGTCCAGTACACCGGTCACCGACCGGATGGAGAACATGATTTGGGTTCTTACACTCTCGTCAACCTGAACGCCCGCTACAATATCAACAAGAACATTTCGCTGTATGCTCGTGTCGAAAACCTGTTCGACAAGGAATATGAAACAGCATACGGTTACAACCAGATGGACCGTGCGGCCTATGTCGGGGTGAATGTGAAGATGTAGGATAGAATATTTCCCTGTTTCGTTCCGTAAAAAACAGGGAAACGTACCGGACAAAAAATATATCGCAACACGGTATCACCTCCCGGGCATGTGCCCGGGAGGTGATTTTTTCTATCCGGAGTGGCGGTTCTGGCGGGTTGTCTGGCGACCGATGTATGGGCACAGGAGG
>CAVKGJ010000071.1:0-20088 GCA_963655605.1 Oscillospiraceae bacterium
TGAAGGTGGTCTGGCTGGCTATAATGGAATCGTCCAGAAAATGGACCATGCCGATTCAGAACTGGAAATCAGCACTGAATCGGTTCTGCATCGAATTCGGAGAAAGGGTTTCTTCCTTTCTCTGATAAATGTCCACAGAATGCGTTACAGGCTCTTCCGTTTGTCATCATTTCCGGAAAACTGACGGAAAAAATCAACAATATTCTGCTGCTGCGAATCGGGCTCTGCCTTTTCGCACTTTAGGGTATCCTGTATCTGGTCTTGGACAGAATGTGGCAGCTCGTGGCAGTATCCGCGTTGCTTGGTGTTGGTTCTGGCCTGATCGTTCCGCTTTCGACCGGTCTGATTTCCCATTTCTTCGAGGGAGACGAACGGGTGAAACAGTTCGGATACAGTTCAGCCATCACCAACCTGACGCTCGTGATAGTGACTGTTGTGACCGGTTATCTGGCTGAGGTGAATTGGCGGCTTCCCTTTGTCGTTTATCTGCTGCCTGCCGTTTCCATTATTCTGTCCTTTTATCTGAAACATAGCATGGAAAAAAAGGAGGGAAATGACGCTGCGGAGAACATGCTGGTTTCTGCGGACAAAAATACGGAAACGACCGTCACAAGCAGAACCGGATTCATGGTTGGCAACCTGATTGAAACCATGACCATTTACGGTCTGGCGACTTATCTGGTCATCATCATCAGCTTCAATCTGCCGTTTCTGATGCGTGAATACCATTTTTCAAGCGGAAATGCGGGCGTCATGATTTCCCTGTTCTTTCTGGCCATCATGGTCCCCGGCCTTGCTATGAAACCGGTTATCCGGCTTCTGAAGGATATCACCCTATTTACCGGTTTCATGGCGATTGCCGTCGGGTTGATGCTGATTCTGGTGGCTCCAACGGAATGGTTCATCGCACCGGGCTGCATTCTGGCCGGACTGGGATACGGCATCATCCAGCCCTGGGTTTATGAAAAAGCCACCCATATGGCCATATCGGAAAAAGTCACCATGGCACTGGCGCTTATTATGGCCATGAATTATATTGCTATTCTGGCCTGTCCATTTATTATCGACTTTTTCGGATGGCTCCTGTATTTCGATACGCAACAGTTCCCGTTCGCCTTCAATCTGGCCATTACCATATCGGTGGCTGTTTATGCGTGGACGAGACAAAAATCCTTCGTGTTCAGTTCGTGGTAAATTTTGCGGCATATGGAAAAACACAGGCAGCGACTGCATGCATCCGCCATGGAAAGAACGGGCGACAACTTTATCTGTACATGTTACGGCCACAAGACAAAACCGTTGTTTTTGCCTTGTATCGGGTATATTTATCAGGGACGGCAAACCAAAACGGGCTCAAAAGTGCTATGTTAGAAAGGCGAATCATATTTTCAGTCAATCAAAAAGGAACCGAATATCATGAAACGTAAGGGACTGATGCTGACGCTTGCTGCCATATTGCTTCCGCTTGCTTTCCGGGTCGTCAGAAAACACCGGTCGTCACGCAAACCGGTTGTCGTTCTCGATATGGATGTTGTCGCGGAACGTTCTTTACCCGGCCGGGCTGCAGCACAGTACATCAGAACCGTCAAGAATATCCTTCGCCGCAATGTCGAGGAAGTCCGGCTGGCATATCAAGGTCGCGAGCAGACTCCCGAAGGCATCCGGGCCATTACGCAGGCACAGTCCAACTACCAGCAGCAATTGGCGCTCTACCAGAAGAAACTGGACAATGAAATCGGCGATATCGTCAGCGCGGCGGTCCGTTCATGGCTGTCCAAGAACAGGCATGTTGCCGCAGTCGTTCCGGCCGACGAAACGCTCGGATACAACAAGAACGCAGATATCACGAAACAGGTGATAGCGGAAGTGGACTGGTACAAGCCTTCGTTCCCGCCGTTACCACGTACCCGTGCCAACCGGACTGTTCTTTAGGATGTGACGGTACAGGAAAGAAGATCTGCCCGAATTTTCAGGCAAGTGTTTTTTTACATGCCCCGTTCGACGGATTACATGAACGAGCATGGCGATTCGTAATGCTTTAGGGGTAGGCCATTTGTGACCGTGCCAGACAACGCGATACAGGTCGTCCGAAAAACAGTATCCATTCATACACAAAGTCCCGTTTTGCCTGTCTGGCTGTTTCCCGTCCTTGTTTTTGCTTCCTTTTCGCAGTTTTCGTGCAGGATGGTTCTTCGATAAATGGTGCTGCCGTTATTGAAGAAACGCATGGATATTTCATGCTCATCCCGGTTTTCGGCGTGATATCACTTGAATTGCCGGCCTGATGTACTTACTCGTTTTCCAGCCGTTTTATCTGACCGGTTTCGGTGGTTGTGAAAGCCTGCCGGCGAAAGTGCACGATGGTCGCTAAAGCGGGGGGAAGGTTCAATTGTTTCATGACCGGAAAGCGGCGATTCCTGTTTGAAAAAGAGATGGCAGCTGTTAAAATTCTCCTTTTCAGACGGGCGGTTTTGAACATCCCCCGGAATGAGGAACACGAGTGTGCTGGCTTTTGGCCGGAATGCTTTGGTCGGCCGGTCGATACCGGCCGTATTCGTGAATGGAAGGGACGGAGCACCGGCTGCCTGCATCGGGGTTGTCGCATCCCGTCCCGCAAATGTTTCTTACAGAAGAACCTGAAAAAGGAGTTGCAACATGAATATCTGGCACGACATCGATTCCGGACGTGTCAATCCGCAGGATTTTTACGCCATTATCGAAATCCCGAAGGGTTGCAAGGTCAAATACGAACTCGACAAGGAAACCGGCATGCTGTTGATGGATCGCATTCTCTATACCTCGACCCACTATCCGGCCAATTACGGTTTCATACCGAAAACCTACGCGGACGACCATGATCCACTGGACGTGCTATTGCTGTGTTCCGAAACGCTGGTTCCGCTTTCTATGGTTCGTTGTTTCCCCATCGGCGTCATCATGATGGAAGACGGTGGTGAAAAGGATGAGAAAATCATCGCGCTGCCCTATGGCGATCCGACCTACAACAGTTATACCGATATCAGCGAACTGCCTGAACACATTATGAAGGAAATGTCCCATTTCTTCTCCGTATACAAAGCGCTGGAAGGCAAAAAAACCTTCATCGAATCCATCAAGGATCACAAGAGCGCGGAAGAAATCATTGCCAATTGCATCGCCAAATACAAACAGGCATTCCCGCAATATTCCAAATGATTCTGCATAAAAATCATTAAAATCAATAGATTACGTACATCGGCAAGCATATGGGTTTTCGTTTCATGTCACATTTCGTCACAGCGGAAATGTCCTTGAAAGATGCTGAAACGGTTCTTTAGAGCATTTCAAAGTGATGTTTGTCTCTTTACTTGTTGCACGTAGAACACACCCACAAACGCGCCGATTTCATACCTTCACAATATGAACATAAAGGGTTTGTTGTTCAATATTGTGAGGGGAGAAAGGTATTTGACATCCTCCTCCACCTTCAGGCGGGAGATTCCTACCGGGTCAGCGCAGTCGTGCCCAGATCTCTTCAACGGGTTCCTGCTTCAACGAGACAACCTAGCGGGAAAGGCCTGGTTTTCGCCGCTCATATTCCTACAATGGGGAATTTTACGGTATCGAACCAACCACACATTCCCCAGATCTCACGATCTCTCCACAGGTTGACACAGTATGCTCTGTCGCCTGTGAAGTGTTAACACAGAAAAGGGATGTTTTTGGTACACAGGATCGTTTCACCATCCGTGCCTTGTATCTTTGTCCTGAACGACAGGGTTTTACGGAGCTTTCGATAAAAAATCGCAAATATTATTGCAACAATGCCAGACTTTTATGAACAAGATGGCAAATTGGCGAATACAGTTGTATATCTCCACTACTTTATAGTTGGTAAACGATTATTACATTACAGAGATAGACAAAAATGGCGACTCAAAAGAAGCGTTCGGTCTGACGGTTCTATGTCTGTTTAGATGAATTGAAACGTTATGCCGAATTTGATTTGTACCTTGAGCTAAAAACTATTGGCGAAATTGAAAAAGAGCATCAAAATAGATTGAGTATTCTGAAAAGTGGTGAGATAACCAAGACAATGCCAAAAAACGCGTATGACTACTATGAAGCGCAGTAAATAGGAGAAAAATGATGAATGCAGAAGATTATATTGCCGCTTACAATAAAATAACGAGCCACAAAGAGTTTCAGGATTCGAAATTCATTTTCGAGTTTGTGACACAGTTGTCTGCCATCATGTTCATATCAACAACCAATCCAGCGGAATATATTGAAAAGTTCTGGGAAAGTGTTAACCGGAAAGCGAAAAAACTGATAGAAAATACAGATGGTATAGATGATAATGCAAAGAGAGCCATCAAAATCAGACAGTTAAGAATACAGGCAATAATTTATCCAGAACAGTTCGGTTTCAAAAGTAATGAAGGCACTACTGCAAGCGCGATGCCTGACGAGTTTTATGAAAAGTTCATGTAAAAGGCATTAATAATATCAGAACCGAAAGTATATCTGACATAAGCAAGGTAAAATATCAAAAATGTGCAAATCCGTAAAATGTTAGGATCCAGTTCAACATGCCTATTATATCAGTAATTCAATCTCGCTTAAAAACATTTTAAATTCCTTTTAAAGATATTAAAAGGGATATTTTGCATTTCAAGAGTTTATAGATTATATAATTGAAAAATATTTTTGCTTTGCCTGTAAGATTACAATGCCTATTTTAAAAGATCATAATCAAAACCGTAATAAAGCACCTGTAAGGTTTCAATTTATGAAAGGTTGAAGGGATAAGTGTAGCTATGAAAATTGACTGTATTCCATCAAATTGGCAACTATTTGTCGATTTGATGGAATGTGTTGTTGAGAAAATTAGCATATATGCGAGCATACAAGAATCATGAAGAAGTGGTCCATCGGATACTATAACGACAAAGTAAAAAGAGAGATTATGAAATGGCTGGAGGGCATTCGTGCGGATTACATGCGTCTGGTTGTCTGATGACTGAATTTGGTGTTGATTTGAAAATGCCCGTTTCAGAAGTGATAGGAGGATTGTTTGAATTGTGTTGCATGGGCAGAGAAAGGATAGACAGGGCTAATGAGATGGTCTCACCCGCCCTGCAAGCGAATAAGTTGGCAGGGTATTTTAATTTTTTCAAGAAGAAACCATCATGCAGCACATCTCTCTCATTGAAATGGCGCTGTTTCCCGTCTTTGGGCGTCATTGTGCAACGAAAAAGGATCGCCGGTCTTTCTGATATTGAAGAAGTACACGAATGCTTGCGGCAAGCGTCTGGTGATACAAATGGTCTGATCTGTAAGTTATCGGCAAGTTAAACTTAACCAGGAAAACGATTTTCGATATGGAACAAACGGAAAAAATGAAAAACATCTAGACTTTTTTCTGGCAATCATTCCCGAAACGGTACCGTTTTTGTCGAATCGCTTGCAGAAAAACGGGTCATGTGCTGATATTCCGAATGATCCACGAAAAGATGCAAGTGGTCTTTTTGCGGGAAAAACGGGTATTTCTTTCAAAGGAGGACCATGGCAGACAATCCGGCTCTTGATCCGAAAACGGCGAAAATCCTGCCGTGGGTTGTTGCCGTCGCTTTTTTCATGCAGATGCTCGACGGCACTATTCTGAATACGGCTCTGCCGACTATGGCGAAAGATCTGGGTACCCATCCGCTCCAGATGCAGAGTGTCGTCATTGCCTATATGTTGACTGTGGCGCTCATCATTCCCGTTTCAGGCTGGCTGGCGGACAAGTTTGGCATCAAGAGGGTGTTTCTTTTCGCCATTGCCCTGTTCACGCTCGGTTCGCTAGCCTGTGGATTGTCTCCGACGCTGGAAATCATTGTCGCCTGCCGTATCGCACAGGGTATCGGCGGGGCGCTGATGGTGCCGGTCGGCCGTCTGATTGTTTTGCGCGCTTACTCGCGCGAACAACTTGTCACCGTTTTGAGCTTCGTCACCATTCCCGGCCTGATCGGCCCTCTGGTCGGCCCGACACTGGGTGGTTTTCTGGTCGAGTACGCTTCTTGGCACTGGATTTTCTTCATCAACATGCCGGTCGGCATCATCGGTATTCTCGCTACCCTGAAATACATGCCGGAGCTGACGCGGGGAGGAGAACTGTATCCGTTCGACAAGACCGGATTTATCCTTTTCGGAACTTTCATGTTGGCGATCACGCTGGGACTGGAAGGTATCGGGGAACTGCATCTGGCCTATGCGCCGATGGTACTTCTGATGATTTTGGGCATCGTCTGTCTGACCGGTTACGTCCTGTACGCACGCCGTATTTCCCGGCCACTGTTTTCACCCGATCTTTTCAAGGTACGGAATTTCGCGGTGGGTATACTGGGCAATCTGTTCGCCCGGCTTGGCAATGGCGCCATGCCTTTTCTGACGCCGCTGCTGTTACAGATCGGGTTGGGATACTCACCCATGAAGGCAGGACTGTCGATGATACCGATGACCATCGGCGCCATTGTTGCCAAAAATGCAGTCACCCGTTTGGTTAACCGTTTCGGCTTCCGTACGATTCTAACCGTCAACACACTGTTGCTCGGATTGATGATCGCCATGTTTTCCACCATCGGCAAAGAAACGAACCACTGGTTCATGATGCTGATTTTTGCAATTTTTGGTGTCATCAATTCCACTCAGTTCTCCGCCATGAATACCGTGACACTCGTTGATTTGTCGGATGAACAGGCCAGTAGTGGCAACAGTTTGCTGGCAGCCATCATGCAGCTGTCCATGAGCATGGGAGTGGCGATCGCCGCTACCATACTGGGAGAATTTACCGGTGCCGGTTCGCTTTCGCAGGCGCATGATGTCGTTTCGGCCTTTGCAAAAACATATTTGTGTCTGGGCTTTCTGGCAGCCATTTCCACAGCAATTTTCATCCATGTCAGCCCAGAAAGTGGCAAACTTCCTCCCAAAAACCCGCATCCGCCGGTTTCGGCCGATCACTGAGAACATGCCGGGAGAGAAACAGGGATGGAATCTCGTTCAGACACGTTTTTTGACCGGACTGCATTACGGGTGTTTCCTGCCGGTACCGGTATCCCGTTTGTCTCTGGTATCCAGATGGACGGCAAACCGGATGGTCTGTCCGGCCATGGACAGTCGCTACGAGCAGGCATGCCGTTTTCTGTTCGAGTGGGCATATCTGCGGACAAAAACGGGGTCCATCCGCACTTCCGGTTATAAAAGCGCTACAATGCATTTCTTTTGCCGCGCAGGTGTTTGCGGCCAATCATTACGGTTACGTTAATGACCGAACAGCCTGTATATTGATTGGGCAGGGTATCCATTCTATGTTGTCATCCTGTCTGGCGCCAGTCCTTCCGTCACGGGAACATGTAGGCGAGCGGATTCCGTATCGCAAACCGGAAAACACGGAAAATATCTTCGGAAAACACAATGCTTGTCTTTTTGACCATGCTGGCAATGGGAGCCCTGATCGGATTCGTCGGAGCGGGCGGTGCGGGAGTCGTTATCGCCGTACTGACACTGGTATTCGGTATTCCAATTCATACGGCTGTCGGCACTTCGCTGGCCGCCATGATCTTCACGACCCTAGCCGGCGCATTCAGCCATTTCAGGGAAGGCAATCTGAATGTCAAGGTCGGCCTGACCGTCGGCATCGCCGGCGCTGCCGGAGCCTTCATCGGCTCGAAAATCTCGACTCTTCTACCCGGTGCCGAACTGAAATACTGCACAGCCAGCATGCTGGTGGCGTCCGCCGTGCTCGTTTATGCACGCCTGACATATCCGGAGCTCCCCCTGTTCCATACGAAAGAGGGGCAGAAACCGGTTATCGGGGGCAGTCGGTTCTGGATACTCGCCGTCGTTGCCGGAGTTGGCAACGGCCTTTTGTCCGGAACGTTCGGTTTCGGGGCGGCGCAGTTCATCCAGTTGTCGCTTCTTCTTTTCTTCGCCATGCCGCTTTTCCAGTCAGTCGGAACAACCATGCTGATCATCCTGCCGATTGCCACTTTCGGCGGTTTCGGTTATCTGCTTTCCGGCTATCTGGATTTTATGCTGTTCATACAGGTTCTGTTCGGACTCATGACCGGTGCATATGCAGGCGCCAAGTTCACACGGCATGCCCCACGCTGGTTCCTCAAGTGGATGATGGTTCTTCTGCCCGGTGTGGCCGGAGTCCTGATGATCGTTATGAACTGCTGATATCTTCCGGCTGTAAATCTGCCGTACCGGCCTGCGGATACAGGTTTTTGCCAAAAAACCGTATCACTGCAAGGTATTTGTGAGCAATCACAAATACCTTTTTCCATCATTGCGTTAAAAAGACTGTACTCTTTCCCGGCAACGGCATAAACCGTATGCGGGATATCCAACCGATTGCGAATGGACATCTGTCATGCGTTTTTCCACCCCCTTTTCGTATGCCCGGCAAGGCATTCTCGATTTCCTGCATATCGTCATTCTGGTCCTGTCCCTGTTTCTGCTGGTCAGCATTTCCTTCGCTACATTCAACAATGTTTCGTTCCTGAACCAGCCGCTGTATATGGAAATCCAGTGGTGGATCTGCCTGTTTTTCCTCTCCGTTTTCCTTCTTGAGCTGTTTCTTGCGGAAAACAGGAAACATTACGTCGCCACCCATTTCCTGTTTCTGATCGTTTCGGTCCCGTATCTGAACATCATCGGATATTTCAATATCTCCTTCACGCCCGAAACGGCATACCTGATTCGTTTCATTCCGATGGTCAGGGGAGGATATGCTCTGGCAATCGTTGTGGGCTGGCTGACGCAAAGCAGGGCGTCCAGCCTGTTTCTTTCATACGTCACCATGCTGGCTGCTACCGTTTATTTCGCCAGCATGATCTTTTTCGTAGTTGAACACAAGGTCAATCCGATGGTGACCAGCTATTCCGCTGCACTCTGGTGGGCGACCATGGACGTCACCACTGTCGGCTCGAACATCTATGCGGTCACGCCAGCAGGAAAAATCATGTCCGTGATTCTGGCAGCACTCGGCATGATGCTCTTTCCGATCTTTACGGTTTACATCACTAATCTGGTACAGCATGCCAACAGGGAACGGTGGAGGCAGGAAGGCAGTGAAGAAACGGGAGCCGGAAAAAACACGGTAGACGATGCCGGAGAAACAGATGTACCGAAAGATACCGATCCGCGCCCATGAAACCGGCAGGATCCCAAGAAAACGGTTTTTGCCGCTTCATGATGATATGACAGGAGAATAGGGAAATCCATTGAACCGGTTTGCAGGGATACGGATTTATCGTCCTCCGAAGCGGACTGCATTCACAGAAAAACCGTTTGGATATCGCCGACATGTTTCGACGAGAAATGCCTTAGCGGTCTTTTCTTTCTTTGAGGATATCGCGGATTTCGGTCAACAGCTGGACATCGGCCGGAGGTGGGGGAGGTGGCGCGGCTTTTTCTTCCTCGGCCTTTCTGAACGACAGCTTACTGATGATCTTGACGAGCACGAAAATCGAAAAGGTGATGATGACAAAATCAATGATGACCTGAATGAAGTTGCCATAGTTGAGTGACACTTCCGGCGAAACGACCTTGCCTCCCTCGACGATTGCCGATTTGATCACGAATTTCAGTTCGTTGAAGTGCATTCCACCGATCAGAAGTCCCAGTACCGGCATCAGAATGTCCGAAACCAGCGATGAGACGATTTTGCCGAAAGCACCGCCTATAATGATACCGACGGCCATATCGACCACATTGCCACGCAGGGCGAATACCTTGAATTCTTCCAGAGTTTTCTTCATGCTAGTGATCCATCGTCAATAGTGAAACGGTATGTTCCGTAACCACGGGCCGGAACGGAAAACAGCAGAACGTGCTTTCCCGGGAAGCCGTCATCGGGCGCGCATACCGGTAACTGACCACACAAGCGGCATTTGCATCCTCGTCACTGCCAAATCGGTATTGTAACGGCATAACTCTTCCAATACCGAACAATCATCAAAACACTGTATGAAGAAACAACAGAAAGCAGTGGGGAAGGAGGAAATACCATGTCCATACAGTCTTCGGAAAGGAACTGCATGAATGAATCCGCGGCAAGAGCGGTCGATTTCATCAAGAGACTGGACAATTCGGAACGCCTCAAGCTGCTGTGTCGTCTGTCGCAGGGAGAATGCCATGGCCAGCTGGAAAAAGAATGTAGTATCCGCCTGCCAACCTTGTCGCAACAGCTGGGTGTGCAGAGAAGGGGGCTGATCGTACCGAAAAAAGAAGGCAAACAGATTTTCTATCGTCTTCGGATGACCCTGTCATGGAAATTATGGTTATCCTGCATCGTCATTTCTGCCGCCGACAGGAAATGTGAAAATGAATATCGACTGGACCGGACTTGCAGGTACGAAAGGCGTACAGCCGCAAAACCTTTTCATCTTGCGGCAGAAACGCTTCACATCGGAATGGACACAACGACGACATGCAGCAGTAGGCCGATTAAACCGCCGACTAGCGTGCCGTTGATACGGATGAACTGGAGATCCTTTCCGATCGACAGTTCCAGTTCCCTGACCATTGACTGGCTATCCCAGTTTCTGACGGTATAGACAATATGCTGGCTGACCGTCGTCCTGATTTCTTCCGACATGGCGCCCGTTATCTGGACCATCTGGTCATTGATGGATTCGATCATGGCCGGATTTTCCAGTACCCAGCGCCCGAAGCGGCGGAAGGTTCGTGACAGCCTGTGCTTCATTTCGGAATTACTGTACATCGCATCCTGCTGCATCCATTGCCGGAAATGCACCCACAGCATCTCGAAATATTCGGCAACGACTGGCGTTCCCAGAAACTGCCGTTTCCAGCCTTCTATTCTGGCATGATATTCGGGATCGCTTTTCAGACGGCCGATGAAACGGTCTGCCAGTTCATCGAACTGTTTGCGGCGGGGATGTGCCGGATTGCGGCCGATATCATGCAGCCAGCCCTGTAGGCTTTCCACTAGGGTACCTGCCACGCGCATGCCGAATTCATCCGTATCCATCACTAGGCCGAGCATTCTGACCAGTCCGGGATATTCTCGACGCGATACCTCAATAATCACAGTCGCCAACTGCTTTCGCGTACCGGGTTCGTCCAGCACCGAAGAAATCCTCCGCAATCCGACGTCCAACATTGCCTGGTGTTGGTTGTTATGCGTCAAGACGTCCATCAGCTGGCCGATAAGGCTGCCCAGATCCAGTTCTTCCAGCTGTTTGTAAATTGCGTTGCGCAACAGTTTTCCGATACGCTGGTCATCGACGAATTCCAGCGCACCTGTCAGAACGCGGACTGTTTTGTCGGCCAGGAAATCCGCCTTTTCGCGGGAAGACAGCCATGTTGCCATACGCTGTGCCGGTTCCCAGTCCCGCATTTTGACCGTCATCGTTTCTCTGGCAAGAAAATTGTCCCGGATGAAAACTGCCAGATTCTTGGCGATTCTGTCCTTGTTTTCGGCGATGATAGCAGTGCGGGGAATAGGGAGTTTCAGCGGATGGCGGAAAATGGCCACGACTGCGAACCAGTCGGCCAGCGCACCGATCATGGCTGCTTCGGAAAAGGCACCGATCCATTCCCAGATCCCGATATGGCCGCAAAGACGGGAAACGACAAAAAGACATGCCATTGCGACTAGCAATGCCGTCGCATACAGCTTCATTTTCAGAAGCTGGCGTTTTCGGGCAGGATGTTCCATGTAAGGGCAATCCGGCTGTTTATGAAGCGTCCTGTTTCGGGTTTTCCGATTCGATCATGCGTTTGCCGATCTCGTCGATTCCCCTTGAAATCAGATCGAAAGATTCATGGAAGGCATTAATATTTCTGGAATAAGGGTCTGGAACATCGTAATTGCCGAATTCTCCGATCCTCATGATTTTTCCCGTGTAATTGGGGAAACTGTACCGGATGATATCGCTTTGTTCTGCTTCCATCGTCAGCACCAGATCGGTTTTTTTCAGCAAGGCGGTCGTCAGTAGCTTGGCGCGGTGGAGGCTGATGTCAATGCCATTTTCTTTCATGACGCGGATCGCGAACGGATCGGCGGACCAGCCGACCGTGATTTCGCGCAAGCCAGCCGAAGCGATGTTCCTGTCGGGATAACGCTTTTTCAGAAGAGCTTCCGCCATGGGACTGCGGCAGATATTGCCAAGACAAATCACAAGAATACTGTTTATCACCGACGTTCCTTTCCTGTCAAAAACAACTGCGTTTTCCGTACGGTCTCCATGAATATATCCCGGAATTTTTCCGTATTTTAAGGTATAGTCCGTCATGAATCGAGACAAAACACGACGTTGTCCTGATCTTTTGTGCCACGCCGGTTGACAAAAGCCAATCCGGAACCTGACGGGTTTCTTTATATTGTCGGAGCGTTCCGGATAATCATGTGCCGACAACCTCCGGAAAGGAATTCTTCCTTGTTGCCGACAAATGGAGGGCTGTCGCTGGTCGTGGTCGCAACCCGTTTTCTGGATCTTGCCTTGCTGCTGACTTCCAGGCAGATTCTTTGGATCAATATGGTCGCAGTAACGACGCTTTGTCGGAGTTGACCTTCGAACGTCCGGAAGCCAATGTCATGGACCGCCCGCCGTGCGATCCTGATTCACCGTCACTGACCCTTTTCATTGTCTGGCGTATCATTTTTACTTCTTTCATTCTCATGCTGATTGCTTTGCTGCTATTCAACTGCCGTTTTTCCAGGGCGTCATCCCGACATGGAGAATGTTCTCAGATAATCGGATTATATACCCGGCCATCGGTATTTTCGCCGTCCTACAACTAGTGTATACCTATGTTCTCTGGTTTCAGGAGATATTCGATATAGTACTCGTCAATGCAGGGAACTGGATTGTCATTCTTGCGATGGGAAAGGCCTGCTTTTTATCCAGCGAACTTGGAAGGCCGTGGAACGCTGGCTGTCCAGCCGGAATGGCAGGCCTAATTTCTGACTTTTACAGGTTCCAGATTAATCATGCCGGTTTCAAACGGAAAAAAGCCACGATATGTGGAAAATGTGAAACAAACGGAACAACTTTGCCGAAAACCCGCTTTCCGGGATGAAATCACAGCGATTAAGATATAAAGTAACCGGAAAGCAAGGCAAATTACCCTGCCATTGAGCAGAAGGAGAAACATCATGAAAAAAACAGAGAGTATCATGGTGGCAACCGATATGTCCGCATGTGCCACAATGGCGGAAAACCGGGCAGCCATGTTGTGCCACCAGCTGGAAAAAACGCAGCTGGACATCATCAATGTTCAGGATCTTTCCGTTATCAACATGCTCACCCGTGCCCTGGATAGCTCGTCAAAAACTGCTGAAAACGTGATCCGCGAAGGACTGTCGAATGAATTGGACAACGTCGTAGCACGTCTTGAAAACCAGTACCATATCCGTTGCGATGTGCTGATCCGTTTCGGCAAGCCGGTTGCCGAAATCGCGCAGGAAATTGCAGCACGCAAGACCGGGTTGCTCGTCATCGGTGCCCATGGAGACAGCCCGAAAAGCCACGATTTTCTGGGAAACCTGCCCAGCAGGCTGCTTCAGACCAGTCCGGTACCGCTGCTCATCGTCCGTAAGGAACCGAAGCATCCCTATAACAGGATCATGATTGCCATCGATTTTTCGGAAATATCGTATTATCAAGCAAAACAGGCGCTTTCTCTGGCGACACAGGATACCGAAATCATTCTTGTTCATGCCTATGAAGTGCCCAATGAAGGCATCATGCGCTATGCTAACGTATCGCAGGGCCTGTTGCATGAGTTCCGTTCCGATATCCGTTTGAAGGCAGGCGCTGAAATGCAGTCGTTCATTGCAAGACTCCAGACGCCGCATCATGTGACATCGGTTATCCAGTTCGGCATTCCCCATTCGGTCATCCGCGAGCATGTCGAATCGAAAAAGCCCGATCTGCTTGTTATGGGGAAACTGGGGCGCAACCGTTTCGAGGAATTCATTTTGGGCAGTACTTCGCGCAATACCATCTACGAAACCGATTGCGATATCATGATCGTTCCGCCGACAGCGGTAGCGAGAGAAACGGCGGAAGCCGGAAATGGAATGCCATAGGTTTCAGACCATATGCATGGCAGTCTGCTGTCATGGCAGTTTCCATACATGGTGTGTGCAATAAGGAAAGAACCGGCGTAATACTGACAGACAGGCCGCGGTCAGCATGTTCATGGGAATACTGATCCTTTTTCGTGCCGGACGTCTGTCTTGTTGCAAGGGACGAAATATGCAGAGCGGTCATGCCGGTAATGACCATATCATTCCTGCAGGTACAATAGGCACATTTTCAATGTATACTGTGCTATACTGGTAGATGGAACAGGCGGAATTGCCAGAAGCACGTATTTCAGAGACGAATCTTTCCGGTACAGGTCTGTTTCTGCCGGGCAGTACCGTTTTCGCCCGTTCGAAAAAAAGCCGGAGAGGAGATTTCCGGAAACCGGTGGAAGCCTGAAAATACCGTTATTCCCGATATGGGTGGGACAGTCGTTGAAAATGGCGTCCGGGTCGACAAGGCATATCAGCGGTCGATGAATGGCGTTTCGTATATAAGAATTTTCTTTGTAAATGCGATGTGTTTTCGGTATGTTCCAGAAAGGTACACACCGTTTTTTGCAGTCGGCCAGACGATACCACTGTCAGGTGGTTGTGCTCGTAATATTCATGATTCATCATCAGCGAAAGAGGCACATTGTGCGGATGGTATCGGCTGGCCTTTTTGCCAAAAAGGATATTTTTATTTTCTGCCGGGCCAAGCCACGACTTTCTGACGTTGTTCACCCAGTTTCTCGACACCGGCAACGACGATATCGCCCGGTTTCAGGAATACCTGCGGATTGCGCGCCAGTCCGACTCCCGGCGGAGTACCGGTCGCGATGATATCTCCCGGCAGAAGCGTCATGAAGTGCGAAAGATAACTGACGATTTTTGCCACAGTGAAAATCATCGTTTTCGTATTGCCGTGTTGCATCCGTTCGCCGTTGACATCCAACCAGACTTCCAGATTCTGCGGATCGGGAATTTCATCGCGTGTGACTAGCCATGGACCGATCGGACCGAACGTATCGCACCCTTTGCCCTTGTCCCACTGAGTGCCGCGCTCGATTTGGAATTCCCGCTCGGATAGGTCGTTGGCAACGCAGTATCCGACCACATAATCAAGCGCTTCTTCCTCGCGGACATACTGGGCCTTTTTGCCGATGATGACTCCAAGCTCGATTTCCCAGTCCGACTTTTTCGAATCCTTCGGTAGAATGATATTATCGTTGGCGCCACACAGGCAGGTCACTGCTTTCATGAAAACGATCGGTTCACGGGGAATACGCATCTTGGCTTCCGCGGCATGTTCGATGTAGTTGATGCCGATCGCGATGTATTTGCCGACATGGGCGACCGGCACACCCAGACGGGGCCGTCCCGTCACCAGCGGTAGTTTGTCCGTTTTCAGCTTGGCGAGCCTGGCCAGTGCTTTGTCGGAAAGCTGATCGGCCGTGAAATCATTTATCTTTCCCGACAGATCGCGGAGTTTTCCATCTGCATCGATCAGACCAGGTTTTTCCTTGCCGGGTCTGCCGTAACGAACCAGTTTCATGATATGTCTCCTGAAAGTTGAAATCGGATTTGCTCTTTTTCATGGGATAAAATCATACCGCCGAAAGCATGTTTTTCCAAACGGGGATGGCCTGTTCACTGCATGCATGACCACAAACGACTGTTGTCTTTTAAAATCTCACTCCAGAATGCATTTCCACAGAACCAGCTTGTCTTCGAAAGAACGGCTGGCGTAGGCGGGAGACGAAGAGGGAAGCAGTACTGTCCGGTAACCCGCCGCTTCCAGTCTTTTGGCATATGTGCCGGCGATCTTGCCGTTGAAACAGACTTTTTCCAGACGGGGACATGTTTTTTTCAACAGGGTGAAATCGTTGGCCACCGCGTTCCTGATCCGTGAATCGAGACTGCCGATACGCTCGCACATGGTGATCACATCCCACAAACCGATGCCATGTCCCAGCAGGCGATCCAGCCTTTTTTCATAGGGCGGGGACACCAGATCGTCAGCCAGTACGGCCGATAGCAGTTTCCAGAACTGGTTGCGCGGATGGGCATAATACTGTCGGGTTGCCAATGACTCCCTGCCCGGAAAACTGCCCAGTATCATCGTATGGATATGTGGTGCGAGCAATGGTGCCAGTCCGTTCAGCGGCGCCATCGGCATAACGGTCCGTGCTAAACCCTTCATTGTTTTTCAGTCACTGGCATCAAAGCCTTTTTAGGAAAAAACGATATCTGGCATTTTATCGACAATACAGGGAAATGCCGACTGTTGCTGCAAAAAAATTGTCGTCTGCTCTTTCCCGAATTTGAAGTTGCACAAAATCGCCAGCTTGTTTCGCCACTAAACTGGAAATATTTCCATTTTAAACGGATATCATCATGGAACAGAATCATAGAAAGAAACTGGCCATTCTGCCCGAACGGGACAATCGTCATGTGCGAAAGAGGGACGATATAGCCGATTTCGGTATCGAAATGGAAATCGACCGTGGATATTCATCGGCAGCCCGTTTTATGGAAAAACACGGTATCCGGCCCGATACGATGGAACGGGTACTGAGAGAAAGACTCGGGCACCGGAACCGTCGAGCCTGTAACGCATTCTGTGGACATTTATCCGAGACAGGTCGAGATCCTTTCTTCGAATTCGATACAGAAGCGGTTCAGAGCTGATTTCCAGTTCCGGATCGGCATGATCCATTTTCTGGAAGCATCCATGATCGCCAGCCGAACCACCTTCATGGCAGCCTCATTATCCGGGAACATCCTGTGCCGGGTTGTTGCCTTGCGGATGACGCTGTTGACTTCTTAAGGGCGGGACACGCCGGTTAGCCTGTGAAGTGAACGATGCAGTAAGATCGTCAGCAGCAGGAACCCGTCGAAGAGATCAAGGTACGACTGCTCTGACTCAGTAGGGATCTCCTGCCTTCAGGCAGGGGAGAATGTCAAAGACTCATTTGAGGAAATGCCATTTTTCGTTAGCTTGCCATTCCTTTTTCCGCATCGCCATATTTGCCTCAGTCACCGTACAGGACAGGTCAATCCGTACCGTCAGCCGTTTTTTCATGGAGAAATTCCTGAAGTGTTGTTTTCATGACAATATTTTTGGGTAATTACGCAATAGACCTATTTATCATGACCGGACAATCCGGTACTGTCGCGTATTATGGGTTTTTACAGGTAATGAAACGATTTTCTCAGGACAATACAGAAATGAATATCAAATACAAAGACGATGCTTTTTACACCGTTGATGAAATGATTGATCTTTACCGGCGTTCAACACTGGGCGAAAGGCGCCCACTAGACAGACCGGACATTTTCGGGAAAATGCGCGATTGCGCCAATCTTGTCATTACCGCATGGGACAACGGCAAACTGGTTGGTATCGCGCGCAGTTTTTCCGATTTCGGCTATGTCACTTATCTGGCCGACCTTGCGGTGGATGCCGCTTACCAGAAAAAAGGCATTGGCAAGCAACTTGTCAGGGAAACGCAGGCACGCCTTGAGCCGACATGCAAAATTGTCCTTCTGGCGGCACCCAAAGCAAATGAATATTATCCGCAAATTGGTTTTTCCCATAATCCGCGAGCCTGGGTACTGAAAGGAAAAATCGCCTTTACTTCCGACTGAATGAAGACAGGCCATTTTTTGCCGATTGATCCTGTTATGCCATTCGCCGAGATGGGCCAAAATGTCCAACCCTTTTGAAATAAGACACAACCATGTAATATTGAAGAAATAAACGATTTGTTTACTTGCGTGTTTGCAAGCGCTGAAAGGAGGGATAACATGAATTTTACCTATTATATTCCTACGCGTATCCTTTTTGGCAGAGGTACATTGAATGATTTGCATGTTCAGAAGTTACCTGGGAAAAAAGCGCTGATTGTGACGACGGCTGGAAAATCCATCCGAAAATACGGTTATCTCGATCGTGTATCCGGGCAGCTTGTCCGGGCTGGTGTATCTACTGTCCTTTTCGACCGGATCCAGCCAAATCCGGTCGCAAAACATGTCATGGAAGGTGCGGAACTGGCACGCAGGGAAAAATGCGATTTCATTGTCGGCCTTGGCGGAGGCAGCAGTATCGATTCCGCAAAATCCATAGCTCTCATGGCAACCAACGAAGGAGATTACTGGGATTACGTTGCAGGAGGGACGGGAAAAGCGCGGATTCCGCAAAACAGACCGCTTCCGGTCATTGCTATCACGACAACTGCGGGAACAGGTTCCGAAGCCGACCCCTGGACTGTTATCACCAGAGAAGAAACCAGCGAGAAAATTGGTTTTGGCTATGATGATACCTTTCCGGTATTATCCATCGTTGATCCCGAACTGATGGCAAGCGTTCCGCCATCCCTGACTGCATTCCAGGGATTCGACGCCCTGTTTCACAGTACGGAAGGATATATTGCACAGTGCGCCAATCCTGTCAGCGAGGCCCTGTCGCTGAAAGCGATTGAATTGATCGGAAAAAATCTGCCGGTGGCCGTCAGAAACGGCAAGGATATGGCTGCAAGGGAAGGCATGGCTGTCGCCAATACCATTTCAGGTATGGTCGAATCTCTCTCGTCATGTCTGTCTGAACATTCGCTGGAACACGCACTTTCGGCTTTTCATCCCAATCTGCCTCATGGTGCGGGGCTGATCATGATCAGCCAAGCCTGGTATACACATTTTGCACAGGTACATGCCTGTGATGCGAAACTGATCGACATGGCCAAGGCTCTCGGTAAGAAAGATGCATCTCACCCGATGGATTTCGTCATTGCGCTTGTCCAATTGCAAGTCGCATGCGGTGTGGACAATCTCAAAATGTCCGATTATGGCATCAAACGCAAGGATCTGCCCAAAATGGCGAAAAACGCTCGCGAAACCATGGGCGATCTGTTCCTATTGGATCCAATCGCGTTATCGGAAGAAGACTGCATTGCCATTTACGAACAGTCGTACCGTTAAATCATCTCCTGTAAACCGTAAAAACCGCATCATTCCGATGCGGTTTTTGTATATGGGATAATCGCTATCCCAAACCGGGATGTGCTTGTCTGTACTGTAAAATCCGGTCGAAATCAGCAAATGAGATCTATTGGAAAGCCGTTTTCTCAGCAAGGTTTCCGACAAACGGAAGCGGCGAAGAAAGAAAAATCTTGGCAATATCTGGACAGGAGGCAACAATCCTGCCGGGGCCGGATCCGGACGGAACGATGGAACGGATTCAATCGGTAAATATTCCGCAAGACAGGAAGACCGTTGCTTTTCCTGCAAGACTTTCCTTGGATCGGGAAAAAGTCCGTAAAAACAAAAAAACAAAAAATGATATTGATAACGATATTTATTATCATTTAATAGTCTATAATAAATTCCTCATGGGCCTGCAAATGGGCTAAAACGGTAGCAGGAAGAATGCTTTCGCTTCTTTACTGTTGGTAAATGCATGTAAGCCATTTTGTCATTGAAAATGGCATGGGGTTTTCGCTTTACGGTTACGGATTTTGGTCAATACATTCAAATGGAACAATCCGGCAATCCTTCGGGGATTGCTGTTCGTTTCGCTGCTCGTTCTCACGGTACTTTCCATCATCACCGGTGTACAGGATTTCAGTCTGGCAGGTTTTCTGACCGGCAACGGCGAAGACCGGTTCATCGGTCTGATCAGCCGGATTCCACGTACACTGGCAATCGTTATCGCCGGGACAGGGCTGTCGATTTCCGGCCTGATCATGCAGACGCTGACTAATAACAGATTTGTTTCTCCCTCGACAGCAGGTACACAGGCGTGGTGTCGTTTTGGTGTCATGCTAGCGATCCTGTTCGCTGCCGGAGCACCGACCTGGATACGGGTCAGTGTCGCATTCATCGCTTCGCTGGCCGGAACGTTTTGTTTCATTGGCCTGTTGCAACACATGCGGTTCAAAAATGTATTCATGGTACCGTTGGTCGGTATCATGCTCGGCAATGTCGTCAGCGCCATCACGATCTTCATCGCCTACCGGTAT
>CAVKGJ010000072.1:0-3495 GCA_963655605.1 Oscillospiraceae bacterium
AGATTCAACATCCTTGTATAACAGAGCCTTGATTTTTCTTCCAAAATATACATATTTTCTGCATGAAAAAATATTGTTTTGAAGAAAAAAACGCATCGGCATCTCGGTATATAATATGCGGATTCGATTCGATGCATGACAGGGGATATCCTGTTTCACTCTAACGAACCAAAGGACAAAGATGAAAAATTCAATTGAAATGTACGTCGTAGAGGGGCATAAAGCCTGCGATCTGGCCTGCCAGTTTCTGGAATCCAGAGGCATACCTTTCAAGAAGATTGTCGTCGGGATCGACATGAACCTGGCTGTCGAAATGTGGGCGCGTTCCGGATGCCATACTCTGCCGCAGATTTTTATTGGATATGATCATATCGGAGGTCTTCCAGAATTGCTGGATATGGCGGAAAGCGGAGAACTGGAAAAAGTTCTGGCTGAATAAAGCAGCTATGCAGGCAACCTGCCCAAGCAGAAAAAATCCTGAAGAGGGTAACAGATGTTGCCCTTTTTTGTGGAATGAAGCAGTGTGCCGTTCATACTCGCGCTCCTTGCCATTCCATTTGGTCGATAGTTTCGGCGTTTCGCCACCATCACGATTTCCGTCTGAAATCCAGTCAAACCAATCCAATCGGGCTATTTCCAGAAATAGCCGTACAGCCGTATCGTATTTCTGACTTGAAACTGAAATTTACATAACGCCTTGCCTGTCATACTGGCCGCCACTGCCGGTTTGGCCGGTTGTAACCATACTGAAAAACCGGCTTCAGTCAGAACCAGCCGGACGACAATGAACTCGTCCGCCGTCGAAGATGCTTCTTCAGTCAGACTAGACTTTTATCGGAAGTTACCGTGACCTCCGGCAACACATGGCTATCGGCGATCTGACCGCCATATACAAAAATGCAACGATGCACAGGTTGCCCATAAACGCATTCTATGGCCCTGAAACTGAACTGGCCAACTATCGGACAGGGAATATGACAGAAAAACGATAAACGAAATACGACCGTTTTTCAGGCTGGCTTTGCAGGAACATTTCAGTTATCTTTGAATGCGTCATTGTCGAGAAAAAATAACCCACGATGAAATCTCCCGTTTCTTTCCGGCTGGCTATATTCTCTGTCTGTTTTCTTTTTCTGTCCGGCTGTTATTATGCCATTCCGACTATTGTCGAAGCAGTAAACCAGAACCGGCTGCAAACAGAATCGGAAGGAGCCATACTGGAATCGAATACCGGAGCACTCAAACTTGTCGCCGACAATAATACGGTCACCACAGACAAACTGAATGCCTACATCTTGGGATACAACTGCATTATGGTTGGTTCCTGGAGCTTGTGGCCATCCTATAATATTTTTACAAATCACACACTGAAATCCCGATCAACGGATATCATCACTTTTCCTGTCGTGGAAGGCCTAGACAAGGGACTGACCTGGCTGAAAAAGGGGATCTCATACAACCAGGTTCCAATACCAGAACTGGATGAAGCAATTGCAGCCAGTATAGCAGCCGGAGAAAAACTCTATACCGACGAACAGACAAGTCTGCCTTATTTCAGGAACCAGATGTACCGGCGTGACGATATGGCAGGCGCAAAAAAAATTTTTCCCATTCTGCAAAAGGATTATGACAACATGATCGCCACGATGAACAAAGTTGGAATCATTCTGATCGATATGCAGAAAACGGAAACGGAAAGACGGATGACAGCATACCGAGCCAGGAAAACCATGATAGGTTACAACACGGAAAGGAGCCTTCTGTACGCACAGGAGCTGGTCATGTTGTTCAACGATCCGCAAAACAGCATTGCAGACAGGAAAAAATATATCGAAGGCGATCGGTTGATCACGGAAATGGAAACCGCTCTAGCTGCCCAGCGGAAAATAATGAACGACGTTTATCCACTGCGTAACAGAAGCGGCGGGTTGGACAGCATTCACGACCATCTGACGAAAATGATCGTAAACTACGATACCATGAAACAGAAAAAAAACGCACGTTCATTCAACCGCATGATGAAACGGTACAGCGATGCGGTCGAAAGTTATAACCGTTCCATCAAGTTTGCACGACCAATATAAAAAACAGCCTCATCACCAGAAGCTGTCGCCGGAACGTTTCATTGCGTTGACTGGTAAAGGAAAGATTATTCTTTCCGGCATATTTTTACAACCGTTCTCTCCATACTGTCCATATAATCAGATCTGATAACAAAAATACCGACAAACAACAGGAAAGGAATTTCATGGCAACCCCTTTTGACAATCTCATCGAATGGTTTGCACAGCTTCCATTAAAATACCGGCAAGATCTGGCTTCGGAAATCGTCATGCTTTTACCCGGTATTGACGTCAATCCCTATCACCGCAAATTTCTCGATGATTTCATGGCCCAGCTCGATACGATCCGAAAAAAAGGAAGCCGTGAAGAATATGGTCTGTTCATTTGTCTGAAGACACTGATCGACGATATCATCCTGTTCAAAAAACGTGAAAACGCGAACTGGGAAAAAGAAAAGAGCGAACTCGACGAGCTGGTCAAGATGACGGGCAGCTGTTCGTTCGCCACACATGCATCCGAAAAAGCCATGCAGTACAGTGAATGGAAAACCATTGGCGAAAAATGGAATGAACTGGTCGGGCAAACTTTGACACAAAACAGAATTGACCAATGGCAACGATCCGTTTAGTTTTCCAGTCAATCATCCGATATCTGTCGCATTCATGCTTCGTCCTCCTGTTTCATTTCCTTCGAATCAGGGAAAGGCGTTTCACCGGATACTTTGATCCGGCCTGATATCCGGCGATCTAGTCTTTCATTCATCCGGGCAGACATTTTCCCGTTCATGGCCGGTGTAAACGTTTTCTGGCAGAAAAGCAATGCCATGTTTGATGCTGTCACCTCAAATAATTCCTGTCTTTCCGTTTCACGACAAAAAACGTACTTCACGTCCGGGATGGAATATACAAACCATTCCTTTCCATAAATTTGTTGCTGATAAGAGACAGAACAAACATTAAATGAGAATAATTATCATTATTATTTTTATATGGAAAAAAATGACATTACAATTCCAACCGTGTGTACACAAGAAACAGTGTTTTAACGATTCATTTTTAAGGTTCATCAACAATGAAAATAAAATTATTAGCAAGTTTAGCGGCCATAGGGCTGGCAGGTGTTGCACATGCGCAGACGAATGTCATGATTTACGGTACGGTTGATACAGGTCTAATCAAGGAAACCGGTTCCGATGTCCGTATGGGGAGCAACGATGACAGTCTTATCGGTTTCAAGGGCACGGAAGATCTCGGCTCCGGCATGAAAGCCACCTTCCAGCTCGAAAGACGTTTCGATTTGAATAACGGTGTGAAATTCTCCGGCAATAACGCACTTGATATTCTTCAGGGAGCCGATCCTGATGGTGAGGATGGAGTCGAGTGGCAAGGCGCAGCCAATGTCGGTTTGCAAGGTGAAGCATGGGGTGCCGTC
>CAVKGJ010000073.1:0-32765 GCA_963655605.1 Oscillospiraceae bacterium
GGTGGCTTTCCTGATGACGCTGTTGACCGATTCAATGGCATTGGTCGTATAAATCCGTATCTCTCCCTCGCCTGTACCGAATTCGACTTGTCTTGCTATCTTACTCTCATACGAAACCTTATATGTGATTTCTGTTCGTCATACCAGAGATTTACCCGTGGACAGTAAATTCCCCACATCCGGCTTCTTTCAGATTCCACCTCGCAATAATCACCCTTGTCTTCGACTACATCCTTCCCACTGCGGGTGGATTCGAGACTTTCACCCGTTAGAAACGAGCGCAGCCGAGTATACGAGATAAATGGCCGGAATTTCTTCCGGCCATTTATCCCAACCCCTGAAAACCAGACTCTTACTGTATAGTCCGGATAACAACGGCCTTTGCCTGCTTGACCGGGCGCCCCATTTTGGGGATAACGAACGTCGCCAGCGCGAACGCAACGAAAGAGGTGAATGCCGTAATCGCAAAAGCGGTATTCCAGCCCAATGCCGTTGCAACCGCAGCCCCCAGCCCGCCACCAAAAATTGCCGCAACAGCCTTGGCAGCCCAGAAGAAACCGTAATTTCTTGCCGAATATGCCGTACCGAACAGGTCGCTGTTGGTTGCAGGAAACAAAGCGTAGCTACCGCCCCATGTGAAAAACGCCAGTGCCAGTGAAATCATGAACGAGGCTTCCCCCTTGTTTGCAACATAAGGGAATGCCAGCAAAACAATGCTGTTGATACCGAATACGACCGACATGGTCTTATAACGGCCGATCCTGTCGGAAACCCATCCCCAGAACGGACGACAACCTCCATTGAACAGATTCTGGACCGTCACGGCAATGGTAAGGAAACCCGCCGCATAGCCGATACTGCGGCCATAAGGGACACTGTTTGCCACTAGCAGCAAACCGCCGAAATTGACGGAAAAAAACGACGCCCACAGAATCCAGAACTGTGGAGTCCTGAGCATTTCATTGGAATTGAAATCTTTTTCAGTCGGCACGATGACTTTCTTTTTGCCGACCGAACCAGCCGGGAATCTGACAAAAAAGGCGATCACGACAATGACTGTGCCCATGATGACACCGGTATAAAGCAATGCAGTACTTACTCCCTGTGCATGCAGGACATTGCTGATCATGGGCAGGAAAGGTAAAACCCCCAGACCGTAACCGGCAGCTGTGAACCCGGAACACATTCCTCTTTTGTCCGGGAACCACCTGTTGGCAATATTCATGGCTGTTCCGTAAACGATCCCGACACCGGCACCCGATACAGTATACATAACGTACAGCATCGCCACATTGTCAACCGCCCCCATCGCTAGCCAGCCTCCACCAACCATAATACCGGCAATCATCAGTGGCACTTTGGGACCGAATTTGTCAACAAAATATCCACCACCCGGCTGCGAACCGGCCTGGATAACCTGGGAGAGCGTAAAGGCTGTCTGAACGGCAGCAAGCGAGACCCCCAACAGGTCTTTCATCGGATTAGCGTACAATGTCCACGAATACTGGACACCCGAAATCATGCACATCAGCAAAACTGCCAGGATCAGGAAAAACCAGCGAAGACCACCGGATCTGGTTGGATCTTCTGCCACAGCGACTGGATTATTCATCTTGCCAATCCCCCAATCAAATTAATACGAAATGGAAACGCCGGAAACCGCCCGTACGTACGCCAGAACTTCAAAAAACGCCGAAAAACGACCCGCCATTTCGCCACTGCTCACATATAACATATGATTTCAAATATCATATTTGCAAATATTGCATATGTAATATTATTTCACAACCTTCTGTGTGATAAATAAATATATTTCATATTTCCATGGTATGAATATGAAATATATTTATAAGATCGGATTGTATTTGCAATACTGTAACGATCCATGATTCTTCGTCTCTCATATGATGAGCTGTTTCATATGCAAACTGGTTCTGGATAAACCTGAAAAACGGGTAATGCATCATCCTCTTCCATATATTCATGCCATTACCGCCTCACAGGCAGAGATATCCGCCACGCTTCGGAAACAGAAAACATTTTTTCTTTATATGATGCATAGCACCGTGAAAACAATATGACGTGACAGAGAACATACCTATTCATTGGCACCATTCAGGGCGATACAGACAAAATAGCATGCCATTCCTGGCAAGACAGACGGTTGAAAAACGAAAAAGGCATTCGCAAACCGAATGCCTTTTACAAGAAAACGCCCACCGGTTATTTTATGAGCGTTTGCGGTTCATCATCTTCCCGTTGACGGATTTCACCGATCAGGTACGCTGTTTCACCAGAAGCATTCAACCGGGCAATAGCCTTGTCCGCATTTTCCCTGGATACAATCACAACCATACCGATCCCGCAATTGAATACCCGATGCATTTCCTCCTCGGCGACATTGCCATATTTCTGCAGCCAACCAAACAATGATGGCATACGCCACGAATCCTTTCTCAAAACAGCTGTCAGATAATCGTGCAGCACGCGGGGAATATTCTCGACCAGTCCTCCCCCCGTAATATGAGCCATTCCCTTGACTTCGATTTCCGACATCAGCTTCAGAAGCGGCTTGACATAAATTTTCGTGGGAGCCATCAGCGCATCAGCCAGCGACCGTCCGTCCAAATCGGCATTCAAATCCGGTTTCGTCACTTCGATGATTTTGCGAACCAGTGAATAGCCATTGGAATGAATGCCGGAAGAAGCCAATCCGATTACAGCATCGCCAGGGACGATTTTCGAGCCGTCGATAATTTCCGATTTTTCAACGGCGCCAACAGCAAAACCGGCCAGATCATACTCCCCATCAGGATACATGCTCGGCATTTCAGCCGTTTCTCCACCGATCAATGCACAGCCGGCCAGCTCGCAACCGGCTGCGACTCCCTTAATGACATCCGCCGCCGTTTTGACATCCAGTTTGCCGCATGCGAAATAATCGAGAAAAAACAACGGCTCCGCTCCCTGGACCAGAATATCGTTAACACTCATTGCCACAAGGTCTATCCCGACCGTATCATGTCGGTTAAGCTGGAACGCCAGCTTGAGTTTGGTACCGACGCCATCGGTACCTGATACAAGTACGGGTTCCCGATATTTTTTGCCGATTTCGAAAAGTGCGCCAAAACCGCCAATACCACCCAATACGCCTTCACGCATGGTACGTCTGGCAAACGGTTTGATGGCATCTACCAGCGCATCGCCTGCATCGATATCGACACCCGCATCGCGATAGGAAAGAGACTGATTAGTGGATGAACTCATAATGTAAACGCGCCGCAAGGCGTAAAATAACAATAATTTCCGTATTTTAACAAACTGATCTCACAAGTACGACTGAATGGCACTATTTACACCACAACAAAGACAGACTGCACTATGGACCGGTATCGGCATACTGCTTGTTGCCATTCTTCTTTTGCTCGGCCCGATCCTGACTCCGTTTATTGCCGGGTCCATACTGGCATACGCCCTGAACCCTGTTGTCGACTGGCTGCGTTCGAAACGTCTAGGAATACTCAGAATGCCGCGCGTCATTGCCGTCATCATCGTCATGCTGCTGCTGGTTTCCATTGTGACAGCCTTCGCGCTAATCATGATTCCCATGCTGATCCGTGAATGGCCAATGTTGTATGAACAGATTCCCGCTTTCATCGCCAAAGTCAACAACTACCTGAATCCGATACTGAATGAACTCGGCATCCAGATTCCAGCAGACAATGCCGGGATAAAACGCATTCTGACAGAACAGTTCGTTCCGAAAGGCGATGGAGTCTGGAAATCGCTTATTATTTCCGCAAAATTCGGGGGAACTGCCGTACTCACATGGGCATGGAACCTGATCCTCATTCCGGTTGTGCTCTTCTATCTCCTCAAAGACTGGCACATCATGATGCGCAAGCTGAGAGACATGATACCCAGACGATGGGTCACCCAAGCAGTCAATTTCTCACGCGAAGTCAACAGTATGCTGGCCCAGTACCTGCGCGGCCAGCTACTGGTCATGATGATACTTTCAACCTATTACTCCATTGCACTGGCACTGGCTGGATACAACGTTGCTCTTCCGGTCGGCATTATGACCGGCATGCTGGCATTTATTCCCTATATCGGTATCTGTTTCGGACTGGGACTGGCCGTTACGGCAACCCTTTTGCAATTTACCGGCGTGGAAGCATGGATCACTCTCGGCATCATCTATGGCTTCGGCTACTCTTTCGATGGATTGCTGATGACACCCAAACTGGTAGGCGACCGGATTCAGCTTCATCCGCTGATCGTTATTTTCGCTCTGCTGGCATTCGGCCAGCTTTTCGGCTTCGTCGGCATTTTGCTTGCCCTGCCATCTTCCGCTATTCTGTCGGTCGCCTACAAACACTTGCGCAGCTACTATTTCGCTAGCAACTTTTACAAACATTGAATTCTGCCATGCAACAACTGCTGCTAGATCTCGAAACAACCAGTCCACCCACACTGGAGACTTTCCTGCCCGGACAAAATGCAGAGGTATTGTATCTGTTCCGTCAAATTGCGAATGGACAGTCTCATGACCATTTCGTCTATATATGGGGAGATTCCGCTGTCGGAAAAACCCATCTTTTAAAAGCCATGTCCCGACTTTGTCCGGCAAAACTTATCACTCCGATGTCACCAGCAGAAGATTTTGCCTACGATCCGCATATAACGCTTTACCTGCTGGACGACTGCGACAAACTGTCTGCCGAAAAACAGATAGCCGCTTTCGACCTGTTCAACCAGATCCGTGAAAACGCTACGGCCTGCATGATCACTGCAGGCACAAGTTCCCCACTTGTACTGACGCTGAGAGACGACCTGAAAAGCCGGCTCTGTTGGGGACTCGTTTACCAGATAAAAGGGCTGACCGACGAAGAAAAGATCGCAGCCCTGACAGAACAAGCCAGGCACCGGGGCTTTACACTTTCCCAAGGTGTGTTACCCTATCTAATTACCCATTATCAACGCGATATGCACTCGCTTTCCATGATTCTGGATGCTCTTGATCGTTATTCACTGCAGACGAAACGTACCATTACACTGCCGCTTCTTTACGATCTGCTGCAAAAGAAACAGGAACCGATATCATGACTGACACTCTGGCATTATTCGACCTTGACAATACGCTGCTCCCCATTGATTCAGACTACGAATGGGGCCAGTTTCTGGTAAGAATCGGTGCTGTCGACAAGGCATCCTACGAAAAACGGAATGCCGAATTTTTTGCGCAATACCAGGCAGGGACACTTGATCCTGCTGAATTTCTTGCTTTCGCTCTGGGAACATTGGCCCGTTTTCCCCGAACCCAGCTGAACCGGTGGAGACAACAGTATATGGATGAAGTCATTCATCCCGCCATCAAACCGGCCGCACTTGAGCTGGTCGGAAAACACCTGAACAATAACGACTTGGTCGCCATCGTCACCGCGACGAACCGTTTTGTAACGGAACCGATCGCCAAAGCATTTGGTGTCGAGCATTTGATCGCGGCATTGCCCGAAGAAACCTCGGAAGGAGAACTCACCGGAAAACTGGTAGGTATTCCGACATCTGGCACCGGTAAAATCGTCCATACGGAAAACTGGCTCAACCGGATGAACCTGTCATTCGACAGTTTCAAGCACATCTATTTTTACAGTGATTCCGATCGTGATCTCCCCCTGCTTTCCCGGGTGAACCATCCTGTCGCGGTCAACCCGAACCGTCGTCTGAAAGAACATGCCGAAATGAAAGGCTGGCCTTTACTGCATTTATTCGATGATTAACAAACTGATCCGCAAGATTTTCGGGATGGGATCGAACACCCGTTCCGCCAATAAACCGGTTATCCTGAATCCTGCTCAGCACGGCATTGACCCTCGTCTGGTGTCAAACAGTGCTGTCCGGGTTGTACGCATACTGCAAAATGCCGGATATGATGCATATATTGTCGGAGGGGCCGTACGCGATCTTCTGCTCGGAATCAAACCGAAAGATTTTGATGTCGCAACCAATGCAACGCCAGAACAGGTCAAACGGCTTTTCAGACGCGCGTTTCTGATCGGAAGGCGTTTCCAGATCGTTCATGTCCTTTTGGGACAGGATCTGATCGAAGTCACCACTTTCAGAGGAGCATCGCCCAAACCTGCACTGAAAGACGAAGCGGGCAGGTTACTCCGAGATAACAATTTCGGGACGCAGGAAGAAGACGCCGCCCGCAGGGACTTTACCATCAACGCCATGTATTACAATCCTGCGACACAGCTTCTTCTGGACTATCACGGCGGCATGGATGATCTCAGGAATCACGTTCTCAAAATCATCGGAAATCCGGAAGAGCGCTACCGAGAAGATCCTGTCCGAATGCTTCGGATCGTCCGTTTCGCCGCAAAACTGGGATTCTCGATTGACCCGACGACATGCACGCCAATCGCTTCACTGGCACCACTTATCAATAACGTTCCATCGGCCCGTCTTTTTGACGAAATGCTCAAACTGCTGATGTGCGGACATGCCATGTCTTGCCTTAAAGAATTGCGTACCAGAGGCCTGCACAAAGGCTTGCTGCCTCTTCTCGATGTCGCACTCGAACAGCCACAAGCCGCTCATTTCATTGAAATCGCTCTCGACAAGACAGATCAGCGCATCAGGCAGAACAAGCGGATTTCACCCGGATTCCTGTTTGCGACACTGTTATGGACCCAGGTCGAGGAAAAGTGGGCGCAATACCGATCGGAAGGAGAATACCCCATCCCTGCCCTGGTTGCCGCTGCAGGCGACATTCTGGATGTACAAACGGAAAAACTGGCCATACAACGCCGAATCGCCAGCGACATGAAAGACATCTGGCTCATGCAACCCCGACTGGAAAAACGTACCGGCAAATCCCCCTATCGTTTGCTTGAAAACGAACGTTTCCGCGCAGCGTATGACTTCCTGCTGATCCGTTGCGAAGCCGGCGAACTCGATCCGGAAATAGGTGAATGGTGGACCGCATTCATCGACGCATCCGGTGACGAACGCCAGGAAATGATGGACAGGCAGATGAAATTATCGGCCGGAACCTCTTCCGGAAAAAAGCGAGCAAAACGTTCACGTCGCCGCCGCAAAACCGGAACAAATTCCGCTACATCTCCAGAAATGACAGCAAACGACCTTTCATGATATGACTGTAAATACTGTTTATATCGGCATCGGGTCCAATCTCGGAAACAGCAGGCAAAATGTGAGCGATGCGATTGCCTGTCTGGATAACTTGCCCGATACTCGTCTGGACAAATTCTCATCTCTTTACCGTACGGCTCCCGTTGATGCGACAGGAGATGATTACGTGAATGCCGTAGCCAAACTAACCACAGCCCTGACGCCTGACAGCCTCCTTGATTTCCTGTGGTGCATCGAACACCGTTTCGGTCGTGAACGCCCTTACAGAAATGCTCCCCGAACCCTCGATCTGGATATTCTTTTATATAACACGGACCGAATCGCAACCGACCGGCTGACGATACCGCATCCACGTATGACCGAACGTGCCTTTGTACTGGTTCCTCTGGCTGAGATCGCTCCCGATATTGCCCTTCCAAGCGGAGAAAGACTTTCCATTCTTCTGGACCGTGTCAAACACCAGCGAATTGACCGTTTCTGATTTCAAAATCATTCTCAGGAGTCGCACGCCATGTTTCATATTCCCGTTTTCATTCAGACTACAGCCCTGCTCATTTTATCCAACGTATTCATGACCTTTGCATGGTATGGACATTTGCGGCATCTTTCCTCCAGATCATGGCTGGTTGCGGCACTGATCAGTTGGGGCATCGCACTTTTCGAATACCTATTGCAGGTTCCAGCCAACCGTATCGGCTTTTCGCAATTCAGCCTGGCGCAGCTCAAAATCCTTCAGGAAACCATCACTTTAAGTGTATTCGTCCCTTTTGCCATTTTCTATATGGGACAACCCTTCAAAATGGACTACATCTGGGCCGCCTTGTGCCTGCTAGGCGCAGTTTATTTCATATTTCGCTCTTGACATCCTTCCCCGCCAGAAGATGCGAGATTCCTATAGAGTCAGAGCGCAAGCGCTCTGATCTCTCCGGTGGATTCCTGCTGCTGGCGACCTGACTGTATCACTCACTTCACAGGCTAGCCGGGCGTGTTCCGCCCAATTTCGGCAGGTATATCCCGCTGTTTTGCTCTTCCGGTCTGATCCCCTGTGGATAGCTCACGTTTCCATTCCGGTAACAGATTCGCCAAACGGGTATAGCTGAATTTGACGGTATTGTCTGATTCATACTGCGCTTTCTGATACGCCAATGCACGGTTGAATACGAAACGGGCGCAACCGCAAAACTGTTTCATTTTGCGGATATGTTCTCCTTTGGGCATCAGCTCGTATCGGAAGGCTTTCCTGGCTCGTATCGGAAGGATTTCCTGATTTGCATGGTATCCCGGATATCGCTCTTCTTTTGATTCCATACCGAACCTGGAACCATGCACGACTTCTTTCTCCCTGACGGCTCTGCCGTCCGCTCCTTGTATCTCCGCCCTGAAGTGCATCGTTTTACGGCGCTTTTCAATAAAATTGACCTGAAATCGTGACATCCTGCAAAACATCAGGATAAGGTTACGTTTTAATGTTTCATCAATTTTCCAGTTCAACAAAGGATTTGCCATGGCAACATATCTGCAGGAACGTAAATCGGTTACAAGCCACACACTGACAACCCTTTACAACAGACATGAAAAAATCACCATGCTGACTTGTTACGATGCCAGTTTTGCGTCCCTTATGGATCAATGCGGAGTCGAAATTCTTCTGATCGGCGACTCGCTCGGCATGGTTTGCCAGGGAAAAGATTCCACATTGCCCGTTTCCATCGAAGAAGTTGCCTACCATACCGAGTGTGTCGCCAGAGGTAACAAAACAGCCATGATCATCTCGGATATGCCTTTCGGTACCTATGCAACCGCCGAATCCGCCTATAACAATGCCGTCGAGCTGATCAGGGCTGGCGCACATATGGTCAAAATAGAAGGTGGCCACTGGCTTGAAAGCACTGTCCGTTTTCTGACCGAACGCGCTATTCCCGTTTGCGCCCATCTTGGGCTGACACCACAATCCGTCCATCAGTTCGGAGGATATCGCGTTCAGGGCAAAACATCCGAAGACGCACGTCGCATTATCGAAGATGCAAAAATCCTGCAAGATGCCGGCGCCACTCTTTTCGTCCTTGAAGCTATTCCGTCCACGCTCGGAAAGAATGTAACCGAAGTGCTTTCCGTTCCGACTATTGGAATCGGTGCCGGGCCAGACTGCTCCGGTCAAGTTCTTGTCATGCATGACATGCTGAATGTATATCCCGGCAGAAAAGCGCGTTTTGTCCGCAATTTCATGGAAGGGCAACCCAGTATTGAAGAAGCCATCAAGGCATATATCCGTGCAGTAAAAAACGGCACTTTCCCCGCACCAGAACACTGTTTCTGAAAACCAGTTACAGCCCGGAACAAAATGAATAGGGTCTTTTATCAATATTCCCTGACCATATTTCTATCTGATCAAAACCGGCCCTTTCCGGCCGGTTCTTTTATTTGGAATATGCCGTGACAGCCTCGATAATCAGATCATTAAGGCTTTTTCCCTGGGCCGCTGCCTTGCATACGATTGCAGCATGCAGGTCTGGTGACATGCGGACATTGAACCGTCCGGAATAAGACTTGTACGGCTCAATACCTTTTTCCCTGCACATGTCCAGATACACCTTGAGAGACTGGTACCCCTCGCGCTTAAGGCCTTCAATATCAGATGCATAGAAATCGGCGCCACCAGACAAATTCAGAAATTCTCCTCGGAACATTTCGATATTCGGATCGTACTGTATAACAGCCTTCTGACCATCAATCATCATGATATTGTTCATGGTTTCACTCCATTTTCTTCCAGCCATTTCCTGATTGATGCAATGGCGCCTTTATCGGTATCCGGACTCGGATGCGGCCGGTGAAAAACCCTGACAACACCAAACAGGACAACACCGACACGGGATCCTTCCCGTTCCTCGATTGTCGCACCCAGTGATTCAACATCTGCCCATTTGATACTTCCATTGACGGGAGGCTGTATATCTTTTCGAGCGTGATTTGGTGTTTTCGTTTCATGTTTATTACGGTACCATAATTTAGTACCATTTCAAAAGAAAAATATATTACCCTTTATAATCAAATGGTTATAAGTAAAATATTCTGTCGGAATTCAAAATCTGATAATTCAGGAGAAAAATCAGAATGGAATTTCCACAGAACCGACTCATCTCTACAGAAATCGTTACAGGCTCGGGCTTTTCTATATCGAAAGACAGGACACAAGATCTTCTCTTTTCAGAGCCGGACAAGTGATTTCCTGCAAATGTCCGTCCTGCATGACACATATCCGCTGATCCAGACTCACTGCATCCAGTTCATGCGTCACCATCAGCAATGTCATGCCCCTTGCATGAATCTTTTCCAGCAAATTCATGACCATTCGAATGGATGCCACATCCAGATCACTTGTCGGTTCATCCGCGACCAGAATTTTCGGAGAATTAATCAATGCGCGAGCGATGGCAACACGACGCTGTTCTCCGCCTGAAAGCTGGGAAGGATACATATTGCGCAGATGACCTGCTCCTACTTCATTTAACAAATAATCGGCACGGCCTGTAATATCGTCATGACTGCCGACTGAAAGATAATAAGGCAGACGCACATTGTCCAGAACCGAAAAATTGTCCAGAAGGCTGTTTCCCTGAGGGATATATCCAATCCATGTATTTCTCACAACCGACATTTTCCGGTCATCAAGCTGCGTCAGATTCCGGTCAAGCAAAACAATATTTCCCTCATCCGGTTTCAGCAATCCGGTCACGAGATTCAGAAACGTTGTTTTGCCACTCCCCGAACGACCAATAATCTGTACCAGATCACCTTGCCCGACAGCAAGACCGACTTTATTAACCGCCGGGAAAAGTATGCCATTACGCTCGAATCTTTTCGTTAGCCCATTGATTTTCAGCATGGTTAATTTCCTCTGACGGCTAATGAAATATCCGTCCGTCCCAACCGCCAGACAGAATAGAAACAGGATAAAGGGCCGATACTGACAGAGAGAACCAGACTGAGAATAGCCATCCCTGTCATTTCTCCATACGAAGGTAACAAAAACGGCAATTTGACGATCATTCCGATCAGTGTACTGAACGGAAAAAGGAGCAAGCAGGAAAAAAACAACCCGAACAACGCACCGCTTGTACTGATCATTAACGACTCGACCAGCAAAATACGGTTCAGTTTATTTCGTGATGCCCCAAGAACGCGCAACAGACCGAATTCCCTTTTTCTTTCATTGACTATCATCGAAAAAACCAATGCCAACACTCCCAGTGCCGTTATCCACAACAAGCCGGCAACACTGAAAGCAATATATGAAAAAGCAGCCAGGCGGGACGATATTCCACTGAACATGTTCTTCGTCATGATCATATCCAGATTGTAGTCCATGGCATATTTGAAGAGAATCTCATTGGCGACCTTGCGTGGATCGAATCCGGATTTGACGTTGACCATCATGGTCGAAACGACGGGATGATCCGTTTTTATGCCATAAAGCGGTGCGATTTCCAGTTTTTCGATCATTTTCCGGGCTGTTGCCATATTCAGAAAAACGGATGTATCGAATCCCATCCCGGTACTGTCAAGTCGTGCGGCAATTTTGTATGGTTTTCCGAAAAACGTGATTTCGCCCCCCACTTTTCCTGAAACCCCGTATCCGACAATCACTTCTCCATCACGAAGATCATGATGCAAAGTCCCGTCAACCCACGGCTGAATCACAAAATCGGATTGTGGATCAAAACCGATAAGTTGGACAGGAAGCGAACAGCAGGCCGCCTGAAGAGAGGCAATGAAAATCTGCGAAGACACATTCCCGACGCCCGGGAAAAGCCGGATTTTTTCTTCCAGCTGCTGATCCAGATAAAATGTACTGGGTTCACCACGCAACAAGGCTCCTTGCAGCTGCTTTTCATAACCATATGGAATGATCATCAGATCTGCGCCCAGTCTTTTCGACATGCTTTCCATTCCGCTTCTGATGCTGCCGGACAATATGGAACCGCCGAAAAGGACAAACGCAAACATGGCAACGATCAGAATCTGCCCGAACGTTCTGAACGGTTTCCGCCGGATATTTTCTAGGGCGATCCGGTATGTCGTCAAAGGTCTGTTTTTCATGACTGAAATGCGGTTTGTGATTCCTTATGGGCACGGAGATAAAACACATTCCCTATACCAGCCAGAAACAGTAATACACAAATGACCAGAACGGCCGGTAACATCCCGACACGGCAAGGCATCGTACTGCCAGCGCAGACACCGATCAGAATTGTCGGCACAGCCATTGTCAGAACTGATGTCGCCATCACGACCAGAGAAAGGCCAAGACGGGCGAATACCGATTTCATCATGCCGAGCAGAACACCTTCAAACATGACAAACAATCCAAGTCCCATTGCCATTTGACCGGACCAGTGACATTTCATCGGGATATGCATGCCTGATGCGGTTTCGACCAAAACAGAACAAGGGGGCAATACAAACCGGGGCACAACAACCAGAAGCGCCCCCAGAAAAACAACGATACCACTTATAAGCAAACGGTTACTCATTTTATTTTACCTGGTTACTGTTATTTCAAATTCCGCTGCAGCAACTTTGGCCTCCCTGGACTCTGGAAATTTCACCATGCGACCATGTTCCAGAACGATATGTCTTTCAGCATGTGCAGCAACTTCCAGAGAATGCGTCACCATCACTGCCTTCTTCATGAAGTTGCCGGAATATGCCCATTACGATTTCTTCGTTTTCCCCATCCAGATTCCCCGTCGGTTCGTCAGCCAGAATGAGCCTGGGATAGTTGATCAGGGCTCTGGCGATACAAACTCTCTGCTGTTCGCCACCGGACAACTGGTTCGGCAAATGTTTCGCTCTCTGGCCAAGACCGACCCGCTCAAGCGCCCTCATCGCTTCCTTTTCATCAACCATACTGTGGTAGTACTGCGCCATCATGACGTTTTCCAGTGCTGTCAGATAGGAAATCAGATGAAACTGCTGGAAAATCAGTCCGATTTTGTCCCGTCGTATTTCGGTAAGTTCTCTGGAAGAAATCGCTGTCAGATCCTGACCGTCCAGGACGACCGTTCCGAAAGACGGCTTGTCCATGCAACCGATAATATTCATCATGGTCGTTTTACCGGAACCTGACGGTCCCATGATAGCCAGCCACTCGCCCTCTCTCACCGCCAGATTGATGTCCCGCAATGCGTGAACCGTACCGTAAACCATCGATACGTCTTTCAATTCCAGAATATTTTTCTCCATACTCATACTTACTCACCTCGCAAAACCAGAGCAGGTTCAATGCAAACGGCTCTTCTGACAGGCAATATGCAAGCTATTGCCGTGACAACAACAGACAAGACCAGTGTGATGGCAATAACAGAAGGCGCAACCGAAACCGACCGTCCGAATACACTGAAACTGATAGCCGATGCGAAAAAATATCCCATTGCGCATCCAAGGCCGCCGCCCAGAATTCCCAGAATGATGCCGGCTCCCATGAATTCGGAAACGATGCTTCCGTTTTCGGCGCCGATCGCTTTTTTCAGACCGATTTCCTTGCGGCGCTCCATGACCATGGTCATCATTGTCGTGGCGACACAAATCATGGTCAGCAAAAGAATAATGGCCGTCACCAGATAAACCAGTGTCTGCAATTTTTCCAGCACAGCCGTTTCTGATCGTGTAATTCGTTTGACCAGCCGCGAAATGACATTCGAAGTATCTTGTTCAATATGTCGCCGATACAATTCGAGTTCTTCTGCCGGAGCGGCAATACTCAGTTCCATTATCTCAGCCTTGTCCGGGGTTCCCAGCAATCCATTTAACAGGTGCAAATCGAGGAAAAGGAACCGGTCTTCTTTCCCGCCTGTTTTCAGAATACCGGCTATAACCAGCTCCTGCCTGAAAGACTTTCCATCCTCATTCTTGCCTGCGACATTGACAGTATCTCCCGGTTTCAGTCTGGTCATCTCCGCCAAATCGTGTCCGACCAGTATTTCATTATCATTTTTCGGATAATTTCCATTGATTTGCCAATAAGGCCTTGTCTTTTCCACCTGCAAGAAATCGGTTCCTGCACCGGTCAGCGGCAAACGGTTCATTGTCAGCGATTTGTACCGCCAGGGGGCCGCTCCGACAATCTTTTCCTGTGGAATATCTTTCATAACCTTCTGTATGGCAGACAGATCCATTGCCGTCTTTTCCTCCGCCGGCAGCAAAATCATATTGGCTCCGTAAAACCGCATTTCACGTCCCATCTGCTCAGGAATGTCCCGATAAACCGTCATCATCCCCATCAGTACAGCGGCACCGATCGCCACCGCCAACAAGGCGGTCAGCATCCTGCTCTTTCGCCGGACCAGTGAACTGAACAGCATCTTGAAAAACAATCTGCGCTTTTTCGAAAACACGGGAAACCTACCTTCCATGCAAAACCCGGGTGGGTTCGAGTGAAAGCAGAACCTTCAGGGCTGGCAAACTGCCGATGAGAGAAACCGCTATCACGATCAGAACGACAATCGGAATAACTACCGCTTTCAGTGCGATACTGACGCCAAAAACCGAATGGCCGATAACCTGCGACAGACCGAGTCCCAGTCCGTAACCGGCTATTCCACCTATAAACGACATGATCAGTATTTCAGACAGGATAAGAACAGAAACCGCTCCATTCGTTGCTCCTACTGCTTTCATCAGGCCGATTTCCGTATTCCGCTCCATAATGTTCATCGAAACCAGATTCGATATACCCAATGCGGAACAGACCAGACTCAATACAGTCAGCAACAACATCAGCAACTTGATCTTGTTCAGAATGGCTCCTTCGGATTCGGATACTTGCAAAACAGGTTTGGCTTTCACATCCGTCAGCACTTCCTCAATCTGGTAAGCAATGGCACTGATATAGGCCGTGCAATACCAGGTATCCCATTCCTTGCGTGACAAACTGTTCGGATCCTCGGCCGCACGCCGGGAAAGTTCGTTGTCCGGTGTCGTCAATGCACTCACTTCCACTCGCTGAACCAGACCGTCATGCCCCGCCATCTCCTGCACCAGCTTCAACGGGACAAAAATCTGCCCGTCCTCACTGCCTCCACTATAAAATGTCGAACGTACAGTCAACCATTCAGAATGTCGGCCATCCCGGGAAAAAACACGGATTCTGTCTCCACGGCTGAGCCTGAGTTTTTCTGCCAGTCCCCTCCCGACCATGACACCTTCAGCATCCGAATCGTCCAGCCAATCTCCGGAAACTTCCCACCATGATTTCATATGACGCATACCGGTATTGATCACATCACCGGTCGGCAAATCCAGTTTCTTGTCGAACCATGTCCCAACCAGTACAACAGGCTCGTCAACCCCTTCAAGCCGAACCGTCAAATCAAGATAAGGCGCAAAATCGACAATATTGTTGGCCCAAAAAATGGTTTTCATTTTCCCGAGTTCATCTTCGGCAATGAATTTATCTGCCACACCCGCGCCCTTGTCGATACCATAAAGATCACCCAACATGGACGCCCCGCGTGGAATAACATTCAAATTGGCGCCATACGTTTTAAGTTCCTGATTGATTTTGCCTTCAACATCCATCACGACATTCAGCATGGCTGTCGACAGTGAAACACCCAGTGCCATAGTCAATGCAATCATCAGGACCTTTCTTTTTTGCCGAAGCAGAGCGCTTTTCAACAACCTCAAAAACATTTCCGGCCTCTTTATTCAAAACGATAAGCTTCTGCATCCAGATCAGTTGTATCGATGACAATTCTCCCGTCAGTTATCTCATGATCAAGCGGAACCGGATTGCAACCACCCGGCATTCCGATCGTTCCGATATTCATGACGACATCGCAAAGAATGCAGACGATCTGACCATTTCTCTCGTAATAACCGCTCGCTCCACAAATATCGCATGCGTCCAGTGCCACACCATACGCTGACTCGCTTTTCCTGATAACGATATAACGAACCTGTACGCCATCTTCCGTTACATAACTGAACCGGTGCAGATGTCCGTCGTTCACTGTTTCAAGCGGAATTTCAATTTTTTTATCGCTGACAGCCAATTCAACCGGTGGAGACAACTCAACAATCCGGTTATTCATCCATGTTCCGATTGTCATGATGCAGAATGCGGCAATGACACAGAAAATACAAAAAGTACTCCACCTTATCTGCCTTTTTGATTCAGCTTTCTTTTTACGCAATATGGCTGGATTTTCCCCTGTAAATATGGCTCTTCTGTTCGAAACCGTGTTTCCCAGACATGACAGGATCACCACCAGCAAAAGCGCATAAACAAGATAATTCTGGTATTCCAGCAAAAAGAGAAGCAGATTGACCAATATTTCGTTTTGCATCAAACGGCTTCTCAACATCAGAATCTGGAAAAACAGAACAAAATACTCTGCAGCAAAAAAGAGCAAAACAAAAACAAGTGTCTTGCTGGCTGAACCGTCATTTGCTTTTTTCAGCACCCGACTGATACACAGACCGCCGACAATGGAAAGAATGATCGCCAGTGAATAACCGATAACCTTGAACAAGACCTCGGCATGGAAAATGCCATCCAGTCCGACAGCAAATTCAAATGGATACAAAAACAGATCCGGCAACGCATACGAAAAACAGGCCCAAACAATGACTGTCGTTATAAAACCGGCCCAACGAGTTTTCAACAGGAAAACCGTATTTTTCGCACGAAAGCCCAGCGAAAATACAAGAGCAACTTCAGCAACAAACGCTATTACCAAAAAGAAGAAATTGTAATATTCCCGAACAAAAGTATTTGTATTGAGCCTGAGAATAGCGGCAACGATAGAAAACGCGAGCGATACGAAAAATCCCCAGACAAAACCATGTTTGTACTTTTGTGACTCTTCACGATTAAAGAAACCATATATTGCCCCCAACACTGTCAATGCCGGAAACAACATAAATGTAACCTGAACGAGATACTGCAGCATGCTACGCCCGAAACGGCGCCGGCCCATTTTTATCTCGCCGATAAAAATGTTCCGGACACCTGATTTAAGCAGAGAAAAATATCAAAAAGAGTGAAACAGCCTTCACCCTTTCATCCCTGAAGAACTTACCAGACTCTAGGCACGTAATTGAAATCCCAGCTGACTTCAATCGGTTTTTTCCAGAAACGTCCCGTTACACCGGTGGCCTTGTCGGTATGAAGCAGATAACCCTGCTTTTCCGGGCTATCGATAATGAACGTCACCTTGTATTTTCCAGGACCGTCCAGTTTGATATTGTTACCATAGTGGGGACCGTCGCTTGCACTCATCGGCATAAACGTACCCTTGATCATCTTGCCACCCTGTTTCTGGATTTCATACTTGACAGTCAGATATGGTACAAAACTGCCCTCGTCATAACCCAGCTGATTATCTTTTGCTGCCTTGATATCCGCTTCGATATGCATATCGGATTTCGAAGCAGGAAGCCCTCCCATTCCAAGAGGCTCCATATTGACTGGCTGGAAATAAACCGCACCGATTTCCAAAGGCCCCACCGTTTTTTCCGGACCGATCGGGAATTCCTCAAATTCGGCAGCCATAGCTGAAGAAACGCCAAGCAGAGACGCCCCCGCCAAAGCAAAAACAGCTACTTTTTTGCCAAGACCACTTTTTCTCATATTGCTCTCCAATAAACTTTCTGAACTTTCAGTTCTCTCAACTTTTTTAAAAGGGAAGTATCATTTCTTCAAACGAAAATGCAAATGAGAATCTATCTCATTTGCATTCCAATGTCAAACAAATTCAGAACTGTCTGCAATGCACGATTCCTGCATCCTGGACAGTACTGTGGCCTTTACCTGAATGCTTCGTAAAGCCCTGTTCTTTAGGGAGGGGATATAAGGAGCGGATAGCGAAGTGACCCTGTGTCCCAGAAACATCCCTTTTTCTGTACAACGCGCTTCACGGGCGGCAAGGCATGCCGTGTCAGCCTGTGGAGAGATCGTGAGACTTGGGGGAATATGAGGTTGGTTCGATACCGTAAAATTCCCTACTGCGAGAATATTTGCGGTGAAAACCAGACCATTTCCTCCGGGCTGTCCCGTTGAAGAGATCAGCGCACGCCTGCTCTGACTCAGCAGGAATCCCCCTCCTTCCGGTGGAGGTGGATATCAAATTTTTTTGTAGAACGGTTCCAGTTTCTGAGGCATCAATCTGTTCTGGAGAGTAACGTATTCAGGAAGTCCATTCCGGTAAGGCGGACAGTCCTGTCCCTGAATCAGGGGAAGCAGATATCTCCGGCACTCATCGGTAATTCCATAACCGTCATCGCTGATAAAACTTTTTGGCATGAACTTTTCGACATTGGCCACATTTTTCAGATCTGCCATACCGATTCTGTAACGATAGGGTTCATCTGAAAGCCGTTCTATTGCAGGCATCACCGCATTATGGCCTTCCAGTGCCAGTTCAACGGCCGCGACGCCCAACTCATAAGCCTGCTCCACATCAATCGCTGATGCGATATGACGTGCGGAACGCTGCAAATAATTGGCAACGGCCCAATGAAACGGGTAACCGAATCTTTCGTGGATCATATTGGCCACAACTGGCGCCGCCCCTCCGAGATGTGCATGACCGAAAACATCCCTTGCTCCCTGATCGGCAACAAATCGGCCATCCGGATAGCGGCACCCTTCGGAAACCACTACCGTACAATAGCCAAACCTTTCTACATTTTCTTTCACTTTGGCCAAAACGCGTTCCTTCTCAAAAGGAATTTCCGGAAAAAGGATAACGACAGGAATGCCATATCTATCAGCAAGACCGCCTGCAGCAGCGATCCATCCTGCATGGCGCCCCATTACTTCAAATACAAAGACACGTGTCGATGTCCTGCACATCGAACGCACATCGAATGAAGCCTCTATCGTTGAAACAGCGATATATTTGGCAACAGAACCGAAACCGGGACAACAATCCGTCAATGGAAGATCGTTATCGATTGTTTTCGGTATATGTATTGCCTGTATGGGATAACCCGTCAATGATGAAAAACGGGAAATCTTGTAGCAGGTATCGGCAGAATCGCCTCCGCCGTTATAAAAAAAATATCCTATATTGTGAGCGCGGAAAACATCCAGAAGACGTTCAAATTCACATCTGTCTTTTTCAGGATCAGCCAACTTGTATCGGCACGAACCGAAAGCCCCTCCTGGAGTATAACGTAACGCGGCAATATCCTCTTTCGTTTCACGATTCGTATCGACCAGTTCTTCAGTCAACGCACCAACGATACCATTCTTGCCTGCCAGCACATTGCCAATCCTGTCGGGATATTTTCTGGCAGTTTCAATCACACCGCAGGCGGAAGCATTGATCACTGCCGTCACTCCTCCGGATTGAGCGTAAAAAGCGTTTTTTGCAGTCATTACCGGAATGCCCTTTTCATAAGATACTGTTTCAAATCCTTATTCTTGCACAATGCAGGCAAAACGGATACATTCATGGCGCCCCACAAAAAAATCATATCCCGCTTCGATTCATCCGCACGAAAAAAAGAAACCACAGCTAAAAAATGATTTAGAATTTTTTAGCTGTCAATTTCGCATTTACCGTTATCCTATTTTAAGCTCGATCTCGATGAATCCTGCCCAAGGAAATTTAAAAAAATGACTTTCCCTTCCAGAAATGGCATTAGTGCCAGCCAGGTATCATTGCCTGAAGGTATCTGGAAAACATATGAAGAATTTCTGGCCGAACGGTTTCCCGTTTTCTCAGAAAAAGAATGGCATCAGCGAATCCTGGCAGGAGATGTTCTGTATGCCACCGGTAATCCTGTCTTGCCTTTCAGCCCGTACCGGCCAGGCCAGAAGCTTTATTACTACCGTTATCTGCCAAATGAACAACATATACCTTTTTATGAGGATGTCCTTTACCGGGATGACTGGCTTGTCGTTGCGGACAAACCGCACTTTCTCCCTGTTACGCCTTCGGGAAAATACGTCAGCGAAACGCTTCTTGCCCGTCTCAAAATGAAACTGGGAATTGATACGCTCACACCGATCCATCGTATTGATCGGGAAACGGCAGGACTTGTCCTTTTTTCCGTGAAACCGGAAGGTAGGGATCTTTATCAGCGTCTGTTCCGGGAAAATTTCGTGTCCAAACACTATGAAGCCATTGCCGGATACAGAAACGATCTTGTCTTGCCCTTGAGATACAAAAGCAGGCTGGAACAAGGAGACTCTTTTATGCGTATGCAAACCGTTCCAGGAAAGCCCAATGCCGAAACCGAAATCAGAATCCTGAAACAATACGGGAAATTTGCCCACTATTACCTCAAGCCTGTCACAGGCCGGAAACATCAGCTTCGTATCCAGATGTGTTCTCTTGGCATTCCCATATTGAATGACCGGATCTATCCAACACATCTGCCAGAAGCCATTACCCCTCAAATGAGAAAAGAAGAATATAAATATCCCTTACAACTGATCGCCAAATCCGTAAAATTTACCGATCCCGTTACAGGGCAGATGCGTCATTTTGAAAGCCGATATTCCATTGACCTGAGCAATATTGAACCGAGAATCAACCCCGCTCACTCTTTTTGCCAATGAAAGACCATTCCTTTCCCTCTCGTGACAGCAACTATCCGGAAGTGACTCTTAGTGAATTCAGGGGAGTCCTCTATCTTCATCTCGGTACGGACTGGATACAGGGAGGCATGCGTCTTGGCAAACCCTATGAAATCGTACTGGATTATGTACAACAAATGATGGCATGGATGCTCTTTAAGGAACATCCATCACATATTGTCCAGTTAGGTCTTGGAAGCGCGGCCCTGACAAAATTCTGTTATCACCATTTTACGGATTCCAGGATCACGGCTGTCGAACTGAACCCTGAAGTTATCAGAATATGCCGAAATACATTTTATTTGCCGGAAGATGACTACCGGTTGACCGTTCTTCAGGCAGATGCCAGAAATTACATCGAAGCGAAAAAATACCGCAATGAAATCGATATTCTCCAAATAGATCTCTATGACGAACAAGCAGCAACCCCTCTTTTTGATACCCGGGAATTCTACAAAAGCTGCGCCGACGCATTGAGCGCTGAGGGGATCATGGTGATGAACATATTTGGAACGGAGTCGAACTGTGCAAGGAGCATAGAAGCGTTGCAAGAGAGCTTCGACTCCGTGGTATGGATGCCGGAAGTAGACGGGGGCAACACCGTCGTACTTGCCTTCAGGGACTCCCCGAGCATCGGGTTCGAAGAATTGTACAGGCGAGCCAGGAAAATCAGAAGAGAAACAAAACTGAAAGCGGTACAGTGGGTCGACGCTCTGCAAGACTGGATGAAAGGAACCTGAGAAAAGCAGATGAGCCTTTGACGTTATCCCCTGTATGAATGGAGCCTGTAACGCATTCTATGTATATCCAGCTTATACGTATATTGAAATATACATATAAATATACATAAAGTGCATGGATGTGTGAAGACTAACGAGGATTTCCCCGAACGACAAAATCGAGTAAGTTATTGTTTTTTATGTAGTTGACGGACGTTTTGGGATGTGTGTGGATGGTAGTTTGGTCCCGCCGACAGGGATCGAACCTGTATCCCACGCTTAGGAGGCATGTGCACTATCCATTGTGCTACGGCGAGACTCTCCAATACAAAAATATCGGGCGAACGTCATTGTACAGCATGCAGCGAATCTGTACGAGAGATATCTCTTTATATAATACAGCTTGCCGTACAATACCGACTTCCTGTTTTCAAACTGTTGTTGTTTTCAATAATTATCATGGCAATTATCACGCTTACTGACGCCCAGCTAGCCTTTGGACATTTTCCCATGCTTGATCACGCCGAATTTTCGCTTGAGGCAGGAGAGAAAGTTGGACTGATTGGGCGAAATGGAACGGGAAAATCATCCTTGCTTCAAGTACTGGCAGGCAAAGCGCCGCTTGATGACGGTTTATTGACGATTCAGCAAAACCTGAAAATTGCCTATGTTGAACAGGAACCTGTTTTTCCCGCTGGCCAGACCGTCTACGACGCAGTAGCATCCGGCCTGAGTGAAATACAGGTACTGCTACAGGAATATGATGATCTAGCATCCAGACTTGAGAAAAACAGCAATGACAAAACACTGGATCGTTTAAACGAATTGCAGGTCCGTCTGGATGCTGCCGATGCATGGAATTTGAACAATCGCGTCGAAACCATTCTTGACCGTTTATCGCTCGGCAAAAACGATCGTATCGGAACCCTGTCTGGCGGCCTTTACAAAAGAGTAGCATTGGCACACGGCTTGATCGGTTCTCCCGATGTCCTAATGCTGGATGAACCCACCAATCATTTGGATTTCGAATCCATTGTCTGGCTAGAAGATATCCTAAAAGAATTTTGGGGCAGCCTGATTTTCATCACTCATGACCGTAGATTCTTGGATAATATTGCGACACGGATTGTCGAGCTGGACCGTGGGAAACTACTCTCTTTCCCAGGCAATTTCAGTACCTATAAAACAGCCAAAAATGAACTGCTGGCCAATGAAGCCGTGGAGAATGCAAAATTCGACAAATTTCTGGCCCAGGAAGAAATCTGGATACGAAAAGGAATCGAGGCACGCCGCACCCGCAATGAAGGCCGTGTTCGAAGACTCGAAGCTCTGCGCGCTACCCGTGCTGCCAGAAGAGAACATCAGGGACAGGTTCGCATGGATGTGTCCACCGGAGAACGCTCGGGAAAACTGGTTGTTGAATTAACTGATATTTCCAAATCTTTCGGAGACAAAACGATTGTCAAATCCTTTTCTGATACCATTTTGCGCGGCGACAAAATCGGTCTGATCGGGCCGAACGGAGCAGGTAAAACCACGCTGCTGAAAATCATTCTGGGAGAACTGGCTCCTGATACAGGTCATGTCCGGCTCGGAACAAAATTGCAAATCGCTTATTTCGACCAGATGCGTGCCCAGCTGGACGATAATGCCAGTCTGGTCGATACCATCTCTCCGGGAAGCGAATGGATCGAAATCGGCAACCAGAAAAAACACGTCATGAGTTACCTTTCCGATTTCCTGTTTACTCCTGAACGTGCCAGATCCCCCGTCAAGTCTCTATCAGGTGGAGAAAGAAACCGGCTCCTGCTCGCAAGGCTCTTTGCCCGTCCCGCCAACGTACTGGTTCTAGACGAACCGACCAACGATCTGGATATCGACACACTGGAATTGCTAGAAGAATTGCTGCAAGAATACGATGGAACCGTGTTTCTTGTCAGTCACGACCGTGCTTTTCTCGATAACGTCGTAACGCAAGTCGTCGCAGCAGAAGGACAGGGCTTATGGCGCGAATATATCGGCGGATACAGTGACTGGGAACATATCCGCCCCGTTCAGGCACAAAAAACCGAAAGGAAAAAAGCAAGTAACGAAACGACTGCGGCTCCCACCAGAAAAGAATCATCCGATTCCGTCCGGCGGAAAAAACTGAGTTACAAGGAACAACGCGAGCTGGATGAATTGCCTTCAAGAATCGCTGCTCTCGAGAACGAACAGGCACAGATATCAATCCGCCTGAATGACCCCGAACTCTACAAGGACGATCCTGCAGAGGGCACCCGGCTCAACCTGCGATTCATGGAAATCGAGGAAGAGCTGACGCACTGTATCACCCGATGGGACGAACTGGAATCAAAAACAAAAGGCTAGGACATCGGTATTTACGAAGCGATACGGCGAAAATCCCGGATACGAAAACCCATTGCAAACAATGCGCCAAAATAAACGATACCACAAACAATCATAACAAGCGCCAATGCGCCCACTCTCACGAGAGGGTGGGCCTGCAAGGCAATCCAGTCAAAACGGGCGGCGATCCACATTGAAACGCCGGCCAGCAAAATCAATGCCGTGCAGACTTTCATGAAAAACACTTTCCAGCCGCTTTGCGGCTGGTAAATTCCCCTTCTTCGCAACATGAAATACAAGATGGCAGCGTTCCCGCACGCTCCGATACCAATGGATAACGCCAGACCAGCATGGGCATACAGGGGGACAAACAAAAGATTCATCAACTGGGTCAACACCAGAACGACAACAGCGATTTTGACGGGTGTCCTGATGTCCTGCTTGGCATAAAAACCGGGAGCGAGGATCCGCACGACAATCAGCCCGATCAGCCCGATACCATAGGCAATCAGTGCATTCGACGTCATAGCGACATCCACTGCACTGAATTTTCCGTAATGAAAGAGTGTTGCGGTAAAAGGTACCGGCAACGTCATCAGCATCACAGAAGCCGGCAATGCCAGCAGAAACGTCAGCCGCAATCCCCAGTCGAGTAGCGAGGAATATTCTCTTTCATCATTATTCGCATGCGCCTTTGACAGACTAGGCAACAAAATCGTACCCAAAGCGACCCCGAGCAAGGCATTGGGGAATTCCATCAGGCGATCGGCATAGGAAATCCAGGAGACACTACCATGTGCCAGACGCGAGGCAATATTGGTGTTGATCATCAGACTGATCTGCGCCACCGAGACAGCGAAAATTGCGGGGATCATCTGCCGGATAACCCGTCTGACGCCCTCGCTCCTGAAAACACCAGCAATGTCGACCGAAATCCGGGGCAACATCCCGATCTTTATCAAAGCGGGGATCTGGATCGCCAGTTGCAGCAAACCTCCTGTGAATACTGCAAATGCAAGTGCCAGAACGGGTTGTTCCAGATATGGCGCGACAAACAAAGATGCGATAATAAACGATATATTCAGCAAAACCGGAGTAAATGCCGGAATCCGGAATTCACGCCACGTATTGAGTATCCCTCCTGCCAGAGCTACCAGCGACATGAAAAGGATGTAAGGGAACATGATCCGCGTCATCAATACGGACAAATCGAATACATCACCATTCCTGTCGAATCCCGTCGCGATCAGATAAACCACACCGGGAGCTGCGACCATTCCCAGAACACAAACCAGAACCAGTGTCCACACCAGTGCTGTTGCCACCTTGTCGATCAGTTCCCTGGCCGGATTGGTTCCTTTTTTATTGGCATACTCTGCCAGTATGGGAACAAACGCCTGTGAAAATGCTCCCTCGGCAAAAAGCCTCCGCAACAGATTGGGAATGCGGAACGCGACAAAAAACGCATCGGTAAAACCGGATGCACCGAAAGCCCGGGCAATCAGCAACTCACGTATCAGACCTGTGATACGTGACAGCATGGTCATACCGGATATGGTAACAAGTGTTTTCAGCAGATTCATGTTGCGGCATTATAGCGCCCATCTTTACTCATATTTTGCACTGTCACCATTTTCCGCCAAACTCGCTGCCACAAGAAATATCAAAGGACTTTGACGAAGCACGCAAGCCACTGTATAATTTGATATTTTCCATTTCATCCTGATCATTCAGGTTTTATCAACATTCATTTATCGATGGAGTTTCCATGTACGCGGTCATAAAAACCGGCGGCAAGCAGTACAAGGTTGTCGCGGGCAAAAAATATAAAGTAGAACAGATACCGGCTGACATTGGATCCGAAATCACTCTCGATCAAGTTCTGGCTGTTGGCGAAGGCGAATCCATTCGCTTCGGTACCCCGTTGGTCGAAGGTGCTCAGGTTCAAGCAACGGTTGTGGCACAGGGTCGCCATAAAAAAGTCAAGATTTTCAAGATGCGCAGACGCAAACATTACCAGAAACGTCAGGGGCACCGTCAGAATTATACTGAACTGCAAATTGTTGCGATCAACGCTTGAGTACTTGGCAGACACGATTCAGTCGAATCGTTCATAAGGCAATTTATTCTGGAGTATTAAAATGGCACATAAAAAAGGCGGCGGTACCACCCGTAACGGTCGCGAATCGGAATCGAAACGGTTGGGAGTAAAGGTTTACGGGGGACAATCCATCAATGCGGGCAGCATTATCATGCGTCAGCGCGGAACGACGATTCATCCGGGTGAAAACGTTGGGATGGGCAAAGATCACACCCTGTTCGCTCTGGTTGACGGTACTGTTAAATTCGTCGTGAAAGGCGAAGCGAAAAAACATTTTGCAACGGTTGTTCCCGCTCCTGCTGCGGCCTGACCCATTGCAAACAGGCTTGTTATGCGAGCCTTTTCAAATCAGGAGGAGGCTCTGCCATTGGCAGAGCCTTTTCGTATTGACCGGATTTTTTTATGAAATTCATTGACGAAGCAAAAATCGAAGTGATCGCCGGAAACGGAGGCAACGGTGTTGCTTCGTTCAATCGCGAAAAATTTAAGCCTTTCGGTGGTCCCGATGGTGGAGACGGCGGCAAGGGTGGCAGTATCTGGGCTATCGCTGACAACAATGTCAATACGCTGATCGACTATCACTATACGAAAATGTTCCGCGCCAGAAACGGCGAGAACGGTCGCGGTTCCGACTGCTATGGCAAAGGCGCCGATGATATTATCCTGCGCATGCCGGTAGGCACCATCATTACTGACCGCAGCACCGGCAATGTCGTTGCCGATCTGGTCGAAAACGGACAGAAACAATTACTGGCAAAAGGAGGAGAAGGCGGCTGGGGCAATATCCACTTCAAGAGTTCGACCAATCGTGCTCCCCGACAGAAAACGGACGGCAAACCTGGTGAACATCTCGAACTTCAGCTGGAATTGAAGGTACTGGCAGATGTCGGACTGCTCGGCATGCCGAATGCCGGCAAATCCACCCTGATCTCGGCCGTATCCAATGCACGCCCCAAAATTGCGGATTATCCATTCACGACCCTGCAACCCAACTTGGGTGTCGTCCGGATCGGACATGAAAAAAGTTTCGTCATTGCCGACATACCGGGTCTCATCGAAGGCGCGGCAGAAGGCGCCGGACTGGGGCATCAGTTCCTGCGCCATTTGCAACGCACTCGCCTGCTATTGCATATGATCGATCTGTCACCTTTCGATGAAAACACCGACCCTGTTGCCAATGCAAAAGCGTTGATCGCCGAACTAGAAAAATACGATCCAGAACTGGCGAAAAAACCCCGCTGGCTTGTATTGAACAAACTCGACCTGATTACCGAAAACGAGCGGAACGAAAAAATACACAATCTGGTCACGCAGTTGGGTTGGAAAGGCCCGGTTTTCGAAATTTCGGCCTATACTAAAACCGGTTGCACTGAATTGATGGAAGCTATTTATCGTTATTTCGAACGATTGCGTCATCGCGAAGAGCTGGCTGCCAGAACCGGCATTACCGAAGATGTCCGCGATATCAACTCCATCGATCCGGATGATCCCCGTTTTAAATCCATTGAATAACGCAAAGCTGTCTGCCATTCCATGAATTCGGTCATACAAAACGCAAAACGCCTTATTATCAAAGTCGGTTCCTCACTGGTAACAAACGACGGCCATGGTCTCGACCATGAAGCTATTGCAAAATGGTCCGAACAGATTGCGAAACTGCGTCTTCTAGGAAAAGAAGTCATACTGGTCAGTTCAGGCGCTATTGCGGAAGGCATGCTTCAGCTGGGATTCACAAAACGGCCAGTCGATATTCACGAACTCCAGGCCTGTGCAGCCGTTGGACAAATGGGACTGATACAGATTTACCAGACCAGTTTCGAAACACACGGTTTGCACACTGCACAGGTTCTGCTGACTCATGCTGATCTTGCCGATCGAGAGCGGTATCTGAATGCCCGATCCACTCTTCTTGCGCTTCTGCGTTTCGGTGTCATTCCTGTCATCAACGAAAACGATACTGTGGTAACGGATGAAATCAAATTCGGCGATAACGATACCCTCGGCGCACTCGTCGCCAATCTGGTTGAAGCGGATGCCCTGATCATCCTGACTGATCAGAAAGGACTGTTCTCTGCCGATCCACGCAAAAATCCGGAAGCCACACTGATCACGGAAGCACAGGCAGGCGATCCCGCTCTCGAAGCAATGGCAGGGGGTGCGGGAACAGGAATCGGACGTGGCGGCATGCTGACGAAAATCCTGGCAGCAAAACGCGCAGCCAGTTCAGGAGCCCATACCGTCATTGCATGGGGACGGGAAAACAACGCCCTCCTGCGCCTTGCCGATGGCGAAATGATCGGAACTCAACTGCTGGCGCCCAACAGTCATTTGCAGGCACGCAAACAATGGATGGCGGATCACTTGCAAACGGCCGGGAATGCGGTCCTGGATGCCGGAGCAGTTCAGAAAATCCTGAAAGAAGGTAAATCATTGCTACCCATCGGAGTCATCCGCATTACCGGAGAATTCGGACGTGGCGAAATCATTTCCTGTCTGGATGAATCAGGAAAGGAAATAGCCCGCGGCCTGACCAATTACTCCAGCACCGAGGCTCTTCTGATTTCACGCCACAAATCACCGGACTTCCCAAGCATACTGGGATATGAAGGCGCACCGGAACTGATTCACCGCGATAATCTACTGGTGCTCTAATATGCAAAAGAACTGCCGGTATAATTGTTCCGGACAATCGGACGGTTATAGCGGATACGGAATATCATATCTTCCGCTGAACCGGCAATCGCTTTTCCGTCACAGAAAAATTCCTGCACCAGCACAGCACGTGGACGGTTGGCGGCATAAAAATTGATCAGTCGCCAATCCTCGTTTTTCGACATGACCCATTTGTCGTCACGATGCCCATAAGCATACCGCCTGAATTCGAACGTCCCGCAACGGATACCCTCATAGCTGACATTCCGCGCACCAGCGACACTTTTCGTCACCATTGTGTAACGAACTTCATCCTCACTGACCGACAATGATGCAGGATCCACAAAAAAAGATTGTGTCTGTGTCGGCCCTACGCTAAACGGCAGCAATTTTTCCTCATCCGGAAATGCCGGCAAAACCACTGGCAGAACCTTGTATTCCCGGGGTTTTGTTTCCTCATCATCACCATATTCGCCAAAAATGATTTCGGCAGATACATTGAAACTGACCGCCAGCAACGTTACAGCAAATAACGTATTTGCCCGTTCACGAAGAAAATCAAGAAACGTTTTTTGCATTTGACATTCCGTCGGATCCGTTTTTTTCCATTCTTTTCTGATTGCCTGAAAGTCCCTCTTTGCCAGACCTAACAGGCTGCAGACCGCCCGTATGCATTCTGAAATATTGCTGATTGTCCGGTTCGGGCGGCGGATTGAGAAAACGTGACAGTTCCTGAAGCGCTTTCAGATAGACATCCCGCTTGAACTCGATCACAACATCAAGCGGTACCCAGTACTGGTGCCATCGCCATGCATCGAATTCCGGCGTATTGGTCAGTCTCAGATTGATATCGGTATCGCGCCCCAGCATTCTCAACAGAAACCAGATCTGTTTTTGTCCGCGATAATGCCCCCTGATTTCCCTGCGGATAAAGTGGGACGGCACGTCATAACGCAACCAGTTTCGTGTACGGCCAACAACCTTGACATGCTCCTGTCGTAAACCGGTTTCCTCCTGCAATTCACGGAACATGGCCTGCTCCGGTGTTTCACCGTACTTTATACCGCCTTGCGGAAACTGCCAGGATTGCTCCCGCACACGTTTGCCCCACCAAACTTCATTATTGGTATTTAACAGAATAATGCCGACGTTGGGGCGGTAACCTTCACGGTCTAACATTTTTCACCTCAAAGTCTTTTCCAAATGCCCTTCTCACAGTTTCGCAGAATTTCACTGGACAAAAAATTTTTACGATAGTTGCAACAAACGAACATCTATTTCAAATGATCAGACAAACTGTGAACGCATTTGCCAGCTAATCCTTTAGAATCATAAAGATTATAACCCTGTTACGTTAATAAAAGAATTCACCGCCATGCGTGCATCACATTTTTTTATATCGACGCTGAAAGAGGCGCCAGCCGATGCTGAAATCATCAGCCATAAACTTATGGTCCGTGCCGGAATGATCCGGCGTCTGGGATCAGGCATATACGCCTACATGCCCATGGGTCTGCGGATCATCCGCAAAATCGAAAACATCATCCGTGAAGAAATGAACCGTGCCGGCGCCATTGAACTGCTGATGCCGATTGTACAGCCCGCAGAACTCTGGCAAGAAACCGGACGGTGGCAAAAATACGGACCTGAACTCCTCCGTATCAAGGACAGGCATGACCGTGACTTTATCATCCAGCCTACTTCGGAAGAAGTCATTACCGATATCGCCAGAAGCGTCATCAAGTCATATCGTCAGCTCCCGGTCAATTTCTACCACATCCAAACAAAATTCCGGGATGAGCGGCGTCCGCGTTTCGGATTGATGCGCGGTCGTGAATTTACCATGAAAGATGCCTATTCATTCGATCGCGATGTGGAAGGTCTCAGAAAGTCTTACCGGATCATGTTTGACGCATATGTCAGCATCTTCAATCGTTTCGGGCTGAAATTCAGACCGGTTGCTGCAGATAACGGTGCCATCGGTGGATCCGGTTCCCATGAATTCCACGTTATCGCAGAAACAGGTGAAGATGCCCTCGTTTATTCAAGGGAATCTGATTATGCCGCCAATATGGAAGCCGCCATTGCCCTGCCTCCGACGCAACAACGAGCCGCTCCCGCTCATAACATGCAAAAAGTCCCGACACCTGGTCAGAAAGCCTGCGAAGACGTTACGGCATTCCTGAAACAACCGCTCTCCCGGTCACTCAAAGTAATTGCCGCCATTCGGACAGACATTCCGGAAGGAGAACCCGGCCATTTTGCGGTAATCCTCCTGCGTGGCGATCATGAACTCAATGAAATCAAGACCCAAAAAAATATCGGAGAATTCCGGTTCGCCAGCGAAAGCGAAATCATTCATCATCTGGGATGCCCATCCGGTTACCTCGGACCTGTCGGATTGCAGGACCGCAACGACATTGCTCTTTACGCTGACCATGCTGTCACCGTCATGAGCGACTTCATCTGCGGCGCCAACGAAAAGAACATGCATTTCACCGGTGTCAACTGGGAACGCGATGTTCCTCTTCCTTCCGTCGTTGCCGATTTCCGCAACGTCGTCGAAGGTGATCCATCGCCGGATGGAAAAGGGACCCTTGCCATCCAGCGCGGCATCGAGGTCGGACATGTATTCCAGCTCGGAACACGGTACTCCAAAGATATGAATGCCAGCTATCTGGATGAAAACGGCAAACCGCAACTGATGCAAATGGGCTGTTACGGCATCGGCGTAACCCGTATTGTCGGTGCAGCAATTGAACAGAATAATGATGAGCGAGGCATTATCTGGCCTGTTTCCATTGCTCCGTTTGAAGTCGTTCTGTGTCCTTTGGGTTATGACCGTAGTGAAACGGTCAGAAAGGCTGCCGACAACCTTTACGACAAACTGAAAGATCTGGATATCGATGTCATCATGGACGACCGCGGTGAAAGACCGGGCGTCATGTTCTCCGACTGGGAACTGATCGGTATCCCGCATCGTATTGTTGTCGGTGAGCGTGGTCTCAAAGAAGGCAAACTGGAATACCAAGGCAGACGGGACAATGAAGCAACGACTGTCGCCATTGATGACATGGCATCTTTCATCATGGAAAAACTGGCAAGACCGCAGAACTGACTGCACTTCGCATGCATGATAAAAAACGCCAGAAAATTTCTGGCGTTTTTTACGAATGGCGCAATCTCGTTTCAATACAAGGCACCTGTGAAATGCGCCCGCTCGCCCGGCCGACATCCCTTACCGAACATGCCAGCATCTGAAAAACCACTTTTCCTGAAACAGTCTCAATTCATTTGAGTTGTGCGGAAACCAGTTTGGTCATTTCAAACATGGACACCTGTTTCTTGCCACCAAAAACCGGTTTCAGTTTTTCATCCGCATTGATCATCCGGCGATTGCTTTTGTCCTGCAGATTGTTCTGCTTGATGTAATCCCATATTTTCTTGGTCACTTCCGTACGCGGCATGGGAGTCGCACCGATTACCGCTGCCAATACAGCAGAAGGTGTCACCGGTTTCATAAAAGCCGCATTTGGAGTCCGCTTTGCCGGAGCAGTCTTGGTTGATGTTTTCTGTGTTGCTCCACTGCTTTTTTTAGCCGGTTCGGCCTTTTTGGCAGCAGATGCTTTCATGGATTTTATTGCAGATTTTTTTGTTGCCATAACGATGCCTCATATACAAAGAACGAAAAGGAATTTATGTAACTTACTGCAAGAATAAATATAGGTACGAAATCTTGCAAAACGCAAGCGTTTTTTCCCTTCATGCCGCAAAATGTGGCTAATGCGCTTCCTTGTCAGACAAAAAAAGATCAAAACCCAAAAAAATCAGTCATATAAAAGCAAAATGGTTCTCTTTCAAAAACGTTTTCCAGTATCAACGCATACCGGGCATCATTCCCTTGAGACCTCTCATCAGCTTCATCATGCCGCCGTTTTTTATTTTCTTCATCATGGAGTGCATTTGCTCGAACTGTGAAAGCAGCCGGTTCACTTCCTGCACCTGCACCCCTGCACCGGCCGCTATCCTGCGCTTTCTGGAAGCCTTGATCAGTTCCGGTCTTGCTCGTTCCTGCGGCGTCATGGAATTGATAATCCCCGCCATACGACCGACATGTTTATTGGCCTGTTCCATATTGGCACCCTGCGCCGCCTGTCTGAACTGTGCCGGCATCTTGTCAAGCATACTG
>CAVKGJ010000074.1:0-2974 GCA_963655605.1 Oscillospiraceae bacterium
AGCGACTTGTCAATATTTATTGTGTCTCATTTAAAAATAATAAGACACATTTTTTGTGACATCGTTTTCGCGCAGTATTCCTGGATCAATATCATTGGCAATGCCGAAAAACCGTTTTGTCATGTAAAAGGGATATGATTGTCCGGCTAGCCGTCAGTGCGGATGGACTTTGCGAACTTTTGTACCGGTTTTGAATATAATAGACTCCGATGATCGTTAAAGGGATTTGAAGCAATTTCATATTTCATACAAAAAACAGGTATCTTTATGACGGGTGCAATGATTGTTATTACCGACTGTAACCATATAAATATTGATGAAGAGAAATCAGTTTTTGAAGCAGCCGGGATTTCCTATAAATTGTTTCAGTGCAAAACGGAAGATGATCTGATTGCAAATTGCCAAGGCGCTATCGCCGCATGCAATCAGCGTGCCCCGTTTACGGAAAAAGTTTTCGCTGCGCTTCCATCACTGAAGATGGTAGTCCGTTACGGGGACGGTGTGGACAATATCGATCTTGAGGCGGCCACACGTCATGGTGTGCAGGTATGCAATGTGCCTGATTATGGTACTTCGGAAGTCGCCAATCATGCATTGGCACTGATGCTGGCAATTACCCGGAAAATTTGTCAGGCAAATGATCAGGTCAGGGCAGGGAGATGGAATTATGCCGAAATGGTTCCGATTCAGCATTTTGCCAATATGACTGTTGGTATTATCGGACTTGGCCGCATCGGGCTTGCTTTTGCACGCCGTGTCCATGCTCTCGGTTGCAGGGTAATCGGATTCGATATTTTTACCGAACATGTCAAGGGAGATCCGGATTGCTCATTTATCGAGCTCGCATCAGAAGAAGATGTCATTGAACGGGCAGACGTGCTTTCCTTGCATTGCAGCCTGAATGCGCAGGATGCCAGAATGATGAACTCGGAAAGTTTCTCCAGGATGAAGCAGGGCGCCATGTTTGTGAATGTGACACGGGGCGGGCTGGTTGAAGAAGCCGCGCTTGCCGATGCACTGAAATCCGGTCATCTGGCCGGAGCGGGTGTGGATGTGACCAGCAAGGAACCGTTACCGATGGACAGTCCGTTGCGTTCTGCTCCGAATATCATCATTACACCGCATATGGCATGGTATTCGGTTCAGGCGGAATCGAATCTAAAGACACGATGTGCCGAGGAGGCAGTTCGTGGTTTCAGGGGAGAAAGACCGCGTTGTCCCGTTAACAAGCTGTAGAGACGAATTGATTGCAAAAGGGGCTTGCTACCAGTGTAACGGCCCCTTTCGCAAGGATAATTTTCATGAAGAGATAAAACGGACGGTTTCTATGATGGAGCAAACTGTTCGCCGGATCAGAATATGACAGGAATATCCTGTTTCCCGTTTTTTTTCAAGCAACAATGCGCCAGTTCTTTTGCAAAATGCGAAAATTATGATAGGCAATTTTTCTGAAAAATCTGTATAATCCTGTTTTGGACACATAGGAAATACCATGCGACTACTCAAAAAGGCACTCACGTTCGATGACGTGCTTCTCGTTCCGGCCTATTCCGCCGTTCTTCCCAAAGATACCGTTTTGAAAACCCGTTTGACGAGGAAAATCTCGTTGAATATTCCTTTGCTTTCCGCAGCAATGGATACCGTGACAGAGTCGTCTCTGGCCATTGCCATGGCAAGGCAGGGTGGTATCGGTATTATCCACAAAAATATGACCGCTCTCGAACAGGCGAGGGAAGTTGCCAGGGTCAAGCGGTTTGAAGCAGGTGTTGTGACCGATCCGATTACCATTCCTCCGAACATGAAAATCCGTGATGTCATTGCCTTGTCCAAGCAGCATGGCATCAGTGGTTTCCCGGTTGTGGAAGGACGTACCGTTGTCGGTATTATTACCAATCGCGACTTGCGTTTTGAAGAAGAACTGAACGCACCGGTTCGGGACAAAATGACGCCTCGTGAAAAACTGGTTTATGTCAAGGAAGGTGCTTCTCTTGACGAAGCCAAACGTCTGATGAATCGCAGCCGTTTGGAACGTGTACTGGTCGTCAACGATGCATTTGAATTGCGCGGCCTGATTACCGTAAAGGATATCCAGAAAACGAATGATTATCCGCTGGCTTCCAAGGATGGATATGGCAAACTGCTGGCGGGTGCCGCAGTCGGTGTCGGACCGGATAATGACGAGCGTATCGAATTGCTGGCCAAGGCCGGTGTTGACGTACTTGTCGTCGATACGGCACATGGCCACTCGCAAGGTGTTCTCGATCGTGTCAAATGGGTCAAGACGCATTATCCCAGCATCGAGGTGATTGGCGGCAATATTGCGACGGCAGACGCAGCCAGAGCCTTGCTGGATCATGGCGCGGATGCCGTCAAGGTAGGCATCGGTCCGGGATCGATCTGTACTACCCGTATCGTTGCCGGTGTCGGCGTTCCACAGATTACGGCGATTTCCGATGTCGCCGACGCGTTGCAGGGCACGGGGGTTCCATGTATCGCGGATGGCGGTATCCGTTTCTCGGGTGATATCGCCAAGGCACTGGCAGCCGGCGCTTCCACCGTCATGATGGGTAGCATGTTCGCCGGTACGGATGAAGCTCCAGGTGAAGTCATTTTGTATCAGGGGCGCAGTTACAAGGCTTATCGTGGCATGGGCAGTGTCGGTGCCATGCAGCGCGGTTCCGCTGACCGTTATTTCCAGGATGAAGCGGAGCACCAGCCGGACAAGCTGGTTCCGGAAGGAATCGAGGCACGTGTTCCATACAAGGGCAGTGTCAATGCCATTATCTTCCAGCTGATCGGCGGTATCCGTTCCTCGATGGGATATTGCGGCTGCAAAACGATTGACGAAATGCGTGAAAAAGCCGCTTTTGTTGAAATCAGTTCCGCAGGCATGCGTGAATCGCATGTTCATGACGTTCAGATCACCAAAGAGGCGCCAAACTACCGTCTTGAATAATGCAAGATCGTACAGGGC
>CAVKGJ010000075.1:0-3043 GCA_963655605.1 Oscillospiraceae bacterium
TTCATTGTCCGGTGCAGGTCATTGAAGTCGGTCGCGCCTTCCGGTCTCTTGTCTCCGAAGTCCGGCACGGCCAGATAGCCATTTACCGCCTGTGCGGCTTCGGTGGCTTTGATGACGCCGATGTTTTCCGGCTGGCCGTTTCTGTCCACTCTCCGATAATCGTCATCGGCCCAGAGGATGATTTTCCTGCCCGGGTATCGCTCCCGCATGGCTCTGGCTACCGCTAACAGGTTGCCCGCGTCAAAGGCGACAATGATGTCATCTCCGGTGGCTTCGTGGATGCTGGCGCCGGTGGCGAAGCCTTCACAGATACCCAGGTCCCCGGCTCCCTTGTTTCCTATCGGGTGGTAACAGCCTTTTTTGCGCCCGCCTTTCAGAAAGCGTTTGTTGGTGCCGTCCGGCAGTCTTACGGGATAGATGCGCTGGTATGAAACGATCTCTCCATTGAAGTACATGGGAATGATGAGGCTGTTTCTCCCGTCGATCAGGGCGTCATGCGGTTCAATTCTCTTTTCGATCAGGTAGGGATGGTCTTTTGTTGCCGGGCAAAATCCCTGTATGTCTTCTCTGGCCTGTTTGGCCATGTGCCGGTGTCCGGCTTCGATCTCCCGCTTCCTGATTTCTTCGGCCTGTCTGATATGGCGGTCGATTCTCCTGCGCTCTTCGCGGTTCAGTTCTCCGTATTCCCGGCAGTGCCATCGGTGGCTTTCTCCGGTTCTCCAGTCTCCGAAGGCACCGGCTTTGCCGTACCAGATGCACCAGCCGGATGTATCGCCTTTTTTGCCGTTGGTGGAAAAGCGTTGTATCACGCCTTCTTCCCTGATGGCTTCCGGGGCACATTTCAAGATACTGCGCACAGTGTCAATAAAGGCGCGTCTGGCGTCCACTGGCAGCGGAATACCTACCAGATCGGCATGTATTTTTGTTTGCATGATGTCTCCTGTCATGCTCTGCTGGCGGTTATGCGTGCGTCGATGAAGGCGTCTATTTCGGATTCCAGCCAACCGACGGAATTGGCCCCCAGTCTGATCGGCTTCGGGAAATCGTCCCGTGTCCGAACATAGGTCCAGATTGTCGCTTTGGACAACCCCAGTTTGTCACATACTTCTTTCTGGCGGATGATGCGTTTGGTGCTGTTTTGTGTTTCTGTCATCGAAGAACCTCCTTTTTGTCTTAATGCGTCCAATGCGGACAAATGGAAGGTTATTTCGTTGAACGGTTTTTTAGCGGGAAATTCGGAATCACAAACGGGAAATTCTGAAAATTTCCCACTTGCCGCAAGCATTCATGCGGGCTACATGGCATTTTTGCCGAAGTGATGACATTCGGGAAATTCAATCATTCGTTCAGTTTCAATGCTTCGTTCAGGATATTGCGAACCGTTTTTTCATCCAATGGTGTACCGTTTTTTTGTGAATCGGCGACAATTTCGCCAATGTTGGCAATCCTGCCATTCGAAAGTTCTGCTTTGTATCCTTGTACTGCCAATGCCGCTATCAATTTCATGATGGATGTTCTGTTTTTACCCTGAAGCTGCTCGGCCTTCAGTCTTTCCAATTCACGCTTTAAATTCTCGTTTTCAGAAACAAGCGTTTCAATATTGTTTTCCTGTTTTTGCTTTGCTTCGGAATTTTCCTGTAATCCCGTTTCCTCTTTTTCCGCTTGCCGTTTACGCTTCGATAATACCGATTGTGTATATTCGTTCAGGTCGATGTTTATTCCATGTGTCACAAGAAATTCCATCATTTCGCTTGCGGAAAAACCAAAATTTTTTGCGTTCAACAAACAAATTCCGAAAAAGTCAGTTTGTAATTCATCTTGCGCGGCCAAACGAATGTAATGATAGGCGTCCTCGTTGTACTCTATTCTTTTACCACCACCAATTGAAAAAGAATACAAAGTCGGAAGATCTACGATTCCCGCCAGGCGATAGAGATAGGCAGCGGCTTCTTGATGGGAAACATTTTGTTGTTTTTCCAACTCTTTCAACAAATCATACAAACTGATGAAATCCTTATTACCTTCTGCCAGAAATTCCTTGATGCTCATAACGCCCCTCACGTTATTCCCTGTCCGGTAAGCCACGCCAGCGGGTCAGGGTTACCCGTTTTCGTCCCGTCGGACTAGGCGCGGCTTATTCTGCCTGATACTCTGTTAGCCTCTATTGTACTGTATATATTGACAGCTATGCCCGTTTCAAAGGAATGACTTTGTTGGTTTTCAGTTTGTCCAGATAATCAGCCCATTCCTGCATCATCTGGCGCCTTGCTTCAAATAGTTTTGCGTGGTTATAGGCTGCCTCAACAGAATTTTTTAGCGCGTGCCCTGTTTGGGTTTCTATCTTCCGGAAGTCGTACCCCAGTTCATTCAATCCTGTCGTTACCGTTCCCCGCATACCGTGACCATCCGCGTCAAAACCCATGTTTTCTATCGCTGTACCGATAGCGGTTTCCCCCATTTGCAGCTTGTTTTCGTAAATACTCGGAAACACCAAATTGTCAGGACTGCCACCCGATAACGGATATATGGTCTCAAGTACATCAATGGCTTGTTTTGGTAATGGCAAAGGATGGATTTGCTTGTCCAGCTTTTCCGGCTTGCGGTTCCAGATCACTGCATCCATGTCAAAATCAGACCATTGTGCACGCCGGATGCTTACTTGCCGAACACCGGTATAAAGCATCATCCATATAGCTGCCTTTGTCAGGATATGCCCGCCATACGCTTGTAATGCCGGAATGAAATCCGGCAATTTCTCGAATGGTATGATTTTGGCGTGTTCCGTTTCGTGCTTTGGCAAAAACTTGATGATTGCCCGGCATGGATTATTCAGATTGAAGCTGCTGTTTTCCACATTGGCCAGATCGTAAACTTCCGCCGTCCACTGGCACAGCTTCTTGGCCATGTATGTCATGGGCTTGCCTTCCTTGTTCTTTTTTTCGGCAACACCTTTGAATATATCGGCCAATTCCCTGCCTTCTATATCCTTGATGTTTTTGTCACCGACAAACGGGAAAAGATGTATTTCAAGCTGCCGTAGCAT
>CAVKGJ010000076.1:0-8138 GCA_963655605.1 Oscillospiraceae bacterium
GTTTTTCCGGTCCGTTCAGGCGAATGTTTTTGTTTTTCTGGATCAGTTCAATGATGCGCGTGGCGTCAATAGGCGGATTTGGCAGAAATTGCATGACGGCAGCTTCCGTGTGGGCATCGATCTTGATGATGCCAACTGTTTTTGCAAGCAGACGAAGCCGGTGGGTTTCGACAAGAGCCTGTGCCGCTTCCGGCAGTTTTCCGAAACGGTCGATCAGTTCTTCCTGCAAGTCATTGACCTGTTCCTGTGTTTCGCAATTTGCGAAGCGCTTATACAGGGACAGACGTTCATTGATGCCGGAACAGTAGTCGGCAGGCAACAGGGCCGGCGTATGAAGATTGATTTCCGTTGTCGTCGTGAAAGGCGCATCATAATCGGGCTGTTTGCCTTTTTTCATGGCACGTACCGCTTCTTTCAGCATGTCGGAATACATCTGGAATCCGATTTCGACCATTTCACCGGATTGTTCTTCTCCAAGCACTTCCCCGGCGCCACGAATTTCGAGATCGTGCATGGCCAGAAAGAAGCCGCTGCCCAGTTCTTCCATTTGTCGGATAGCTTCCAGCCGGCGCTGTGCCTGTTTTGAGAGAGTCTGCGTGTCGTTGACGAGCAGATAGGCATAAGCCTGATGGTGTGACCGCCCGATACGGCCGCGCAACTGGTGCAATTGCGCCAGTCCGAATTTGTCGGCGCGATGCATGACCATGGTATTGGCGTTTGGAACGTCAATACCGGTTTCGATGATCGTGGTGCACAACAGGATGTTGTACCGGTGCGCCACGAAATCCCGCATGACTTTTTCCAGTTCCCGTTCATGCATCTGGCCGTGAGCGACACCGATACGGGCTTCCGGCAGCAAGTTTTCCAGCATGATGCGGCGATTTTCGATGGTTTCCACCTCGTTGTGCAGGAAATAAACCTGTCCACCGCGTTTGAGTTCGCGCAGACAGGCTTCGCGAATGACCGAGTCGTTTTCGGAACGGACGAAAGTCTTGATGGCCAGTCGTTTCTGGGGGGCAGTGGCAATGATCGAGAAGCTGCGCAGGCCATCCAGTGCCATACCGAGTGTTCGCGGAATCGGTGTAGCCGTAAGGGTCAGAATATCCACTTCGGCGCGAATGGTTTTCAGGGCTTCTTTCTGCCGGACGCCGAAACGGTGTTCCTCGTCGATGATGAGCAGGCCAAGCCGCTTGAAGGACACGTCTTTTGAGAGCAGTTTGTGAGTGCCAATGACGATGTCGATCGAGCCGTCTTCCAGTCCCTGAATGGTCTGGTTCACCTGTTTTTGTGTACGGAAACGGGAAAGTTCCGAGATTCTGACCGGCCAGTCGGCGAAGCGGTCCCTGAATGTCTGGGCATGCTGTTCGGCCAGCAAAGTGGTCGGTGCCAGAAGAGCGACCTGTTTACCGCCCATCACGGCAATGAAGGCGGCTCGCAGGGCCACTTCGGTCTTGCCGAAACCGACATCACCGCAGATCAGCCTGTCCATCGGTTTGTCCGATGTCATGTCTTCCATGACGGCGGCGATCGCAGCGGCCTGATCGGGCGTTTCCTCGAATCCGAAGCTGTCTGCGAAAGCTTCGTAGTCGTTTTTGGTCAATGGAAAAGCGAATCCCTTGCGCATGGAACGACGGGCATACAGATCCAGCAATTCGGCAGCGGTGTCATGAATTTTCTGTGCAGCTTTCTGGCGGGCTTTTTCCCACTGGCCAGATCCGAGTGTATGCAGGGGGGCGTCTTCAGGCGAGGTTCCGGCATAACGTGAAATCACATGCAGTTGGGAAACCGGGACGTACAGCTTGGCGTCATGTGCGTATTGCAAATGCAGGAATTCCGTTTCGCCTTCGCCAAGATTGACGGTAATCAGTCCACGGTAACGGCCGATACCGTGATTGGCGTGAACGACCGGATCGCCTATTTTCAGTTCGGAAAGATCCCTGACGATGGATTCGATATGGAAGTTGGTTTCTGTTTTCTTGCGGCCGGCCCGTCGTCCGGAATTGGCATACAGTTCCGTTTCCGTAATGAAAGCCAGATCGCCGAAAACGTAACCAAGCGCAAAACCTTTCTGAAGTGGGGCGACGCAGAACATGATTTCTTCATGATGGGTTATGAAGTCGGTAAATCCCGTGCAGGCCGTGACCTTGAGGTTGTATTCGTTGAAAAGCTGTTGCATCGTTTCGCGGCGTCCCGGTGATTCGGCACAGATCAGCACACGTTTTCCAGCACGCTTGATATAGTCTCTGAGACTGGCAAGTGGATCGTCGGCACGCCGGTTTACGGTGATATCGGGAAGCGGGGCGGACAGTTCGGATGGCGCATCGTCAGAGGTGATGCCCCATCGGCCGAAAGGCTGTGCCAGGACGAAAAAGTCCTCGCTGCTTAAAAACAGTTTTTCCGGTGGCAGCAATGGACGTTCACGATCGGATTTCAGAAAATTGTATCGTGACTGTGTATCTGCCCAGAATCGCTGGAAGGCTTCGCTGATATTGCCGATGAGTGCGAAAATGGCATTTTCCGGAAGATACTGGAAAAGTGTTGCCGTTTCCTCAAAGAAAAGCGGCAAGTAATATTCGATACCGGCCGAAGCAATGCCACTGGCGATATCGCGATAAATGACGGAGAGAGTCGGATCACCTTCGAATACTTCACGCCAGCGGCTTCTGAAAAAGGCCCGTGACTGCTCATCCATGGGAAATTCCCTGCCGGGAAGCATGCGGATTTCCTTCACAGGGTAAAGCGAGCGCTGGGTATCGGCGTCGAATGTACGGATGGTTTCGATCGTATCACCGAAAAGGTCAATCCGGTAAGGCAGTTTCGATCCCATGGGAAAGAGATCGATCAGACCGCCGCGAACAGAATATTCGCCGGGAGACATGACCTGCGAGACATGGTTGTATCCGGCAATGGTCAGTTGCGATTTCAGTTTTTCCTCATCCAGGGTTTCTCCCTGTTTGAAAAAGAAGGTATGGGCTGCCAGAAAAGATGGCGGTGCAATACGCAACAGGGCAGTGGATGTCGGGACAAGAAGGACATCGCAGCGTCCATTGTACACTTCATACAAGGTCGCCAATCGTTGGGAAACAAGATCCTGATGGGGCGAAAAGGAGTCATACGGCAAAGTTTCCCAGTCAGGAAGAAGATGACAGCGCAACGGTTCGTCCGTTTCGTTGTCGAACCATGGAACTTCTTCGAGGAGACGCCGGGCATCCGAGGCATTGGCGACGATGGTGACCAGCATCTGCTGTCTGGATTTCAGTTCATGCGCGGCTTTTGCAAGTACAAGTGCGTCTGCCGAACCATGCAGGGGCGGCAATACAAAACGTTGTCCGGGACGGGGGAGGAATTTCTTGAGATCGAAGGGCATCAATACAAAAAAGACGATATCGGCAAGGCGCCAATTCGGCTGTTCCAGATTACAATACAAAAATCAAATGTAACATTATAAACGATGACGGCTTCCTGCCGCCAATCGTTTCCTGTATGGATTGATTTCCCATGAGCCTTTCGGTGAATACCGTTCATCCTGTATCGCGTTTTTTTGCCCTGATTCCGGCAGCAGGGGTCGGCGCACGTATGCAAGCTGCCTGTCCGAAACAGTATCTGGAATTGCTTGGAGAGCCGGTCTTGTGGCATTCCATAAAAGCATTTCTGGCATGTCAGGAAATCGAGAGTATTTACGTCATTGTCAGTCCGGAAGATACTTGGCTTGAAAGGATTGCCGCAGGATGTCCAGGTCGTGATTCCGGACATGTCCATTTTCTGCGATGTGGAGGCGCGACCCGCCGTGAAACCGTGATGAACGGATTGAATGCCATGTCCACCGAATGTGCACGGAATGACTGGATACTGGTACATGATGCGGCACGTCCGGGGCTGACGCCGGAACTGGTCCGCCGGCTGATGCAAGACGCCGCAGGCAAGCGTGCCGGCGGCATTCTGGCTTTGCCGATAGCCGATACGGTCAAACGGCAGACGGAAAAACGTGTCGTGACAGTATCGCGTGAAGGACTGTGGCTGGCACAGACACCACAGATGTTTCCCTATGCCATTTTGCGGGAAGCACTTGGAAAATATGAAAATGTGACGGATGAAGCCGGCGCTGTCGAGGCAATGGGACTGAATCCTCGTCTGGTGGAAGGGCATTTGCGCAATATCAAGATTACCCGTCCATCCGATCTGGCATTTGTCGAGATGCTGATGAAAGCCGGAAATGGCGTTTGATTGTCAAAGGGAACCGATAATGAATGATTTTCCTTTCAGAATAGGTCAAGGATACGATTGCCACGCACTGGTCCCGGGCCGCAAGCTGATTATCGGCGGTGTTCCTGTTCCGCACGCAACTGGATTGCTGGGCCATTCAGATGCAGATGTCCTGCTGCATGCCGTGACCGATGCCTTGCTGGGAGGCGCAGGACTGGGGGATATTGGCAGACATTTCCCGGATACGGATGAACGGTTTGCCGGTGCCGATTCGCGGTTCTTGCTCAGGAAAGCGGTGAAACGGGTTGCAAAAGAGGGGTATGCTGTCGGCAATGTCGATACGACGATTATTGCACAGGTACCCCGGATGGCGCCGTATATTGCTGCTATGAGAGCGAATCTGGCGGTAGATCTGGATGTGGATGTTTCGCGGGTCAACGTCAAGGCGAAAACCAATGAGAAACTCGGTTTTCTGGGCAGGGAAGAAGGTATCGCGGCAGAAGCGGTGGTACTGCTTTACCGGGATATCGGATGATGTTGCAATGGTGTCATGAGGATGTCAACGAAATGGATCGGTATCAGTTTTCGAAAACATCTACTCCTCTGGGAATGACAAACCGGAATGTACCGGTATTGACGGGTGGATTTTTCGTGAATTTCGTGAATTTGATCAGTGTCAGCTGACCGAGTGAATCATATAACTCCATGGCTTGTGGGAGACCGTCTTTCATGCCGATATTGATTTTTTCGAAAGGGGTGTCTTTTGTTTTCGGAACGACTTCAACCCATTCATAGCCATTATGGGCATCAATGTTCTTTATGATGAAACTTTTTTCGAGATCGTTGCTGCCGAAAAGAATGGCTGCAGGGCTGGAACCAAGGGCATCGCCCAGCTTTTTGATGGTGACCTGGTTTAAATCCTTGTCATACATGTACAGGCGGGTACCGTCTGCCTGCAGTACCTGTTCATAAGGCTTGTTGTAGGTCCAGATGAATTTGCCGGGCCGGGAAAAAAGAAATGTTCCGGATGCGGTGTTGGTGAACCTGATTTTTTCGCCTGATTTGACTTGTGCCTGGTTGAATTCACCTTTTGCCGAACGGGCATTGGCCGAGAAATGCTTCAGCTGGTCCAGTGCTGTCGCTTGTGCCAGAAAAGGCGTCATGATCAACAGCAGTATACAGGTGGTTTTGTGAAGACAGGATCGCATGATATTTTTCAGATGTCGGAATTCGGTAATTGTTTGACCTGAATGGTTGGTGCAGGTTCGGAAATTTCAGTCATTGTTGCTAGAGGGTACCAGAATCTCACGGTTGCCATTGCTTTGCATGGGGGAAACGAGTCCGCTTTTTTCCATTTGTTCAAGGAGGCGGGCAGCACGGTTGTATCCGATGCGCAAATGGCGCTGAACCAGCGAAATGGAGGCACGCCGGTTTTTCAGGACAATGGCGACTGCCTGATCGTAAAGCGCATCTGTTTCACCATCGGTAGAATGTTCTCCATCGATGCCTGCGGTATCGTCTTCTGCCGTACCGCCTTCGAGGATTCCTTCGATGTAATTGGTTTCACCATGTTCTTTCAGGAATGAAACGACGCGGTGGACTTCGTCGTCCGAAACGAATGCACCATGCACCCTGTTCGGCAAGCCGGTACCCGGTGGAAGGTAAAGCATATCGCCCAGTCCCAGTAATGTTTCGGCTCCCATCTGGTCTAGGATCGTTCTCGAATCGATTTTACTGCTGACCTGAAATGCGATGCGTGTCGGAATGTTGGCCTTGATCAGTCCAGTAATGACGTCTACGGAAGGACGTTGCGTCGCCAGAATCAGGTGTATGCCGGCAGCACGCGCTTTCTGGGCGATACGGGCGATCAGCTCTTCCACTTTTTTTCCGACAACCATCATCAGGTCGGCAAATTCGTCGATGATGATGACGATCTGGGGCATTTTTTCCAGTGGTTCGGGGGTATCCGGAGTGATGGAAAACGGATTCGGTATTTTCTCTTCCTTCTTTTCGGCTTCTGCGATGTGGTTATTGTAGCCTGCCAGATTGCGGACACCCAGATGTGACATGAGCTTGTAGCGTTTTTCCATTTCTGCTACAGCCCAGTTCAGTGCATGGCCTGCCTGTCTCATGTCCGTGACGACAGGAGCGAGAAGATGAGGAATGCCTTCATAAATCGACAGTTCCAGCATTTTCGGGTCGATCAGGATAAGTCGGACCTGATTGGGATCGGCCTTGTAAAGCAGGGACAGGATGGTCGCATTGATACCGACGGATTTGCCCGAACCGGTTGTGCCCGCAATCAGCAGATGAGGCATTCTGGCCAGATCAGCCACAACGGGACTGCCTGCGATATCCTTGCCGAGTGCGATCGTCAGGTTCGAGGTGGCGTCACTGTAAATTTTGGAACTCAGGATTTCGGTCAGCCGGACGATCTGGCGCTTGGCATTCGGCAATTCAAGCGCCATGTAGTTTTTGCCAGGGATGGTTTCAATAACACGGATGGATACCAGCGAAAGCGAACGGGCCAGATCACGGGCCAGATTGACGATGGTACTGCCCTTGACGCCGGTTGCAGGTTCGATTTCGTACCGCGTGACGACGGGGCCGGGATGAGCGGCCACGACACGGACACTGACACCGAAATCTGACAGTTTCTTTTCGATCAGGCGACTGGTGAATTCCAGTGTTTCCACGCTGACGGTTTCCTTCTGTATGGGAATGGCGTCAAGTAGAGAAAGGGGGGGCAACTCGGAATCGTGCAGATCGTTGAAGAGCGCGACCTGCCTTTCCTTTTCGGCCCGTTCCGATTTGGGGACATCCGTGACTTGAGGCTCGATACGCATGGGAGGGGCTTCGGTCGCTTTCGCCTTTTCTTCCTTGATGGTTTCTTCGCGCTTTACTGTTGCGACTTGACCGATTTTGCGGTCTTCGCGAGTGGTGTAAATCCGTTTGCCGAAGTAGTAAATACCTTCAATGAAAGCGCCAATGCGTTCGACAAGCTGAAGCCAAGACATCTGAAGAAAAAGACTGAAGCCCACTGCACATAACAGAACGAGCAGAAGTGTGCCGCAGATAAACCCGAAATAATGCTGGGTCGTTTTTCCGACAATTTCGCCGAGAATGCCGCCGGCTATGCCAGGCAGTTTGGCTTTTGTATTGTACATGCGCAGGTATTCGATACCGGCACTGGAAACAAGCAGAATGATGAAACCGGCATTTTTGAGAATCCGGTCGCGAAGCCATGACGATTCAGGTTCTTCCTGGAGCAGGAGCAGTCGAGAAATCCGGCGATAACCTGTCCATATCGCACGTACCATCCACAGAATAAGCCACCATGCGGAAAGTCCAAATGTAAAAAACAGGAGGTCGGATATCCATGCACCGATCCTGCCGCCGAGGTTGGAAATGCTGGCAACCTGGTTGGCGTGCGACCAGCCTGGGTCGGCTTTGTCGAAAGTCAGAAGAATAAGGAAAAAATAAACTGTTACGGCGATCAGGACAAACCACCATGCTTCTATCACCAGACGGGCCGATCGGCTTGGGGTGACAGGTTGTGGATCCTGTTTTTTTCTGTCGTAGCTCGAAATGTTTTTGCTCATGAATCCGTAACGATAGAATCTTTATGTAACCGGACAATGTATCGCGATTATTGTATGCGACTTTGAAAAAAAGACCCATGTCCGGCAGCAATGTGACTGATTTTTTGGTAGCTAAATAGCTGGTTCATGAAGAGCGGGCTTTTTGTTCAGGCACTTTGGACTATAATCTTAACAAGTTTTGGTGGAACGGATAAAAATATTTGACCGCGTTCCCGGTCGTTTTGTTCAATTCGGGTTTTCTGGACAATATCCGGTTCTTTCTGGTGATTCATTATGACGACTTCTTCCATACATTCTGACGTTATCATTCTCGGTTCCGGTCCTGCCGGATAC
>CAVKGJ010000077.1:0-7344 GCA_963655605.1 Oscillospiraceae bacterium
ACCGTCATAAAATGTTCCCGGATGATGAGGCAGCCATGAAGGTGGTCTGGCTGGCTATCATGGAATCGTCCAGAAAATGGACCATGCCGATCCGGAACTGGAAATCAGCGCTGAATCGGTTCTGCATCGAATTCGGAGAAAGGGTTTCTTCCTTTCTTTGATAAATGTCCACAGAATGTGTTACAGGCTCGTGCATACCCAAGTTATGCCGCCGATTCAGGAAAACCACCTTACCTATTTAAAATCAATCAGATACAAATTATTCAGCAAAATTTGTCTACTGTTTCTGTGGACAAGTCCAGTACTTCCGGTTCCTAACCCTTGATGTTGATGATGGGCTTGATGTGGTGCTTCACATCGACCAGATCAGCCTGCATTGCCATGACTTCCCAGATATTCTTGTAGGCTTCCGGGGATTTGTCCAGTGTTGACCGATCCACTTTTGCCACAATGCCGCGTTCAGCCATAGTATGAACAAAAGCATCCAAGTCAATAAGGTAGGAACTTGCGCAAAAAATTATTCAACTTAATTCCAAATACTAGAATTTTCCCAATTATTTGGGAACCCCATTTCTATCACACCTAAATTACAAGTTTTAATATGTTCTTTTACCCTATCACGCCAGCTACTTCCATTGTTGATATGATGCATAATATGAATTATTATAACCAAATAATTGTATAATTTTCTTGATGTCTGGTTTCCATGTTCGACAACTAATTCATTTTTCAATTGTTTTATAAATGGTATTTGGGTAGTAAATTTACGATTCCACAACCTTCCATGATGCGCACAAATATTTCTGACATTTGTAAGTGCGTGCAAAACAGAATCTAACAAATTGATTTTAGGAAATCCCAGATTTTTAGCAATCGGTGCTTTTATATTATTTTCTTTTGTGTTGGAAAACCATTTTGACAATGAGCCAAACGACAGGGTTTCCACAATTGCCCAAATGGGGGGCAAATCGGGTGTAGTATAAGTCTTTAGGTAATGCTGCACAAAAATTTCTTTGCTATCATTAATATACGATTTAATTTGGTTTAGATCGTCCTGATGATGCTTTTTATTTTTGAAAAGACTTTGATCCATAAAAGCATGAGAACCATGTTTCATAGAAAATTCATTTGACAATATGTCCTTATGGCAACTTCAATCCGTTCCATAGCCTCCATAACAAGTAAACGAAGTTTCCGATCAAAAATATACAATCCCAAAACATCATCAAATGAAGTTCCTTTTTTGAAACGGTGTGTCCGTTTTCCTTGCTTATCAAGATATTCAAATGAGAGCCAATATGCACTAAACCGATAATAACCAATATACGTTAAATAGTGTCTTGCCCTTTTTTCATTCTGGATTAGAAGGCCGCGTTCTTTTAATAAGGCTATTTGATCTAAAATACTGAGAGGAGGTTTTGCATAGTTCATATCTGAACTGGATGAGGAGGGCTTACAATAAAAGTAACCTCCCGGTTTGAGCATACTGTAAACAGCATAGGCTTGGGAGGTCTTATCAATTTAATTATAGCATGAAATGTCAATTCAGGCAAACCACTTTGCCTATTTAAAATCAACCAGATACAAATTATTCAGCAAAATTTGTCTACTGTTTCTGTGGACAAGTCCGGTACTTCCGGTTCCTAACCCTTGATGTTGATGATGGACTTGATGTGGTGCTTCACATCGACAAGATCGATCTGCATTGCCATGATTTCCCAGATATTCTTGTAGGCTTCCGGGGATTCGTCCAGCGTTGACCGATCCACTTTTGCCACAATGCCGTGTTCAGCCATCAGGAAGAAAGGCATGATCGCATTGCTAGCAGCGTTTCAGCCTCCTAGCGGAACAGTGCCGCTAGTTCCTCAACTTCAAAAATATTTTGGGGAAGGGTGATTTGTTTTTGTGAAAGGATCTGCCTTATTTCGCTTAAACGAAATATAATCTACTCGGTTTTTTATGTTTAGGCAGAGATGTGACTATACGACGGCAGGGATTGGGCAGTTCTTGTTGACTGTTTTCTGGGTTGGCAAGATCGTATACTTCGAATGCCAACGACATAATTTTTTAGCCATGTATGTCATGGGTTTGCCTTCTTTGTTGGTCTTTTTGGCAATACCTTGAAAAATAGATGTCAGTTCTCCGCTTGTAATATCTTTGATGTGTTTGTTCCGATAACGGGAAACAGGTGAATTTCGAATTCCCTCACTATCTTGTTATGGTAGGCTTTGGTCGTTCTGCCAGCTTTGCTGGCATACAAACGTGATGCGATCTGAAATGTGTTTTCGGCATCAATCGCTTTAGTTTTCTCGGCTTCTTGTCGTTGTCTTTTCTGTTCTTTTCGGGCAGCTTTCGGGTTGATGCCATTGGCAATCATTTTCCGTGTTTCTTCTCGTTTTTCTCTTGCTTGCTGTAACGATATGTCAGGGTATTTGCCAAAGGATAACGAATTTTCCTTTTCATTCTGAGAAAATTTCATTTTCCAGAATTTGGAGCCGGTAGCATTGACTTGCAGAAAAAGACCTCCTCCATCGAAAAGTTTGTATGGCTTTTCTGCTGGCTTTGTATTTTTGATTTGTATGGAAGTTAAGGGTTTGACTGGTCTTGCCATTTTCAAGGGTATCTTTATCTTGTGTGATTGAAATATACCCCTAAATGTACCCCTGTTTTTTCTGGATTGTATAGAACTCTGATAGAAGATGAAAAACAAAAAACCGCGTAAATCATTGAATTTACACGGTTCATTTTGCGAATTTGGACGAAATGGAACGTTATGAAACTAACGTTTGGTGCCCACGGAGGGATTTGAACCCCCACACCTCGCGGCACATGGACCTGAACCATGCGCGTCTACCAATTCCGCCACGTGGGCATTTTTCAACATCTGGTATTATATTTGCATTCAGCGAGATTGAACAGTCACAATTTGCTGATAATCTTTTTGATCTGCAAAAGTAAGGTTGCCATTATAACCGGATATGCAAATGTGTCAATCATCTTGCCTAATTTGATAAAAAAAAGGAAGATGAGACTGTTGCGCTGTTGCTATTGAATAATTTCGGACTAGAAATCTTTTGAAAAAATATCCATATCCCATTCCCAGTCGGGAAGAAATCATTGAAGTCCTGCGTGAAGCGAGCAGAGGGCGAAGTGTGAAAACCATCGCTAGGGAACTGCATGTCAGGAAAACCGAAATTGACGGTTTGCTGAAACGTCTTGATGCCATGGAACGTGACGGGCAGCTGGTGTGTGATCCAAAGGGGAATTACAAGGTCAATACGTCGGCCCAGTTCATTACCGGATATGTTCATTCCCATCCGGATGGCTATGGCTTTGTCATCCGCGATGACGGAGGTGAAGACATATTCCTGTCGGAAAACGAGATGCAGAAAGTGATGCATAACGACAGGGTACAGGTCCGTATTGTCAGTACAGATAAAAAAGGCAGGCCGGAAGGTGTGATCGTGTCGGTAGTCAGCCGTGCCCATACCCATATTGTCGGTCGGCTGGTCAATGAAAACGGCGTCTGGCTGATTGTCCCCGAGGACAGGCGTATCGTGCATGATATTCTTGTCGACGGTTCTCCGGGAAATGCCAGGGCCGGACAGATCGTCAATGCGCAGCTGGTGTCCCAGCCGTCACGTTATACACAGCCGGTAGCGAGAATTGTTGAGGTACTGGGCAATATTGACGATCCGGGCATTGAAATCGAGATCGCTGTCCGGAAGTTCGGTTTGCCTCATCTTTTTTCGCGGGAGGCCCTTCTGGAGGCGGACAAGTTGCCAGATCAGGTCGGTCCGGACGATTATGAGGACCGGGTCGATTTGCGCGATATCCCCCTGGTCACGATTGATGGCGAAGATGCGCGTGATTTTGATGATGCTGTTTACTGCGAGCCGGTCAAACTGGCCGATGGAGATGGTTACCGCCTGATTGTGGCCATTGCCGATGTCAGTCACTATGTCAAGCCGAATACGCCTCTGGACAAGGATGCTCTTCTGAGAGCGACGTCGGTCTATTTCCCGCGTCGGGTCATTCCCATGTTGCCGGAAAAACTGTCGAACGGACTTTGTTCGCTGAATCCCGGTGTGGACAGGCTTGTTCTGGTATGTGATGTGCTGGTCTCGTCTGAAGGCAAGTTGCAGGCTTACCAGTTTTATCCTGCCGTTATGCATTCGGCAGCACGGCTGACCTATACTGAAGTGGCCGCCATCCTGAAGAACCAGCGTGGGCCGGAAGCCGCCATTTATGCCAGTCTCGTTTCGCATCTTATGAATCTGTATGGTTTGTACAAGATACTGGCCAGTGCAAGAGAAAAACGGGGGGCAATCGATTTTGAAACGGTTGAAACGTATATCGTCAGCAATGACGCGGGAAAGATCGAAAAGATTCTGCCGCGAATCCGCAACGATGCACACAAGCTGATAGAAGAATGCATGCTGGCGGCCAATGTTTGCGCGGCTGATTTCATTACGCGCCATCATCATCCGGGTACTTACCGTGTTCATGCACAACCGAACGAGCAGAAGCTCGAACAGGTCAGATCGTTTCTGGCACAGATCGGGTTATCTTTGGGCGGAGGAGATTCACCTGCGCCTTCCGATTATGCAACCCTGATCAAACAGATCGAACCGAGGGCCGATGCACCATTATTGCAGACCATGCTGCTCCGTTCCATGCAGCAGGCCATGTACAGTCCGGAGAACATCGGCCATTTCGGCCTGGCCTACGAAGCGTATACTCACTTCACCAGTCCGATACGGCGATATCCCGATTTGCTGACGCATCGGGTCATCAAGGCTGTTCTGGAAGGAAATCGTTATGTTCCCCAGGGAATCGATCGCCGTTTGCTGAATTCGAACGTACCCAGTTCGATACGCAAACAGATGCTCAAGGAAAAATCGGGCGGCAATAAAAAGGCAAATGCGGAAGAGGCCATCTGGGAAGCGCTCGGATTACATTGTTCCGCCAATGAAAGGCGTGCCGATGACGCATCGCGGGATGTCGAGGCATGGCTCAAATGTTATTTCGTTCGCGACAAGCTCGGAGAGCATTTTACCGGAACAATTTCAGGCGTGACCGGTTTCGGCATTTTTGTCCAGCTTGATGATCTCTTTATCGAAGGACTGGTACATGTGACCGATCTGGGTAACGACTATTACCATTTCGATGAAATCCGTCATGAATTGCGCGGGGAACGGACTGGCGTCCGCTATCAGCTGACCGATCGGGTGATTGTGCAGATCAGCCGGGTGGATATGGATGCGCGCCAGATCGATTTGCTGGTTGTCGATGGACCGTTCAAGGCGGAAGACAGCAAAAATGGCAAGGTTTCTGCCGCGCAACCAGGACAGCACGTCATATTTGATCGTTACAAAAAAAGGAATATTGCGACGATCACGGAAAAAGATGCGAAAGTTCAGCCGGGTCGAACCGGACGGAAACAGCGGTCGCATTGAGGGATACTTTTGTTTGGCAACGGATAAGAATGAAAAACAGGATTATATTCGGATTTCATGCGGTCACTTCACGCTTGCGTCATGAGGCGTCTTCTGTCGAGGAACTTTATGCGGATACCGGACGGACAGACCGGCGCATGCAGGATTTGCTGAAAGTGGCCCGGGCTGCCGGCGTACGCATTATTTCCGCTGACAGCCAGCGGCTAGACAAAATGACTGGAACCCGTCGCCATCAGGGAGTGGTTGCCATGGCTGCGCCATTGTCACTGGCTCGCAATCTGGACGAATTGCTAGATGCTATCGAAGGCGACCCTCTTCTGCTGGTTCTGGACGGGATCACCGATCCGCACAATCTGGGGGCATGTCTCCGGGTTGCAGACAGTGTTGGCGCACATGGAGTTATCGCTCCGAAAGACCGTTCTGTCGGTATCAATGCAACGGTCGAGAAAGTGGCCAGTGGCGCAGCGGAAACGGTGCCATACATTACAGTGACCAATCTGGCCAGAACGCTTCGCCAGTTGAAGGAGCGTGGTGTCTGGGTGGTAGGAACAGCGGATGATTCCGGAAAAAGCCTGTACGAACCGGATTATTCGGGAGCGACGGCGTTTGTTATGGGGTCTGAAGGCGAGGGCATGCGCCGTCTGACAAGGGAAACCTGTGACGAGCTGGTCGCCATACCGATGTTCGGGTCGGTTGAAAGCCTGAACATTTCCGTTGCATCCGGAATCTGTCTTTATGAGGCACGACGGCAGCGTCTCATGAAAGTACGATAGCAGGGAGGATAATAATCGTGCACATTTTTACCGAAACGGTTATTATCTTGCTCCCGGGTTGTTAATTATCGTCTGTAACATGTTTCGTCATCTTCGTGAAGATATCAAAAGCATCATTGAACGTGATCCCGCCGCTCGTAATGCGTGGGAGGTGCTGACCTGTTATCCGGGATTCCAGGCCATTCTGGTTCACCGGGCTTCGCACTGGTGCTGGAATCATGGTCTGAAATGGTTTGCACGCTTCTTTTCCCATCTGGCGCGGATTGTAACCGGTATTGAAATCCATCCTGCTGCCGTGATCGGCCGTCGGGTTTTTATCGATCATGGCTGTGGTGTGGTAATCGGTGAAACGGCTGAAGTCGGGGATGATTGCACGATCTATCAGGGTGTGACGTTGGGAGGTACCTCACTTAGCAAAGGCAAAAAACGTCATCCTACCCTGGAAAGAGGCGTCATCATCGGAGCCGGTGCGAAAGTGCTGGGCAGTTTTACCGTGGGTGAAATGGCGAAGGTCGGTTCCAATGCCGTTGTTGTCAGACCGGTTCCGGCCGGTGCGACAGCCGTAGGCAACCCTGCGCGGATCATTCAGAAAGACGACAGCGGAAGCAAGACCGATGCGGCATCAGCGCTTTTTTCTTCCTATGGCATTACACCGAACGAAGATGATCCACTTATCAAGGCATTGCGCGGATTGATCAATAATGCCGCAGCACAGGAACATCAACTGAAAAACATCGTTGCGGCACTGGAAACGGCGAAAATTCCGCTGGAGACGTTGCCGGAGGATGAAAAAGTCAGTCCGGAACAGCTGAACAAACTTGTCCAGTAATTCTTTCAACCATAAAAAATTGTAACCAGCCTTTCTCTGGAAAGGAATCGTGTGGAGAATAATATCTGAAAGTGCAAACGGTTCGTATGGAATACGATTTTTCCTTTTCAGAACGGTTTATCAACCGTGCCATAAAACTCCGTTCTTAAGGAAGGGGATACAAGGCAAGGATTGCGAAGCGATCCAGACACCCCAAATCCATAGGCCAGGTATAGAATGGGGAAAGAAAGAGGGTCCGGGATAGCATGCAAATCAGAAAAGCCTACCGATACGAGCTGATGCC
>CAVKGJ010000078.1:0-9344 GCA_963655605.1 Oscillospiraceae bacterium
CGCCTGGTATTGATGCCTTCCTGAAAGAGCATCTTTTTGCGGATATTTTCGGACGGGGCGTTCTGGACTATTCCAGTCGTGAAATCGCAACGGTCTCGGCGCTGGCAGCCATGACAGGGACGGAAGGACAGCTGCGATTCCACATGGGAGCGGCCATGAACGTTGGTGTGACCCCGACTCAAATAGAAAACCTAGTCTCCGTTCTGAATGACAGGGTCGGGACACGGGAAGCGGAAACGGCGCGGAAAGTATATGCAAAAATTCAGGAAAGCCGTGCCAAGAACCGCTGATTTTTTATACACGCCGTTTTTCTTCAAATCCGGCGAATATGGACAACACAAAGGCCAAGCGTCCAGAAAACAAAGGAAGCATTTGCCGTAGCCGTCATCTGCTCACGCTTTCATCCACGCGACTGTTTCGCATGACAGTGCGGAAACACTGAAGAAAACTCTTGATGAAAAGGAAAAAACCATGAAACGGATTTTGACAATGGTCCTGATCCTCGTCCTTCTGGCTGCAGCAGGAACCGGCTCTGCTGCCGGAACATCTGGTGAAACCTCAGCATCCAATGGACAAAGTATCGCCAAAAGCGGTTCACAGGCGGCATTCAGCGCCCCCGAACAGTATTTTACCGGCAATGTCAGGGTAAACATGCTGTTTGTTCCCAAAAAAGAACTTCCAGCATCAGGTGCCTATGTTACTTTTGAAGCAGGCGCACGGTCGGCATGGCATACTCATCCCGCCGGCCAGACACTGGTCGTCACTTCAGGCATCGGACTGACCCAGGAATGGGGTGGTCCCATCGTCGAAATCAGGCCTGGAGACGTTGTCAGATGTCCTCCCGGCATTAAACACTGGCACGGCGCCAGTCCGGGCAGAGCCATGACGCATATGGCCATTACAGGCGAGGTCAACGGCAAAAATGTCGAATGGATGGAAAAAGTGACAGACCGACAATATCACGGAAGATGAGATTCGTTCCTGATCTGGGTGCGTTGCCCGTAATGGAAAGAGACGGCTGAAAGAAGCCTCTGAAAGCAATTGCACGCCCGTTTTTTCAGCCGTTTTTTCCATCATCATAGATACACCCCAACCGAAAACACATCCCGTTTTACAATAGACATTTTCCACTTTCAAGGAATACGGTTGGCAATGTTCCATATTTTCCCTGCACTGATCGCTCTGTATGTTGTTGGTCGTTTCGTACCGTCGCTTCCTGTCGCAGTTGCCTGGAAATGGCTGATCGCTTTCATTATCCTGCTGATTTCGCAATACCATCTTGCCAACCGTTTTTTCTTTGGGGGAATGGCTTCACCGGAAACTCCATTTATGGTGATTATTGTGGGCGGATGGCTCTTTGGCGCATTCATTCTGCTGGCCTGTTTTCTGCTAGCAAAAGATTTCATTTCCCTTTCCCTCTGGATTGCCAGTAAAACCGGCCTGATTGCCAGCGGCCTCACCTTGGATTACCGCTGGACACTCGGTTTCGGTATGGCCGCATTGATGTTTTCCGCCATCGGAGTCTGGCAAGCCATTCGTGTTCCTGATGTACGCCGGATTGATATCACTCTTGACCGGCTGCCCACCGGACTGGATGGTCTGAAACTGGTTCAACTCACAGATCTGCATGCCAGCCGACTCTTTCAGGCACCATGGATCCGCGCTGTCGTAGACAGGACAAATACCCTGAATCCTGATCTGATCGTCATTACAGGCGATCTGGTTGACGGAAGCACAACCGACCGTGCGCCTGATGTCGCGCCGCTGGCCGATCTGAAAGCCCGGCTTGGTGTTTTTGCGGTAACCGGCAATCATGAATATTATTCCAACTATGTGAACTGGATGAAAGCATTCAGGAAACTTGGCCTGAATATCCTGGGCAACGAGCATGTCCTGATTGCCGACAGAAATCATTCTCTGATTCTGGCCGGCGTTACCGACCGGGTTGCAGCCAATTTCGGACTGCCCGAACCGGACATTGAAAAAGCACTGTCCGGCATCCCTGAAAACCTGCCCGTCATTCTGATGGCACACCAGCCAAAGGGATCTGCCGCCTATGCTGATGCAGGCGTTGATCTGCAACTTTCGGGACATACCCACGGCGGACAAATTCTGGGCATACACTGGATCACGCAAATGGCCAATGACGGATACGTTTCCGGTCTATACCGGATCGGCAACATGCGGCTTTATGTCAGCAACGGCACCGGCCTTTGGAATGGTTTCCCCATCAGACTCGGCAAACCATCCGAAATTACGGAAATCGTGCTTCATGCTGCGGGACACGAATAATATCAGGCGCAATAAGGACTGTTGCGTCATGCACTCCAACCCGATCTAGGTATCCGTACGAACGGCCAGGATAGATATTTCAATGAAGATTTTGGACATTGTGTATTCAGCTGTCTAGAACCGGCAGACACTTTCATGGAGACGTGAAAAATTTCCTATATGAACCACGGCTTCCTAGTTCCGTTCCGATGTTTTGTCACTGGCTTCCGGTGATTTCACTTTCATATCGAAATTCATACGGATTTTTCTATGGCAAGCGCAGGTACGGGAAAAATCGACAGCAACTGAATCTGCACGGTAACGTCTTTTTCCTTTGCCATTCCAGCTTTCTCCATTTGTTTATCCGAATCGCGCACGGCAACAGCCAATTCCGCAACATATCATTGTTGCATGCATTTAAAAAACATATAAATATCAATCAGTTAACAAACAATCCAAACGGGATGAAAAATAATGCACATTGACAATATATTTCGCATGCGAATAATATGCGTCAGAACTTTTAGCAATCTAAAATTGAAAACAATATGTCAGGAAGCGACCGTTCACTGATGGAAATGATGATCACAATGACACAGGTATCCCGTGCCTATACGGCGGTCTGCAATAAACTTGCCTCGCAATTCGGACTGACACAGGCTATTGCGTGGCCGATTGTTGCCATCAGCAGACTGGGCGACGGTGTACGCCCCGGCGTCATTGCCGACGCGGTAGGCATTGAACCCTCTTCAGTCGTCAGATTGATTGACCAGCTTGTCGCATCCGGCCTGATCGAACGCAGGGAAGATGCCAATGATCGGCGTGCCAAGCTGTTGTTCCTGACAACTGAAGGGAAAAAACGGGTTGAAAAAATCGAAAAAGCCCTGATTCCAATGCGCCGGGAGCTGCTGGCAGGATTGACCAATGCCGAATTGGACACCTGTATGCACGTATTCAGTACTCTCGGCAAATCCATCGAGAATTACAGGATTGCATCGAAGCAACATGATTAAAATACCGACACGCGACGAATTCATTTTCTCGTTCAAATGCTTCGTAGCCGCCATGATGGCTCTGTATCTGGCATTCCGTATCGGATTGCCCCGCCCGTTCTGGGCTCCCCTGACGGCTTATGTTGTTTCACAACCCATAGCAGGAGCTGTCCGTTCCAAGGCACTTTACCGGGTAACAGGTACGGTGATCGGCGCACTGGCAATCGTGATACTGATCCCGACCTTCGTCAATTACACCGGTATGTTCGCACTGGTCATGGGCGGATGGTTCGGCTTTTGTCTGTTCATGTCGTTGATGGACCGTACACCGCGATCCTACGCTTTTTTGCTGGGAGGCTACACTGTCGGATTCGTCGCCATGCCGGCGCTGGCCGATATGTCCACCTTCAACATTTCCTCGATTTTCGATGTAGCGGTAGCCAGAGCGGAAGAAATCATCCTGGGCGTTTTGTGTTCCACAATCGTACACAGTCTTTTTCTTCCAAAGGGAATCGGAGATGTCATTCTGCAACGTCTGGACCAGGTTCTCAATGACGGACAGCAATGGGTGAAAAACATCCTGACAAACAAACAGGGTGAAAAAAACAGCGAGTTCGACCTCAACAAACTGGCTCTGGTCATTACCGAACTCAGGATCATGTCCACACACCTACCGTACGACACGAGCAATGTACGCTGGACAACCAACATCGTCCGTGCCATGCAGGACCGCTTCTCCGTTCTCGTTCCGATCCTATCGGCAGTCGAGGACCGGTTGCAGGTTTTATACAAAAGCAACAGCGGAAAGCTACCTGAAAAATGGCAGGAACTTCTGGATGACATCGCTGTCTGGATCGCCCGAGGCGCAGAAAACAACGTTCCGGAAAACGCCATACACCTGAGACGGCGGATAGATCGTCTCATGCCGGCTATCAATGGAGAATCGCACTGGGAAGACATGCTTTTGGCGAATCTTGCCAGTGAACTTTATCGTCTAGTCGATGCATGCGAAAACTGTTTCGACTTGCGTCGGAAAGTCAATATCGGACTGAAAGGCGAAATGCCTCCGACGGAAATGCGTGAAACCAAGGTATCGACCATGACTCTCTATGTAGATCGCCGCCTCGCGCTCTCGTCCGCTTTCGCCACGGCTATGTCGATGATCGTATCCTGCCTTTTCTGGGCGGCATCCGGCTGGCCGACAGGTTTCGCAGCCCCCATGATGGCAGGCATGTACTGCATGTTCTTCTCGACATTCGACAATCCGGTTCCCATTCTGAAAACCCAGTTCTATTGCACCCTACTCTCCAGCCCGGTATCGGGAATCTACTTGCTTTGGCTTCTGCCGTCGGCACACAGTTTCGAAATGTTGATGCTTCTGATGGCTCCTTTCCTGATCTGGTTCGGGGCCTATCTTACCAAACCGGCAACCGCCCTCAAGGTCATTCCGTTCATGTTCACCGTACTGGCTACCCTCACCATGTTTGATTTGGGTTCCGCCAACATGACATCCTATATCAATTCCCAGATCAGCCAGGCTATTGGTGTGGGTTCAGCCGCACTATTCATGGCCATATTCAGGACTGCCAGCGTCGATTCACTGATTCGGCGACTTGTCAATTCCATCTGGGACGACATTTCGAAACTCGGTCGGGCAGTCAGCGCACCTTCCGTGGTTGCCGTCACCGTCAAAATGGTCGACAGCATCAGTCTGCTTGCTCCCCGTCTTGCCTTGGCGACAAAAAACGGCGGAACGAAAAATCCCGGTTTCATCGCTGCGACAAACATCCTGTCGGATTTGCGCATCGGGTTGAACATAACCCGGCTTTTGCGTACGCAAACCAAACTGGAACGTCACAACATGACTGTCCGTCCCGTTCTTGAACGGCTTGCCGATTACTATCGGCACGGGAAAAAACCGGAGAACACCGCTGCAGAAACATTACTGGAAGAAATTGACCGGACACTTTACCGTATAGCAAATGCCGGACTTCGCCTTCAGTACAATCACGCTATTGCCGCACTTGCAGGTATCAGACGCGACCTTTTTCCTGATGCGATGCCTTATTCCCCTTCGGCTGCCAGCAGCACGGGAAAGGACATGCGCAAGGAACCATCCGGACTCCCACCCGGATTCTGACAGGCAGTTCTCTGAAGCGACGAAAACCTATTGACACTATTATTTGAGATGATAACATTTACAGACTCAATATTTTGCATACAAACTATTTGCAGGTAATGGAAAATCCGGACCAGTTATTCATGCGCTTCACCAATACTCTTACCCGGGTAGCGCGCACGTATAAAACCTCGGCTGACAAGGTCGCTTCACAATATGGCCTTTCGGAAGCGACAGCGTGGCCTGCCGTGATGATCAACCAGATGGGAGACAGCGTCCGTCCCGGAGAAGTGGCCGAAGCGCTCGGACTTGATCCGTCATCCATTGTCCGCGTTATAGACAGACTGATCGCAGCAGAACTGCTGACCCGCGAAGAAGATGCAAAAGATCGTCGTGCACGTTTGCTGACCCTGACGGAAAATGGCAGGCAACGTGTCAAACAGGTTACACAGGCCATGCAGCCATTTCGCAGGAAACTGTTCGATGATATCGATCGCAAAGACCTTGAGGCAGCCCTGAGAGTGCTTGAAAAACTCAACACTGCAATCAGACGTAGCTAGATTATGTTGAAGGCTTTTCTGCAAAAACCGACTGCCGACGAACTATTGTTCGCATTCAAATGCCTGCTGGCAGCATCGCTCGCCTTGTATATCGCCTTGAAAATCGGGCTTCCACGGCCGTTCTGGGCGCCTATGGCAACCTGCATCATCGCTCAATCCATGACCGCAAGCAGTGTTTTCGTCCGTGCGTCATCACGCCTGATCGGAACCCTGTTCGGAACGGTCGCATCCGTGCTTTTGCTGGTAACTTTCATCAATTACACTTTCCTGCTCTGCTTTTTGATCGCGCTCTGGGTCGGCTTCTGCATGTATTTTTCGATGCTGAAACGTACAACTGATTCTTACGTTTTCATTGTCGCGGGATTTACCGTTCCGGTCATCATTTACGGTATCGTCGGCGACGTCAATTTCATCAATATCCAGTACATTACCGATATGGCGATCGCACGCGCAGAAGAAACCGGCATCGGCTTCATGTCCGCCATACTGACCCACAGCACCATTTTTCCAAAAACTATCGGGCCTGTTGCACTCCAGCGGATGGATACCGTCTGGAAAGACATCCGGCAATGGATTGACCTCGTTCTGCGTGGTAAAGCTTCCAAAACCGATTCTCTCCGTTTGAACGCAGCCCGGATCATCACCGATCTGCGTCTCCAGTCCGCCAATCTTCCCTATGATTCATCCAGTGAACGCTGGGCCGTTGCGAATATCCGACTGCTTCAGGATCGTCTGACTGCCATGATTCCGCTCATTTCGTCGATAGAAGATAGCATCGCCACGCTGAAAAAAGCAGGAAAACTATCCGGATACTGGGAATATCTGCTCGACAATATTGCCGTATGGATACAGCAGGAAAAAAACACACCGCAAAGCGCCCAGTGGCTTCGGGAGCGTATCCGGAACGGATTGCCTGAAATCACTCCCCAATCCACATGGGATGAAGTCACGCTTATCCATCTGGCTTCCGACTTGGGAAAACTGATCACTTATTGCGAGAATCGCGCCGACCAGCGTCATGCCATTGATGCATGCATCCGTGGCAATGCCGGCAAAGCGCCGAAAGCCATACCGGTTCCGCTGGCGACACTCCACAAGGACCGCAGACTCGCCTTGCTTATTTCGGCATCCGCTGTTTTCACCATCACTGTGGTTTCACTGATGTGGGTCGCCAGCGGTTGGAATGCAGGTTTTTGCGCACCGATGATGACCAGTATTTTTTTCCTGTCTTTCGTCCGGAACGACAATTCTGTCGCTGCCCTGAAAAAAGTGCTGCTCTTCACGATTTATTCGCTGCCACCGGCAGGCATTTACCTGCTCATCGTCATGTACAGCACACATTCCTTCGAAATGCTTATGCTGTTGTTGGCTCCCTGCATCATCATCGCCGGTATCTATATGGCACGTCCCTCAACCGGGCTGGGCGCCACCATTTTCATGATGGGTGTCTGGTCGACCACGACCATGTACGATCTGGATATGGCCAATGCGACATCATTCATGAACGGTCAGGTGTTCGCCCAGTGTTTCGGCGTCATGATGGCACTGCTTTCCGCCATGATTTTCCGTTCGTTTGATGCGGAATGGACAACACGGCGTCTTCTGAACAGCATTGCAGAAGAAATTTCACATCTCGCACAGTCCGTCAAAACCCCTCCGGTCATCCAGACAACCGTTCGCATGATTGACCGGATCTGCATGATTGCCCCACGTCTTTCTGGCCTGGGTCACGAAAAGGAAAACATCACTTCATACCTTTTCAGGGAATTGCGCATCGGCGTGAATATGGTCTATCTCATGCATATGCGTTCCCGCCTTGAAAAGAACGGCATTGATATCCAGCCGCTTCTGCAAACGCTATCGACCCACTTTACAACAAAACGCTCCCGTGAAACGGATGACCGGGACACCGTACTGAAACAGATTGACGGAACCTTGCAGGAAGTCTGCAACATGTCTTCCCCGATCCGCAAAAACGCGGCAATTGCAGCCCTGACCGGTATCCGGCATGATCTGTTTCCCGATGCTCCCCCCTATTATCCCCAAACTCTGGTCCCCAAGGAGATTGTATGACTGGTGAATTCAGTTTTTTCGGCATGTATTTTCCGTGGCTGATGCTGACATCACTTCTGGCCCTTGTCGCCACACGTCTGATCAGCATTTTTCTGGCACGTATCGGATTTTACCGTTACGTCTGGCACCCGCCGCTGTTTGATGTCGCCCTGTTTCTTGTTGTATTAGGAATTTTTGTTGTCTTATTTAATCTTGGCAGGTCTTAATCATGTTTTCCAATATTTCCCTCTCCGCCATCAGACGCTACCTTGTAACCCTTGCGGTAGTTCTAGTCGCCCTGTTCATCGGGTGGCGACTCTGGATACATTATGAAAACGATCCATGGACCCGTGACGGACGTATCAAGGCGGATGTCGTGCAGGTTGCCCCTGATGTGACCGGTCAGGTTGTCAAACTCAATGTGATCGACAACCAGATCGTCAATGTTGGCGACGTTCTTTTCGAAATCGACCCGGAACGTTTCGAACTAGCACTCCGTCAGGCAAAAGCCGCCGAGGAGGCTGCCAAGGTAACGCTTGCACAAGCCATACGCGAATCAAACCGCAACAAGGAACTGAAAGATCTGGTCGCTACAGAAGTGACTGAACAGGGGCAATCCCGCGTCGAAGAGGCACGTGCCGCCCTCCTGCAGGCCATTGTCAACCGCGACAAGGCACAGCTCGATCTCGATCGCACCAAGGTCGTCGCTGCTGTTGACGGCATCGTGACAAACCTTGTCCTGAGAACCGGTTCCTACGTCACGGCCAGCCATCCCGTCATGGCACTAGTCGACCGCAACTCCTATTATGCCGAAGGTTACTTCGAGGAAACAAAACTGCCGAATATCGCAGTAGGTAACCGTGCAACTATCAAACTGATGAGTGATGACGAAGTATTCGAAGGTCATGTCCACAGTATCTCCAGAGGGATTGAAGACCGCGAACGGACAACCGGAGGAAAACTGATGCAAAACATCAATCCGGCATTCAACTGGGTCCGTCTTGTCCAGCGTATTCCCGTTCGTGTCGAATTCGACAAGTTGCCGGGAGATGCCCGTCTCGTATCCGGCCAGACAGTCACCATTGAGGTTTTTCCATCTGAAAAAGTCGCTGTCGCCAAAAACGACCAACCGGCAAAATAAGGATCGGCCATGCGTAACAGAAAACTGATTTCCTATCTGGTTCCGCTTTTTGTTTGTACGGTTCTTTCAGGCTGCATGACCGTCGGTCCCGATTATGCAATTCCGGAAAATGCCACCATCAACAATCCCGGTGCATCTGAACCGTTTGCCGCTGCTGAAAAAAACGTTTATGAACAGGAACCGCTATCTGAACACTGGTGGAAACTTTA
>CAVKGJ010000078.1:9354-10667 GCA_963655605.1 Oscillospiraceae bacterium
ACCCTGTGCTGACCTCACTGATCGAAAAGGCGCTTGTGGCCAATACCGATCTTCGTGTGGCCGCCGCCAATTTGGCCAAGGCACGCGCCGTACTGGAAGAAGTCGAAATGGGTACGGTACCTACTGTCGATGTCTCCGTTCAGCCCAGATTCGGAAGAAATTCCGCAGGGACCAACGGCTCCAGAAACGATCGTTATGCCGATCGATGGATCAACGACAGTGGCGTCAACATTTCCTATCAGGTCGATTTGTTCGGCAAGATCGCCCGTGGTATTGAGGCCGCCAGCGCCAACACGGAAGCAGCTATTGCTGCATATGATCTCGCCCGCATCACTATCGCGGCCGATACGGCCAAAGCCTATGCGGATGCCTGTTCCTCGGCATACCGTATCGGTATCGCGGAACATTCCGCCGAATTGCAGAAACAGTTCCTTGACACGACGACTCAGTTGACAGTCGCAGGCCGTGGAACCGCCATGGATATTTCGCGCGCCGGCGCCCAGCACGAAGCCTTGCGTGCCGCTATCCCGCCATTGCAGGCTCGACAGAAACTGGCTCTTTACCGACTTTCGGTACTGACCGGTGAATTGCCCAACACACTGGTCAATACGGTAGGACAATGCAAGACACCTCCCCAGCTGTCCCGCCCCATTCCGGTAGGTGACGGTGCAGCCCTGCTCCGCCGTCGGCCGGATATCCGGCAAGCGGAACGGGCACTGGCTTCTGCCAGCGCCAGGATCGGAGTGGCGACGGCGGATCTTTATCCCAATATCGTTCTTGGCCTGTCAGGCGGCATGACTAGCTGGTTTTCGCAATTCGGTGACACCAACACCTTCCGGTGGGGAATAGGTCCCCTGATCACATGGACACTGCCCAATACCGGTACTGCCCGCAGCCGCATAAAACAGGCTGAAGCCGAACATCAGGCCGCCTTTGCACGGTTTGATGCCACGGTTCTGAACGCTCTGCGCGAAACGGAAAGCGCTCTGACCACATATGCCCGAGAACTGGACAGGAACGCCGCACTGAAAGCGGCACGCGACCAGAGCGCACTGGCCAATGACCAAGCGCACCGCCTCTATCGTCATGGCCGTATTGACTTCCTTTCAACACTTGATTCGGAACGGACACTGGCTGTCGATGAAAGCGCCTATGCCGCCTCGACCGCCCAACTTGTGGAAGACCAAATTTCCGTCTTCCTTGCTCTCGGTGGTGGCTGGGAACAGAACGGAGAACAGGAACAGACGGAGAACCAGTAATGCAATGACAGCATCAATCGTTCAACAAGGGCCGGGTACCCTTCCTTCCAGAAC
>CAVKGJ010000078.1:10677-16667 GCA_963655605.1 Oscillospiraceae bacterium
TAGCGGTTTCAACGGTTTTTCCGTTTGCCGCATGGGAATCATACATCGGATATTTCCTTTTCATTCCGCCTTTCCGGATTTTCATGCCATTGCTAGCAGCTTTCCCCGCACAGAAACCGTTACCTTATCTAAAAAATAGCGGAACGATATATTTCTGTTCTGAAATGACGGCGTATCACCGCTAGACGGCCACGAACAACATGCAGGCCTCAAAACCGCCAGACGGTTCATTCTGTTTGTTGCTGCGATATTCCGTTGCCCGGATTGGTAATGCTATATATATAATGCGGAATGATCTTTCCTGCTGTCAGCCTGTAAATCATTTCGGCAATTTTCATATTGTTTTTTCTGGCTACGGCACGGGACGCCATATTATCGAACCGGATGATCGAACAGACTTTTTCCAGGCCAAAAACATCAAATGCCACTTTCCGGCAAGCAATGGCTGCTTCAGTCGCATATCCTTTCCCCCAGAAAGCCTTTTCCAACATGTATCCGATTTCGTACATCACCTCACCATCATGATGTCGGACAGAAATACCGGCATGACCGATCATTTCTCCGGATGCCTTCTGAACAACGGCCCATATGCCAAACCCCAGCTTCCGGTAATTCAGGAGTTGTATTTCAAGCCACTGCCCGATTTCCTCTTCAGTAAAAGCCCTGTCATAAAAACGGGTTGCATCCTTGTCCTGCAGGATCCGGAGCAGCCCCGGCAAATCCGCTTCGCCCAATTCCCTGAGAAACAGTCTTTCTGTCTCGGTAATTCGTTTCGGTGAAATATCGTCTGACATGTGTCTGAACTGAAAAGCGGACCTGCAGAATTTTTCCGGTTAAAAGGATATATCCCATCATATGGCAAAACGCCAACCTGTCTGAAAACTGACATTCCCTGACACACATAACTGTATCAGAAGAATGAACATGTCTGGTAACAATCATGAATGCCGACGGCACAAGTATATATGTCATCAATGGATACCGGAACATTCAGAAAACATTTGCCGGACAGATACCAAACGCCCTACAAAAATTGGGACAAACAAAAAGCTGCCTTTTTTAAGCCTATAACGATTTCTGTGGACATTTATCAGAGACAGGAGGAAATCCTTTCTCCGAATTCGATACAGAAGTAGTTCAGGGATGACTTCCGATTCCGGATCGGCATGGTCCATTTCCTGGAATCATGGCAGTCTCATCATTCTGGAACATCCTGTGCGGGATGCTTGCCTTGCGGATGACGCTGTTGACTGATTTAATGGCATCGGTCGTATAAAAAACAGGTCCATATTTCGCAGCACAGCAAATATTACTGGTTTCGCATACAATTACAATACAAGCTCTCCGGATTATTCGTTCCACAGGAGAAAGTCATGACCATAATCGAAAAAACAACCGTTGATTTACTGATTGAAAGCCGCAAATCTACCCGTGCATTCACAAAAGAAACCGTTCCACAAGAACTGATCGCACATATTCTCGAAACGGCATCCCGTGCACCATCCGCTTCCAACATGCAACCATGGAAAGCCTACGTGACAACAGGAAAAGTACTGGAAAAACTGACTGCTGCCGTTTGTGATGCATTCGATAACCAATCCGGCGAATACAAGCCGGAATATCCCTATTATCCGGAACGGCATTTCGAACCTTACCTGTCACGTAGGCGGAAAGTCGGTTATGACATGTACCGCCTTGTCGGAATCGCCAAAGGCGACAGGGAAAAAATGCATGCCCAACATCGTAAGAATTATGAATTTTTCGGCGCTCCAACAGGCATCATTTTCACCATACACCGTGATCTGCCATATGGAAACTTCATCGATTACGGGGCTTTTCTTGAAAACATCATGCTATCCGCCAGAAGTCATGGTCTGGATACCTGTCTTCAGGCTGGATGGAGCGATTATCACCGGATCATTCGTGAAATATTGTCCATCCCCCCGGAAGAAATGGTTCTGGCCGGCATGGCAATCGGTTATTCCGATACCGGGTCACCGATCAATCAGCTGGTTACCGAACGTGAACCGTTACCGGTTTTCACAACGTTTTTGAGCGAATAATTCCTATTTTCATTGATTTTTTATGGATGCGCTCTATCCAGATGACCGAATTTTCCAGTACCACACCGGACAGGTTGGCGGCGACGATTTCAGCCGAGACGGAAGGGTCCAGCTCGACCCTGACATTTTCCTCGACCTGATTGCCACGATTGGAAACGATGATCTGGTAAATCGCGTCATCTTTGCCTTCGGAGGCATTCTGGAAGAGAACGGGTGCCGTCGCATAAAGCTGCCGGATATGATACAGCTAGGCGATCAGGAAAGACACCAGGACGATAACGCGGTACCGACGGAAATTTCTTCAATAATATCGATAAGCATTTGCTGACAAACCGTAAAGGAGGAATAACGTTTTTTCCGTTCCGGAACCGGCATGCCGCCATTTATCCGGACAATCCCGCAGATGGGATGTCCGGCAGACAGACCAGCCCTATGTACCGGTTCACATGAAATGCAGGAGCTTTTCATGACAATGAGAAACTCTGCCGGTCATTTTTCCTGTACAACGTCATTTTGCCAACAATATGGGAAAAATACCAATTGTCCCGGAAAAATAGGGGAAAACTGTTTTGTCTCATTCAGGCTTTTGTCGAAGTGCACCACAGGATTTTTTCCCTGAAGCGGCAAGCGAAAAAAGAACACATAAACCGTCGCCAAAAAGCATATTCTGCCGTTGGTCATATCGCCTGATCACCAAAACAGAAGCGTGGCCAAAAAACAAACATCCCGTCATTTTTTCCGAACCGGAGAAAACAGAAGAGGGGAGAGACATGCAGGTGAAACCGTTTTGTGAACGAAAACAGCCGGACGCGAGGATTTCAGAGAAAATGGTATCAGGCGGACAGCTCCATCAGAGCCGGATGCCGGGCCTGCGGCCGGTTTTTGACTGAAACGGAAAGAGACAGGATCCGGTAGCCGTCCTGAACATCGAAAAACCTGCCTACCCTCTTTCAGGCAGGCAGGAAAGAAAACAAAGGGAAGTCCGGATGGATTCCCATCCGGTTTGTCATGCATCAGAAGCTATAGCGGATACCTCCACTGACCTGATAGGTGGTTCTGACCGGGTTGCCTGCTGTGGTTTCCACTTCTCCGTAGGCCGCCAGACTCTTGTTGATGTTCCAGGTTCCTCCCAGCGCAAACTCGCCCCAGGTTCCTCCCATGTCTTCACTGTATTTGCGGCTGATTCCGTCCTTGCTTGCACGAATGTCGGATTCGGCTTCCCAGTCGTTCAATACACTGGCTTTGATGTAAGCGCTGCCGGTTTTTTCCGGAGAGACCCATCCGGCCGCGATGCCGAGACGGCCGACAAGGCTCTTGATGGCATCCTGACTGATTCTGACTCCATTGCTGGTTGTGTAATCCGCACTGTCGAGATGGCCGTACATTAATTCAGCCTGCGGTTCGAAATAGTAATTGGTGTTGGCGATGTTGAAGCGCCGTCCATATTCCACGGACAGGGACGTTCCGGAGGTGTGCATGCTGCCGTCCACCTTTTCTCCCCGTGTGTAATACAGATCGTAGTCGCTCTGGGTATGGTGGCGTTTCAGGGTTACATCGACGAATTGTCCGTTATCTCCCAGCCAGCTGCCATACAGACCGAAACTGTAGTTCTTGTCATCGGACGAACCGTTCTTCAGCGATCCGTCTCCGTCGGTATAGCTGGCCGTGGCACCGATCAGGAAATTGCCGATCCGTCTGTCCGCACCGATCTGCAAGGTCTGGTAAGTGTTGTGCATGCTTTTGTATTCGCTTTGTCCGGCGATGGCTCTGGCCCATATGCCGGATGCCTGCGGCATGGTGCGCAAATCTCCCATGCGCTTGTCCATGTCATTCATCTGGCTGCGGAAAACCAGAAAATTGTTCTGTGCGATCTGATGCAGCGAACCCATCACGCTGTTTGCGGATTCGGTTACTGCGGAAACGTTGCCGTCCTCATTGACCTGTGCGACAACCGCACCGGCGACATCCCCTTCCGCGACAGTCTGGGTCTGGGTCGCCCCTTGTGCCTGTATATTGCTTGCCAGTTGTGTCATGGCTGCCGCGGTATCGGCACCCAGATCATCGGCGTTTATGCCCTGGTAGTTGACGGCAAGATGCCCCGATGCGGAACCGGCCTGTCCTCCGCCGATTTCGGAGGAATTCACGGCGGAACCGACTTTCAGGGACGCGGTCTGAAGAGTGCCGTCACTGTTTGCCTGTGCCGCGACATTGACGGTACCGCCAGACCCCTGCATGTTCTGGACATTGACGGTCTGATTGACATCGTTGATGTTGATGACACCATTGTTCATGGTGAGATTGGTCAGCGCCATGGATTCGAAGCTGGTGCTGGTGTCGCTGTCAACGGAATCGGTTATGACTGTCGGATTCCACTGCGCCCCGTTCGACAGGGTCAGATTGAGTCCGGTCTCGTCGCCGGCACCGACGTCGTTCTGGCCATTGGTATTTTCTCTTCCAGACGGATAACCTTTGGAAACGTTACCGGTCCAGGAAGAATTTTCGCCGGCCAGATTCAGATTGACCGTCGCGTCGATAATGTTGCCGCTGTTATAGTTCGGTCCCGGTGTTGCAAAAGAAATGTTCCCATTGATGACGACGGTTCCGTTTCCATTCTGGTTGATGTTGGTTTCGGAATAGCCACGCGCGTCGATTGCGGTCAGCGCGTCGATGGTCAGATTGCCGGAAATGTCCATCTTGCCGTTTGAATAGGAAGAAATTCCGATTGCATTGGATTTCAGATTGATATTGTCAGCCACGACCGTCAGCGTTGCCCTGTCCATCGGAGCGATTTCTGTCTGAGTATTGTTTTGGACATGCAAGGCGGCGCCAGTGTCGGTCTCGACATTCAGCGTACTGGCGGTAATGGAAACATCCGAACCGGTCATTGACATGATTCCATAATCACGGGCTTTGATGTCAATAGTATTTGCATTGAGGTTTACCTGTCCGTTAGACAAGGCTGTAAGACCATTTCCGGTATTGGAAATAACATTCAGAGTCTTCGTATTAATACTGAGTATCCCGTTGCTTTGCGCCCAGAGTCCGCTTTGCCCACCATTTGCTGTGACATCGTCTGCCACGATGTTGATAATTCCGCTGCCAGATGCCAGTGCCCCCATACGGGTTCCGTTCAATACGACAGTTTTGCTTAAAGATGTGCCTATAAATGCCGACTCATTGCTGTTCCAGACGCTGACACCATCGCCGTTTCCACCATTCAGTGTTATCTGCTGGCCTTGAACTGTGGCAACGCCGCTTCCGGAATTGCTGACAACAAGGGCAGTACCGCTTGTATTCTCGATAGTGACAGTTTGCGCTGCGCCACTGCCAACAGTTATATCGCCGGATGCGTCAAATGAAGCAGAAACGGTACTGCCATCAACCGTCACTGTTCCGATACTGCTTGCCATCGCCACACATGGCATCGCCGCAGCCAGAGCGGCGGCCAGCAATGTTTTCTTCATGTCTTGTTTCTCGTAAGTTGGGAGAGTAAATATCTGCTAATACGCATTAAAAGAGCCGTTAATACGCATGCAAGTATCTGTTTTTAAATATTTATGAATGTCTTTTCTTTTTATACGAAAGGCATTCCCTGCTGGAAACGGACAATGAATTTCTTGCCTGTTTCCCAATTTTTTCCTGATATTTGATAGACTTGGCAATGTATAAATGGAATATGAACCCTGATAGCAATGTCCTTTAATGCGTATTAACGGAAGTTCCGGAATGCAGATCGATGTCGCGTGGATAAGACAGTCCGAACGATTTTTGACGAGCCTGTAACGCATTCTGTGGACATTTATCAGAGAAAGGAAGAAACCCTTTCTCCGAATTCGATGCAGAACCGATTCAGTGCTGATTTCCAGTTCTGAATCGGCATGGTCCATTTTCTGGACGATTCCATTATAGCCAGCCAGACCACCTTCA
>CAVKGJ010000079.1:0-5800 GCA_963655605.1 Oscillospiraceae bacterium
CTAAAATACAGAGTACTTTTTGTTTGTTTTCTTTTGTTTTGATGTCGTTGTAATATTCGTTTCTTATGGAGAAAATATTTCTTATGATATTTTTTATAAATTTTTTATAAAAATGTTTAAATATAATCTGAAAAATGTTTGATAAAACGATTTGCTTTTTAGTAAAAAGCATTTGTGTTTGCTTTTTTGTATAATATGCAGGAAATATGGGTGGGCAATTTTGCTTATATCCAAATCGTGCTGTTTTAAGTTGTTTTTTATGGAGCAAGGTAATTTCAAAAAATCAATGATTTCATCTTTGGAGAAACGTTTTTTTGAAAAAATCTCATCGGCAAAGCTTAAATTGTAATTGTAATATTTAGTCAGTGCGAAGATATTTATTTTACTGATGTAATATGCCATGAGCTTTGGGTGCCTTGCCATGATTGATTTGTTCGAGTGATAACTTTTCATTAGGACTTTATCGATAATTGCAAATTTGTGGCTATCAAGCAATAGTCTGCGAAATAACAAACAATCCTCGAGAGGTTTGAGATTGTCATAATGAATATTTATATTTTTTCTGAACATCATCGCAGTATGTACAAATTGCTGCTGTTTTATCAAGTCGATCAGGTTGTTGATATCATTTGTGTGTTCTGAAAATTTTGAGGAGGTATAATCTCCAAAATATTCGACTAGACAAGAACAAAGTGAAATTTCAGGATTTTTATATAAAAATCGTACTTGTTCTTCCATTCTTGCAGGATGGGATATATCATCAGAATCCATTCTCGCAATATATTTTCCCTTTGACTGTTCAATGCCAAAATTCAAACAATTTATATAACCTTTTGTTTTGTAATATTTGATTCTTGGGTCAGAGATGGAGGAAATGATATCAGTGTTTTTGTTGTCTGATTTTCCATCCACGACAATCAATTCTAAATCATGAAAAGTTTGATTTAAGATACTGTAAATTGCTGTAGTTAATTGTTTTTCTGAATGGTTGTAAATAGGCATTACAACGCTGACAATAGGATTGTTAAGAGATGGCACTGTTTTCCTGTATGCGATTTATTTAAATGTGCAATAACACAAGTACGTTTTCTAACGAAAATTGCAATTATGTCCATTCATTTTGCTTGTTGATGCGGCAGTTCTGTCTGAGTGTGCTCGTGCAGTTTCTTGTTTTCTATTTTGTCAATTGAATCGTTGAGAACGGACATAATGCAGTTCTTTTTCTTTCAATCAGTTCGTTCAGCAGATTACGGGCCACAGGAGCGATTTCGCCGGCTATCATGCCGATGCAGCCCCGGCGTTCCTTTTCAAGAACGTCGGCTGCTTTTCCGTGCAGCCAGACGGCTGCTAGTGCCGCTTCCCATGTGGGCCAGCCTTGCGCCATCAGGCTTCCTGTCATGCCGGACAGAACGTCGCCAGTGCCGGCGGTCGCCAGTCCCGGATTTCCGGTAGGATTGATGATGGTTTTTCCATTGGGAGAACAGATAACCGTTCCCGATCCTTTCAGGACAGCGATGGCATTGAATTTTGCGGCCAACTGCATGGCTGCTTTTTGCCGGTCGGACTGAATGGAAGTACTGTCCGTTCCGAGAAGCCGGGCCGCTTCCAGCGGGTGAGGTGTGATGATTGAAGGTTTTTGGCGTTCGGCAAGGCATTGTTGCAAATCGGGATTTTCCGCAAGAATGTTCAGTGCATCGGCGTCGAATACGGCTGGTTTGCCAGCTTCGATCGTTTTCCGGACATATTCCCTGGCAGCAGGAGATTTTCCAAGTCCGGGCCCGATGACAATGACATCCGTTGCGAAATCGAACCGATGAACCGCGCGGAACATCAATTCAGGGGTGAGAGGATCGTAGGCAGGCGGATTTTTCATATAGACGGCATGGCACAAGCCTGTACCAGTGAGCAGGGCAGCGCGTGCTGCCAGAACGGGCGCACCGGCCATTCCGTCTGTTCCACCCAGAATGGCGATGCGTCCATAACTGCCTTTGTGCGTGTCATGAAGCCGCGGCTTGAGCAGGTGGTCAAACAGTTCGGGAGAATTCAGCCAGCATTGTGTGTCCGGAAAATGTTTCTGATCGATATCTAGGCTGGCGATATGTACTTGACCGGCATAATCGCGGCCTTTTCCGGTATGCAGTCCCGGTTTGTCGGCAATGAATGTAATGGTATGAGTGGCTTTGATGGCAACGGCATTGTGGCCGACAATATTGCCGGTATTGGCGTTCAGGCCACTTGGAACGTCCAGTGCAAGAACGGGGCATGAAAATGTATTGACGATTTCAACCAGTTTGCTGCGGTTGCCTGTCAGCGCCTCTTTCAGGCCGATGCCGAACATGCCATCTACAACCAGAGACCAGTTTCTTTTTTTCAGTGATTCGAATGTGGTATTGAGAGAAAGGGCATCCTCCCAGTGGATTGCACTTTTTATGGCTCGCTGCCTTGCTTGGCGAGCTTCTTCGGGCTCGTTTTTCTTGCGGTTTGAAACGAGAAGGACGGAAACGGAAATGCCCGAGTCAGCCAGAATGGCTGCCATTTCAAGCGCATCGCCACCATTGTTTCCGGGGCCTGCCAGAACCAGTACCGTTTTCTGTTTTTCTGGGATAGCTGAAAGAAGCGACATGGCCATTGCAGCGGCTTGTTTGCCGGCTCTCTGCATCAGTGTTCCTGTCGGTAAACCGGAAAGAGCGGCCTGTTCAATGATTCGGACAGCATCGATGGAATAAAGTGCATTCATAAGAGATTCCGGAAAATGGTAAAAGTCGGTTACAAGATCATTATCCTGTAACAGCGCAAACCCGAAAAGAAATTTGTGCCATGTTTTCGTTTTTTTTTATTGCCAAAATTCAAACAATTTATCGCCCAGTCACTTCAAGCGGAGTTGTTTTTACAGTACAATGATGAACTCTTGAAAGTTTTCAAGACCTTGTCTGTTTTTTTTTAACTGTAAATCGCGAATTCGGCCTGAAAGGGTGCCCGTAAAGTGGGTTCTTGGGCGGATTCAAGACCTAACCCTGGAGATTATTATGTCCGTTACCATGCGTGAAATGCTGGAAGCCGGTGTTCATTTCGGCCACCAGACCCGTTTCTGGAATCCAAAGATGGCTCCTTTCATCTTTGGTCATCGCAACAAAATCCATATTGTCAATCTCGAAAAGACACTGGCAATGTATAACGATGCGATGAATTACATCCGTCAGCTGGCTGCCAATCGCGGCACCATTCTGATGGTCGGAACGAAAAGACAGGCTCGCGACATCATTGCCAACGAAGCGCAGCGTGCAGGTATGCCTTATGTTGACCAGCGCTGGCTGGGCGGTATGCTGACCAATTTCAAAACGATCCGTACTTCCATCAAACGCCTGAAGGATATGGAAGCTGCCATCGAGGATGGTACTGTCGACAAGATGAGCAAGAAAGAAGGCCTGATGTTCCAGCGCGAAGTCGCCAAATTGCAGAAATCCATTGGCGGTATCAAGGATATGACTGGCCTGCCAGATGCACTTTTCGTCGTTGATGTCGGTTACCACAAGGGTGCTGTTACCGAAGCGGCCAAACTTGGTATTCCTGTTATCGGTGTTGTCGATACCAATCATTCGCCGGAAGGCTTGGCGTATGTCATTCCGGGTAATGACGATTCTTCCAAGGCAATCCAGCTGTATGCTCGTGGTGTTGCCGATGCGATTCTTGAAGGGCGTGCCAGCGCGATGCAGGACGTTCTTGAAACCGTAAAAGGCGAAGGTGGAGAAGTCGCTGAAGAAGTCAAATAATAATGCGGACCGTTCCGGTTCTGTACGGAATGATTTGCAAGAATATTCAGTAAACGGGGGCTACAAGCCCCCTTTGTAAGGAGAACAGTATGGCAGTTATTACAGCAGCTATGGTAGGCCAGCTGCGTGCGAAAACCGACGCTCCGATGATGGAATGCAAGAAGGCATTGACCGAGGCGAACGGTGATATTCAGAAAGCGGAAGATATTTTGCGGGTCAAGCTGGGCAACAAGGCTTCGAAAGCGTCCAGCCGTATTGCAGCCGAAGGTGTTATCGCCATTCATGTGGATGGAAATACAGCGTCTGTTGTTGAAGTGAACTGCGAAACCGATTTTGTCACGAAAAACGATGATTTCGTCGCGTTGGCAAATACTTGTGCCAAACTGGTGGCAAACGGTAATCCTGCTGATGTGGCAGCGTTGTCTGCCTTGACGGTGAATGGCAAGACAGTGGATGAACAGCGCAAGGACCTGATCGGCCGTATCGGTGAGAACATGTCCATCCGGCGTTTTGCACGTCATCAGACCGATGCGAAAATCGCTTCGTATCTACATGGTTCCCGTATCGGTGTCATTGTCGAGTATGATGGTCCGGATGAACAGGTCGGCAAGGACGTCGCCATGCATATCGCCGCCATGAAACCGGCTGCATTGTCGGCTGAACAGGTGGATCCTGCACTGATTGAAAGAGAACGGTCAATTGCACAGCAGAAAGCGGATGAAGATTCCGCCAAGGCCGTTGCAGAGGGCAAGAAAGCGCAGTCTGCCGATATCATCGCACGTCGTGTCGAGGGTTCCGTGCAGAAGTTTCTGAAAGAAGTTTCCCTTCTGAACCAGCCTTTTGTCAAAAACGACAAGCAGTCTGTCGGTCAGATGCTGAAAGAGAAGAATACAACGGTTAAGTCCTATACCTTGTATGTCGTGGGTGAAGGGCTGGAGAAGAAATCGGATGACTTTGCCGCAGAAGTTGCCGCACAAATGGCGGCAGCCAAGGCTTGATGTTTCGAACGGGCCGCAAGGCCCGTTTTTGTAAGGTTTTTTGTTTTTCATTGTTCTAGGCAGCAAGATAAGGAATTCAGGGTTATGACCAGTCCACTTTACAAGCGCGTTCTTCTGAAACTGTCGGGTGAAGCGCTAATGGGAGAAGACCAGTTCGGTATCAATCGCGCTTCCATTGAGCAGATGGTCGGAGATGTGGTTGATGCAGCGAATCTGGGAGTGGAAATGGCCATTGTGATCGGTGGCGGTAATATTTTCCGCGGTGTCGCTCCGGGCGCAAAAGGAATGGATCGTGCTACGGCCGATTACATGGGGATGCTGGCTACAGTGATCAATTCCCTGGCGCTGGCGGATGCGATGGAACAGGCTGGCTTAACGGCTCGGGTCATGTCGGCGATCGGTATCGATCAGATTGTTGAATCCTATGTCAGGCCAAAGGCGCTTCAGTATCTGGAGGAAGGAAAAGTCGTTGTTTTTGCTGCCGGAACAGGCAATCCCTTCTTTACAACGGATACTGCCGCTGCATTGCGTGGCGCGGAAATGGGAGCGGAAATCGTCCTGAAAGCGACCAAGGTTGACGGTGTGTACAGCGCGGATCCAATGAAAGATACCTCTGCAACGCGTTATTCTCATATTACGTTTGACGAAGCGATTGAAAAACATCTTGAAGTGATGGATGCTGCAGCTTTCGCATTATGTCGCGACCAGAAATTGCCGATCAAAATATTCTCGATTTTGAAGCATGGCGCTTTGAAACGGGTTCTGCTTGGTGAGGATGAAGGAACGCTTGTCCATATTTGAAATGGAACCGATATAATGCCAGTACTTACTGGCTTTTTACAGTTTATTTTGCAAGAGGATATCTCATGAATATTGAAGAAGTGAAAAAAAATGCCGAACAGAAGATGAACAAATCGGTCGAGTCATTGAAAGCCGATTTGTCCAAGGTACGCACCGGCCGCGCTCATACCGGCATTCTCGACCATATTCAAGTTGATTATTACGGTTCTCCTACCCAGATCAGTCAGGTTG
>CAVKGJ010000080.1:0-6507 GCA_963655605.1 Oscillospiraceae bacterium
TATGGAAGACTTGCAAGTCAGGAACATGTCCGGTTCGGCATCGGGGACAAGGGAGAGTCCGGGAAGAAACGTCAGAGCCAGGAGAGGGTTGAACAAATCCATTCTGGATCAGGGGTGGTACGAATTCAGACGGCAACTGGAATACAAGCTGGCATGGAGAGGCGGATATCTGATCGCAGTGCCGCCTCGGAACACGAGCCGAACCTGCCCGTGCTGCGGACATGTTTCAGAGGACAACCGGAAGACGCAAGCAGAATTCCGGTGCGAAGCATGTGGATTTGAGGGAAACGCCGATGTCGTCGGAGCGATAAACATACTAAGGGCGGGACACGCCCGGTTAGCCTGTGAAGTGAGCGATGCAGTCAGGTTGCCAGCAGCAGGAACCCACCGAAGAGATCAGGGCGCAGGCGCTCTGACTCCGTAGGAATCCCCTTGCTTTAGCGAGGGGAGGATGTCAATTTTTCCGGTTTTCGGATATGATGGAAAGCGGGTTTTTCAGGAGATCAGGGGAGGCTGGATGGAAATGAATGTCATATTTTATCCGAGTGGCTATTTGCAGCTGCAGGTTGCGGATGACGGGGATGATTTTTGCCATGTGTATGACAACCCGAACAGTCTTGCCAAGGATGTTTCGTCTCTGCTGGATGGCGACAACACGATCGGCTGGTATGGGAATGATCCTGATGCGTGGTTGAATGTCGAAAAAACATCGGCCATCCGTTATATCTCCATGCCGGAACTGCCTGCCTATCTGAAAGCTTACAGTACAGGAAAGATCGACCGGAGAGCACTCTGGGAAAATGAAACCGCGTTTTATCAGGCGCTGGCAGACAAACGCGGTTTGCGATGCACAGGCGCAGGTTGAAGAAACGAACCGGCGGTTGGTGCGCGAAAATGTGGCATGATTCCGGGATCGGGATCATGCCGGTGGTTGAGGATGAAATGCAGGAAAAGAACAGGAGTGTCTTTCTTGCGTTTTTATCCTGTTTTTTCGGATATTTTCATTCGATAGCGTTCAATAGGGCTTTCAGGAATTGCCACGATTTTTCGACTGTATCGATTTCGACGGATTCTCCGGGAGCGTGAGGGCTGTGGATGGTCGGACCGAATGAAATGATGTCGAGATCGGGATATTTGGATTTCAGGATACCGCATTCCAGTCCGGCATGAATGATATGGGTAGCCGGTTCATTGCCGAATTCCTGTCGGTAGGTTTTGCGGCAAAGCGCCAGCAGGGGAGATGAAAGGTCGGGGGCCCATCCCGGATAGGCGTTTTCTTTTCTGACCCGTATGCCGGACAGGGAAAACAGGCTAGTGATTTCTTCTGCCAGCGCATTGCAGGCACTGTCAATAGTCGAGCGGACCATAAATGTGCATGAACCGTTGTCCGGTTGCAGATTCACTGTTCCGAGATTGTTCGACGTTTCTGGAGAACAGGGAGCGGAGACGCTCATCCGCCATACCCCGTGAGGTGCAGCATGTAATGAATGCAGCCAGATACGCTGATCGGCAGAAGACATGACTTCACCGGCTGTTGCGGATTTCCGGTCGATCCGGATATTTTCATCGATTCCGGCAAGCTCCTGACGGATCAGGTTTTGCCATTGTTGCAGCAGATCATCCAGCAAGGTCATGTTTTCGGGTTGGATGGCGATAATGGCGGAGGCTTCTCTCGGCAGGGCGTTGCGTGCAGTACCTCCGGTCAGGCTTGACAGAGATATCGGGAACCTGCTTTTCAATGAATTGAGAATTCTCACCAGAATCTTGATGGCATTGCCGCGTCCTTCGTGGATATTGATGCCGGAATGACCGCCACGCAAACCCGTTATGTCGATTTGTACGGCCTGCCATCCTGCAGGAAAGGGTTCGGGATGTCCCCGGTGTTCAACCGGAATATCCATACCACCAGCGCAGCCAAGACAGAAATCGCCCCAGGTTTCACTGTCGAGATTCAACAGGATTTTCCCTTGCAGTACATCGGTAGCCAGTTTGTTGGCGCCGCCCATTCCTTCTTCTTCATCGACGGTCAGCAGGACTTCCAGCGGTCCATGAACCAGAGTGCTGTCTTCCAGCATAGCCAGAGCCAGAGCGACACCGATGCCATCATCTGCGCCGAGTGTCGTGTTCTCGGAAAGGACGAGATTGCCGCGGACAACAGCATGGATCGGATCACGGGAAAAATCGTGTTTTACGGAATCGTTTTTCTGGCAGACCATATCGAGATGAGCCTGAAGAATGACACCCGGTATCTTTTCGCGGCCGGGACGGGCAGGCTTGCGGATAATGAGGTTGCCGCCTTTATCGGTCATATTGGCAAATCCCTGTTTTGTTGCCCATTTCCGGAGATAGTCCCTGATGGGGCCTTCATGCTTGGACTGTCTGGGAATGCGGCAAAGAGCGGCGAAATGTTTCCAGACAGATTCGGGATTCAGTCTACTGAAAGGGAAATCCTGTTGTTGTGATGCCATGGTCATAAAAGTTGTCCAATATCGTCAAAATAATGTCCATGATACCAATTTCATTCGTGAAAGAGGCCTCATTTGCGAAAATTGTCATTACTTCGGGTGTAACGAACGGGAAGGTGATATCGTGCTTTGAAAGAACCATCCTGTGCCGGTCTTCCGTTTCGGAAAGAACCAGGCGGCATGATGGAATGACGGCAAATGATGGCTGTATGAGTAGTATGCAAGTGCCGGTTTCGCAGTGCAATCAGCTACCGGAAAGGCGCTAATGTGCTATATTCTTGCGCAATTTCCGTTTTTGTCTCTGAACGGAATGTAATGTAAACAGCTTGCATTGTACATATATTTTTATGATATCCCTGATTAACGAATATCTTTCTTTTTTTGATGATTCACCGTTTCTGTATACACTGGTGGCGCTTAGTCTGCTGGTTGTAATATCCTGTTTTCTGAATTTTGTTGTCAAGAAAATCCTGCTACGTCTGGTTCACAGGGCACTTAGTCTGACTCCCATTTCCGATATTGGCAACAACCTGCTCGAGAAATGCGTTGCACGACTGGCCAATATCGTGCCGGCCATGGCGTTTACACATGGTATTGCATGGGTGCCCCATATTCCGGAAAAAATCGCTTTTATTGTCCAGACAGTAGCGGCTTCGTTCATTATCCTGACACTGGCCATGGCATTCTGTGCGGCGCTCAATATTGTCGAGGCCATTTATAACAGGCGGCCGATTGCGGCCAGCCGTCCGATCAAGGGGTATATCCAGCTGATCAAACTCGGGATCTATCTGATTGCAGGGATATTGATCATTTCGACACTGATCGACAAATCACCTGTCATTCTTCTTTCCGGGTTGGGAGCCATGGCAGCCGTACTGATGCTGGTTTTTCAGGATACCCTTTTGTCGCTCGTCGCCAGTGTCCAGATCGCGGCAAACGGTCTCGTCAAGGTTGGAGACTGGATTGAAATGCCGAATCTCAATGCCGATGGGACGGTTGTCGATATTGCCCTGCATACCGTCAAGGTACAAAACTGGGACAGGACGATTACAACTTTTCCCACACGCCGTCTGATTACCGATCCGTTCAAGAACTGGCGAGGCATGCAGGAATCGGGAGGAAGACGGATCAAACGGTCGATTTATATCGATCAGACAAGCATTCACTTTCTGACGGAACAGGAGAGCGTCAATGTTCACCGGTTGCGGTTGCTGCAAGATTATCTGGCAGCCAGAGAAAGGGAAATCGAGGAATGGAACAGCAGGCTCGGCGATGCATGGAACGGTTCCGCCAACCGGCGCAGGTTGACCAATGTCGGTACATTCCGGGCATATGTGGAACAGTATCTGCTGAATCATCCGAAAATCGTGAAAAACGATACGATACTGGTCAGGCAAATGGATCCCGGTGCGACAGGCCTGCCGATTGAAATCTACTGTTTCACAAACACGACCGTCTGGAATGATTACGAGGCAATTCAGTCGGACATGTTCGATCATCTTTATTCCATTTTGCCGCAATTCGGCCTGTATGCGTATCAGCAGCCGAGTGGCAGGGATTTTCAGAAAATTCGGGTCATCGAGAATGTTTCTCGCAGCATTTTATCCAGTAACAGGGAAATCGTATCGGGTAAGCAGGAAGAGAGCGGAGAAAAAACGGAATGATCGACGACGATATGCTGGCGAAAAAGCTGGAAGCGTTTTCTGCCGAACGCGACTGGGGGCAATTTTATACTCCCAAAAACATTGCCTCGGCATTGTCGGTCGAAGCTTCCGAATTGCTTGAAATATTCCAGTGGACACGGGGTCAGCATGGTTGGCAGGAGATCGATGCCGAAAAATCGGTGCGTGAACATACGGAAGAAGAGCTGGCCGATATCCTTTTGTATCTGATCCGTTTTGCATCTCTGGCCAAAATCGATTTGCAACAGGCTGCCCTGAAAAAAATGGAGAAAAATGCTCTGAAATATCCAGTGGAACAAGTCAGGGGATCCGACAGGAAATATAATGAACGGAACTGAGTGTTTTGCCATGAAAAACTATTCTACCGGAATCGCCGGCCGCGTTTTTCACCGGAAAAAACAGGTGTTGTCGATGGTATTCCTGATGGAAACGGGATTTGTTCCGGAAGTCCATAGCATTCAGGATATCTGTTCGGGTGCAAATGTCTTTTCGGAAAGGATCTGGTTCGGGATGGTCGGTTTTATTGTCCGGTCATTTCAGCCGGTAGGAGTGTTTGCGGAAATATGTCGGGATGGTCAGTATGCAGGATATATTGTCGATAGCGGGCATCGTTATTGTACTGGCGATAGTTGTTGCATTGTTCTTTTATGTGAAAAAACAGAGAGACAACCATGTCCAGTTGTTCGTGTACATGTATGGGGCGGTACTGGATGGCCGCTTGCGTAATCTGATCGTGAATCTGGAGGAATTTGCCGAGTTCCTCCACAAGGAAGACGGGCAGGAAAAATTCTTGCCGGACAGCTTGCAAAATCTCGGCAATTCAGGTTTGCGTGAAACCCTTTTCGAACTGCTTGAAAGAAACAGGCTGGGAAACCGTGAAAAAAGGAATTTGCAAAAAGGTTTCGACCGTCTAAATGAAGCTGTTAGCCTGATGCATTCTGTTTTGGCCGGGGGGCCAAATGCCGTCCGCCTTCTGCCGCAGGAAAACAGGCTAAAATTGCGGTATCTTCTGACCGAGGCGATCCACGCTTTTGAGGCGGTCAGACGCCGCACGATTTTTTGAGCAGATACCAATGCAGGGATCTACAAGATGTACGACATGATAGACGACGTAGTCTGCTACATATTGATGCCGGACCTGCCGGTAACGAAAAGAATCCCGGAAGGAGTGATGTACGAAGGAAACTCGATAGGAGCAATCAGCTGCCTGAAAGTTCGGGTATATGTTGTCCCCATTTCCGGCAGATGAAAAGAAATACCGGTGTCGACAGCGGGAGAGACGGAAAATACAGCTAATTGCAGAAGTTGCCATGAAAAAACCGATGGATGGTACCATCGGTTTTTATATATGCAAGCGGCGTAATGTTACTGGACGATCATATCCAGAATGTAGGCTTCGTTTGCATTGGCCGGTGCGTTGGGAACATTGTACCGTTTCAGACGGAGGATATGACCGGAGCCTTCCTGATGCCGGTAACCTTCGATGTCAGGATAGAATGTACGCCATGTGCTTGTACCGGTAATGACACCGCTGTTGTCATAATACACATCACGAACCTGAAGGCACTGTTTCATTGGCAGGGCTGGTGAACTGCAGGCGATCGTGTTCGAGGCAATTTCCATGAAAACGGTTTCACCTGTGCCACCATAACGGATATCGGCTGTCGGTCGGCCGGTGAAGGTCAGGGTATTGCCGTCATGGAAACGGAGTTTCATGACTGGTGTGGCGGAAAGGAACAGGTCAATATCGGCACGGTTTTGCAGCTGGGTAGCCACTTTCTGCTCAAGTGTGTTCAGTTGTGGCGTTGCGCACAGCATTCTGGTTGATATCATATCGGAAAAGGTAATGATATTGCCGGTCAGCAGATAGGTCCCGTTCATGACGTTACAGGTATTGGATACCGAAAAACGGTTGGTCCTGAAATCCAGCTGCACGGGCTTGTCGGGCTGGACGAACATATAATCCAGCCTCTTGCCGTTTCGGTCGGTCGCATCTGTCAGTTGCCAGTGGAAAGCGTCAAGAGAGTCGATTGCCTGTGAGGTTGGTGGGTTCGAGTCGGGAGTCTGTGCACAGCCTGCCAGAACAAGAGGAATTGCCAGTAAGGACAGAAGATATCGCTTCATGTTTTTCTCCATGGATATTTTTGCTTCCCTGAAAGGAATGGGTCAATGTGATACCGGACTTTCAGCTTTGACAATATCATTTGCAGAGAAAAGAATACGTTGAAAAATCAAATATGTTTCATTTATCAGCAGAGCCGTAAAACCCTGTTCTTAAGGAAGAGGAAATAAGACGAGGATTGCGAAGCGATCCAGACACCCCAAATCCATAGGCCAAGTATAGAATGGGAAAAGAGAGA
>CAVKGJ010000081.1:0-2058 GCA_963655605.1 Oscillospiraceae bacterium
TAAATGACTCTCCGTATCTCTCCCTCATAGCTGAACATGGTCGCGATCCTGACCCGATTCTGGGCGGGACACGCCCGGCCAGCCTGTGAAGTGAGTGATGCAGTCAGATCGCCGGCAGCAGGAACCCACCGAAGAGATCAGGGCGCAGGCGCTCTGACTCCGTAGGAATCCCCTTGATTTAGCGAGGGGAGGATGTCAAAAAGGTGTAATGATTCCTCAAGTATGCAACAAGGCAGCTTTCAAATTTGCCAGTGTTATAACCAGAGTCATCGAATCGAGAGGAGAGGCGACAAAACCCACACGTTCATAGAATGCCCTGGCATTTTCTGTCAAGGCATGAACAAGTAGTCCACGTATGCCGATGGTATCGGCGGCTTGCAGGACGCGAAGAGCGGCATCACGCACAAGGGCGCGCCCGATACCCTTGCCTTGCAGGGATTGAGCGACGGCCAGTCTTGCAAGCAAGACAACTGGAATCGGGTCAGGCATATTTCGCCGGAAATTTCCAGGTGCAAGATTAGCTGCGACAGCACTTGATGCGAGAGAATAGTATGCCAATACATGATGATCTTCATCGCAAGCAACAAATGTTCGTGATGCACCGGAAACCTGATTTTTTAGTGCGCGGACTTTCAGCCAGTTATCCAGGCTGTTTGTCCCCGAACAAAAGCGGTCAAGTATATGATGCGTATCCAACGGAACAGGAGCCAGAACAGTCATGCTTTTTCCCATGGGGCAGGTGTCTGCATGGTTTTGCGCAATGATTCATTCGGTTGTGGCGCCTTGTCCAGTTGTAGAAGGAAAGCGGAATAGGCTTCCGGACTGGCATGAATGATGGCACGGTTTAGTAATGCTTCTTCAGCAGCAAAACGTGCGGCTTCCAGAATAAAATCCGTCCTGTTTTTACCACATATCCTTGCTGCGTGGTCAATGAGATTGCGTTCTTCTGTCTTGACGCGAATGTTCAGCATTTCACGTTTTGAAATAGTAGTTAGTGTAGGCATATCGTTACCTCCTTGTGCAATCATATCAGATTGTAATGCTCTTGTCTTTACAATAATTCTGCCGATAGCAAAAACAGCAACGTTTTCGATGTCTTTTCAGACTTTCATCCAGTAGAGAATGAAGAGCCTGTAACGCATTTTGTGGACATTTATCAGAGAAAGGCAGAAACCCTTTCTCTGATAAATTGTACTCGTTCAGATTACAGATACAGTAATTTCCGGCCTGTATACAAGCAGGCCTGACATTCAAGCCTGCACAACCGTGAGTGTCAGGCCCAGTGCTTTGGTAATACGCATAATCGTACTGAAAGAGGGATTTCCATTCTCACCAAGAGCTTTATAAATTCCAGGCGCAGAGATACCGGTCTCATCTGCAATTTTATAGACGCCTCTCGCTTTGGCTATTTCACGCAATGCAAGACGGATGCCACTACCATCGCCCGGATCCTCATGAAAACTGGCTTCAAGAAACAACCTTTGGTCTTCCTCTGTTTTCAAATAATTTTGTACGTCAAAATCGTTCATGTCCATTTTTTATTCCCTCGTTTCAAAAAACTTTTGGGCAAAGTCGATATCGCGTTGCTGGGAACTCTTGTTTCCACCTCCAATAACAACAATAAGTTCGGTATCGCGATAACCGTAATAAACGCGAATGCCGGAAGGGACGTGAAACCGCAATTCATAAACGCCTTTTCCGACGCTTTTGCAATCCCCGAAATGTCCGTTTTCCTTGATTTGGACAAGTCAAAAAACAACCCTTTGCCGGATTGCCCTGTCCTGCTTATCCAGCCATTTGTCAAAAGCTTTTGTCGTTTTTATTTTCATAATGGCTTAATTATAAACCATGGTTTACATTCTGTAACCCATAGTTTGCACGGCGTTAATCATTCCCGACCGTGAAGGCTCATTTGAGCCCCGGCTCGTCCGGAAGGGGCAGACAGGGAGCGGCATTCCCGATCATCAGGTCATATCCCTGTACAGCAAGGGAATGACCACCCGTGAAATCACAGCCACCATCAAGGAAATGTATGATGTGGATATATCCCCGACATTG
>CAVKGJ010000082.1:0-5657 GCA_963655605.1 Oscillospiraceae bacterium
CTCTCTCTCATTCCAACGCCCGCAACAATGCGGGCGTTTCTCTTTTGATGGATCATTGACATCCTCCCCCGCCTTCAGGCAGGAGATTCCTGCCGGATCAGAGCAGTCGTGCTCTGATCTCTTCGGTGGATTCCCGCTTCAACGAGACTGCCCAGCGGAAAAGGCCTGGTTTTCGCCGCTAATATTCCCACAACGGAAAATTTTACGGTACTGAAACAACTTCATATTCCTCTGGTCTCACAATCTCTCTACAGGCTGACACAGCATGCCCTGTCGCCTCTGTAGAGCGTTTGACACAGAAAAGAAGGGATGTTTTTAGTACACAAGATCGCCACAATCCACGCCTTGTATCCTCGTCCTGAACAACGGGGTTTACGGAGCTTTCAATAAAAAACGCGACTGTGCAGTCGCGTTTTTTATTGCCAAAACAGACGATAACCAATATCAGAACTGATCGGGTTTGGTTCCCAGACGAATATTCGGGTTGAGCGTTTCCAAAGCCAACAACGCTGCTGCCTGATCTGCTTCGGCATGCACCGCAAGCAAACTGTTGAAAAGATCTGCGACATGCGTCGTCAAAGGCAACTGGAGATTTGCATCCTGTGCCGCTGCCATGATATTGGCATGATCTTTTGCCTGACTCTTGATCTGCCCGCCCGGCTTGAAATTCCGGTCCAGCATACGTTGGCCGTGCAACTCGAGAATCCGGCTTTCTGCAAAGCCACCCCTTATCGCTTTTCGCATGGCTTCTGGATCTGCACCTCCAGCTTGCGCAAGCAGCATGGCTTCCGCAACAATAGCGATAGTTCCACCGACAATCAGCTGATTACACAGTTTGGCAATTTGTCCACTTCCGGTCGGTCCAACCAGCGTAGGTCGCCCCATCACATCAAATACCGGTTTTGCGCGCAGGAAATCTTCTTTCTCACCACCCACCATAATGGCTAGCGTTCCTGCCTCGGCACCGACGACACCACCCGAAACAGGTGCATCCAGAAATGCTACTTGCCGAGGTTCCAATATTTGCCGAACTTCCCGCGCCTCGGACTGTTTTGTCGAACTCATGTCTATCACCAGAGTTCCTGCCCGCAAAAATGGCGACATTGACTGGATAATACTTCTTACGACTGGTCCGGCTTCCAGCATGGTGATGACCATATCGGCCGCCCCAACAGCATTTTCCAGTGTATCGGAAATCTCGGCGCCAAACTGTTCCAATGGAAGCGCTTTCTCGCGTGTCCTATTCCATGCAGTCAAGGGATAACCTGCCCTGACAAGCCTCCCTGCCATAGGCAGACCCATCAGACCAATCCCGACAAAGGCGATTCGAGGTAAATTTCCGTTATTCAACTTATCGATCCGACATCAGGTTAAAAACGATAAGCGCCACGCAACACAATGAAATTTTCGCCATCGTTCGGTTTGCTGATACCTGCGTTGGAATAATGCTGGACTCTCAGGCCCAAATCGAAATCGTTGCTGAAGACATAGCCAACCCCGATATGGTCTGCGAACTCGAAAGAAGTTCCCATCTTGTTGCCGTTATTGTTATAGTTTTCCGAAAAGAAGCTGGCACCGATACCGGCTTCAATATAGGGACCTTTCTTGCTGGCATGTTCCCAGCGGAATACCGGCGTAATACCAATGACACCCAGATCCTGATCGCTATGTCCGTCATTGTAACGGTCGCCATGCCACCATCCCAGATTCAGATCCCAGTAGCCATTCAGATGATACCCGCCTGACGTACGGAACCAGTCCTTGTTCCAGTCCCATTGGAAACCGACGCGATAGAGCTGGACATGTTCCCCTACACCGATTTCAAAAGACATACCGTCAACAATATTGTTGCTGCTTTCATTTGCGGCATGCCCCGGTACAGCGATGAAAGCCACGCAAGCCATCAGAATTCCCAGACAATAACGAACGAATCGCATAATTCACCCTTTCTTCAAATATTGTTTTTATTCAAATTTTTGCTGCCAGTTTTGAAGCGATTCCGGTATAGGTCGCCGGCGTCATCTTCAATAATCCTTCCTTGGTCGCCAGAGGCAGATCCAGGCCACGAATAAACATGTGCAGATCCTGTTTTTCAATGCCTTTTCCGCGAGTCAGTGCTTTGAGCTGTTCATACGGATTTTCCATTCCATAACGACGCATAACTGTCTGGACAGGTTCTGCCAGCACTTCCCACGCATCTTCAAGATCGCTGGTTATTCTGTCCGTATTGACTTCCAGCTTGTTCAGACCACGAAGACAACTGTCATAAGCCAAGACCGTATAACCCAGTGCAATTCCGATATTCCGAAGCACCGTTGAATCCGTCAGATCCCTCTGCCAACGTGAAATAGGCAATTTTTCGGACATATGCTTCAAAAGTGCATTCGCAACCCCCAGATTGCCTTCGGAATTTTCGAAATCAATCGGATTCACCTTATGCGGCATGGTACTGGAACCGACCTCACCTGCTCTGGTAATCTGCCTGAAATAGCCCAGGGAAATATAACTCCAGATATCACGATTCAAATCAATCAGAATGGTATTGGCACGTGCAATGGCATCGAAAAGCTCTGCGATATAATCATGCGGCTCGATCTGGATCGTATATTCGTTATATGTTAATCCAAGACTTTTTTCGACGACATCCTTTGAGAAACTTTCCCAGTCAAAATCGGGATAGGCAGCAAAATGGGCATTGTAATTTCCCACTGCACCATTCATTTTCCCCATGATTTCCACGGCAGCGATCTGCTTTGCGGCCCGTCGCAACCGGTTGACAATATTGGAAAATTCCTTGCCCAGTGTCGTCGGACTGGCTGTCTGTCCATGCGTTCTCGCCAACATGGGAAGTGACGCATGTTCATGCGCAATATCCCGCAATTTCTCGACAAGTGAATTCAGGGCCGGCAAAACGACCTCATCACGCGCCGCCTTGATCATCATGCCATGTGACGTATTATTGATATCTTCGGATGTACAGGCAAAATGAATGAATTCGGCTGCAGGCTGCAGTTCCCTGGTAATTCCGGGATCAACGGAAACGGCACGCCGATTCAGTTTTGAGAGTTCAGAAGGAAGCTGAAGTCCGATGGATTCCTTGATCCAGTATTCGACCGCCTTGACATCGTGATTGGTAATTGCCTCGATTTCCTTGATCCGTGCAGCGTCATCCACCGAAAAATTGTCGACTAATGTATCCAGAAAGTGGCTCGCCTCTGCAGAAAAAGGGCGAATCTCTGCAAATCCCGCACGGGACAATGCCTTGAACCACGCCACCTCGACCCTGACTCTGTGCCTCATGAAACCCGCTTCGGAAAGAATGGGTCTTAAAGCGCCCGTTTTTCTGACATATCTTCCGTCAAGAGGTGACAAAGCTGAAAGTGCGGAAAGTTCCATTTCAAAAAAATTCTTCGGATAAAATGCGATTGTTTAGTTTAACATTTTCCTTGCCAAATAGCCGATTCTTCATGCCTGACTGACGTATATTTGACACGCAAATGCTATAATAAGATGCATTTTCAGGCGATATATCATGAAACTGATAGGAATTCTAACCAGTCCTTATGTCCGTAAAACACGCATTGTCCTGATCGAGAAAAAAATCGATTACGAATTCATTGTGACCGATCTGAATGCTCCGGACAATATCGCAAGCCGGTTCAATCCATTGGGAAAAGTTCCTTGTATTGTCATGGATGACGGAAAGACGCTTTATGATTCAAGTGTTATCGTGGACTATCTGGATACGATAACGCCTATCAGCCAACTTTTGCCAGACAACAACCGCGCCCGTGCAGATATCAAATGTTGGGAAGCCCTTGCGGACGGCATCATGGATGCCGCCATACTGGTCAGACTGGAAGGCAAACGTCCTGTTCAGCAACAAAGTCCGGAATGGATCCGTTTGCAGACAGGAAAAATACATACCGGCCTCAAAGCCATGTCGTCCCATCTGGGCACACACACTTTTTGCCATGGCAACTCTTTTTCTCTGGCAGATATTGCAGTCGGATGCGCATTAGGCTGGCTCGACTTCCGTTTCCCTGAAATCGGATGGCGAAAAAATTACGGGAACCTGGCCCAGCTTTTTGACCGCCTTTCAGCCAGACAGTCATTCATGGAAACACGACCGGAATAAATGGATACTGACTGCAGGAATATCATAACCTGTCATAAGAAATTCAGTCGGCAGCAGAAGATGCGCTGTCAATGATGCCACCGCCAAGACAAACATCTCCCTTGTAAAAAACGGCAGACTGTCCGGGTGTCACCGCCCACTGCGGCTTTGCAAAGCTGACCGAGAGTGCCGATGAATGATCCGTTATGGACAACAAGCAGGACGCGTCTTTTTGGCGATAGCGCGTTTTGACGGACAGTTCCCGCTCCTTTGGAGAAACACCGGAAATCCAGCTCGACTGACCAGCCTCAAGGAATGACGACAGCAACCAGGAATGATCGTGTCCCTGCACAACATACAGGGTATTGTTGGAAATATCCTTTCTGGCGACATACCAGGCATCACTGGTACCATCCGGCTTCCGGAATGACTTCATCCCACCGATACCGATTCCCTTCCTCTGACCGATTGTATAAAAACTGAGCCCAACATGTTGCCCGATTTCCTGTCCGTCCGGAGTTTTGATCGGACCAGGTTCATAAGACAGATAACGGCTCAGAAATGCACGAAACGGTCTTTCGCCGATAAAACATATTCCGGTCGAATCCTTTTTTCTGGCATTGGGCAATCCGATGTTTTCCGCAATCTTCCGAACTTCCGTTTTTCTGATTTCACCTAACGGGAAAATGGTTCTTGACAACTGCTCCTGATTCAGGCGATGCAGAAAATAGCTTTGGTCCTTGGTATCGTCCACCGCCTTCAGCAATTCGAACAGCCCGTTGTTCTCACGAACGCGTGCATAATGTCCGGTTGCAATTTGTTCTGCCCCCAAAGACATGGCATGATCAAGAAATGCCTTGAATTTGATTTCCGCATTGCACAATACATCTGGGTTGGGCGTCCGGCCGGCTTCATATTCCTTCAAAAACTCGGAAAAGACTCGATCCTTGTATTCTGCAGCGAAATTCACCACTTCAATGTCAATGCCGATCACATCGGCAACCGTCACGGCATCCAGCCAATCCTGTCTGGCGGAACAATACTCGTTGTCATCATCATCTTCCCAGTTTTTCATGAAAAGTCCGACGACTTCATAGCCCTGTTCCTTGAGCAACCATGCCGATACTGATGAATCGACCCCGCCAGACATACCGACCACTACTTTTTTTCTGCTCACGTTTTTTACTTCCTTTCCACAAACAATGTGGACAACACCGACAGAGGTACTCTCTGCCCTTTCAAATAATCGTCAACCGATTGTAAAACCAGCTTGCTGCGATGCCTGTGACGACAGGCAGCTATTTCTTCACGGGACATCCATACGGTACGCAATATATCAGGATCCAGAGGTCGATCAAGTTCCGAAACGATTGTCCCTGAAAATGTAAATCGCAGAAAAGAGATCCTTTTGCCCCCGTCAAGGGCATATTGCAGAAGGTAGATTCCGACAAGCGCATCGGGGATTATCTGATATGCTGTTTCCTCAAGTGTTTCACGTACAGCCGCATCCTGAATGGATTCATCCGCTTCCAGATGACCT
>CAVKGJ010000083.1:0-4300 GCA_963655605.1 Oscillospiraceae bacterium
AGCGACTTGTCAATATTTATTGTGTCTCATTTAAAAATAATAAGACACATTTTTTATCGCAAAAACATGTAACTAAATGTTTTTAAAGGCAATTTGACAATTCGTGCAGAAATGAAATGAATGGATATCGTTAATGACTGCGGCGTTTCAGGGTACGCCAGATAATGCTCAACCAGTCGCCGCCGCGCAAAAGCGGACGTTTGCGGAATACATCGAAACTGGCCGATTCGATCCGTTCAAGGACACGAAGACCCCCTTGGACAACCAGTCTGAGTTCCCATCCGATCCTGCCCGGCAGTTTTTCCGCGAGGGGAGCGCCCGAACGCATCAGTTTCCTCGTTCTTTCCACCTCAAAGGCCATCAGTGACTGCCAGTTTCCGGATATGGCTCCGGAAGCGATATCCTGTTGAGTTACCCTGAAAAGTCGCATGTCCTCAAGCGGCAGGTAAATCCGGCCTTTTTCCCAGTCCAGTGCAACATCTTGCCAAAAATTGATCAGTTGAAGGGAAGTACATATTGCATCCGACATACGGCTGTTTTCTTCTGTTGCCGCTTCATAAAGATGCAACATCAGAAGCCCTACCGGATTCGCCGAGCGGCGGCAGTAATCTAGCAGATCGGCGTAGTTTTCATACCGCTTGACTGAAATATCCTGGCGAAAGGCAGAAAGCAGGTTCCGGAAGGGCTCTAGCGGAAGCCTGAAATCACGGATGACATCGGACAGCGTGACGAACAGCTCTCTTTCCGGTTTTTCGTTCCTTTCGATCCTGTCGATTTCATCGGCATAGAACGCCAGTGCTGCAAATCTTTCGTGTGAAGTCAAATCTCCTTCATCGGCTATATCATCTGCCGAACGGGCAAAGCGGTAAATCGCTTCAACTGGCTGGCGCAAATGGGGCGGCAAAAGAATGGATGCCACCGGAAAATTTTCATAATGCTCGACTGCCATTGAGAACCAAAGGCTGTTTGAAAGCCGTAATGGTAAAACAAAAAAGGGGTTTTTTAAAATCCCAAAAAATGCACAAGCCGGAAATGGTCATGAAAATCAAGTATTCCTGGTATAAAAAACATGAGAATAGGATAAGGAAAATTGAAAAATATCATCCGGTTAAACGATTTATTTCATTAAACGCTTTAAAGTTTTCTGTGATTTGTGAAAAAAACGACGGGAGATTCATGGCGGAGCGAAGAAAGCCGGTCAGATGATTATTGAAGTGTATCCGGTGCAGGCATGGCCGGAGCGGGAACGGAACAAAACGCTTTCAGGGCGCGGAGATCTTTTGCCGCTTCTTCTGCATTGTCTGGGTTTACCATGCTGGCGGCTTCAAGAATATCGTCTTCACCGCTTTCAAAAGTAATCATGAAAGATTCACCGTTTCTGGTGATGATAAAGGCTCCCATTATCTCGCCATTCGACATTCGAAAAACGGGAGGGAGGTTGTATTTGTTTTCAAAATTCCTGAATGCGTCTTCGATTTCAGTTTTGTTCATGGATAGTTTTCCGTTATTGGATTGTTGACATTCTTCCCTGCCAGAAGGCGAGAGATTTCTGCTGAGTCAGGGCAGTCGTGCCCTGATTTCTTCGGCGGGTTCCTGTTTCAACGAGACTACCCGGAGGAAAACCTGGTTTTCGCCGCCAATATTCCCACACTGGGGAATTTTATGGTATTGAACCAACCACACATATTCTCCCAGGTTTCACGATCTCTCCACAGGTCGACACGGCATGCGCTGCCGCCTGTGACGAGTTTAACACAGAAAAGAGAAGAGAAGTTTTTAGTACACAGGATCGCTTCGCTATCCGCTCCTTATATCCTCGTCTTGAATGGATGGATTTTACGGAGCTTTCGATAAAACGTTTTTGTCAGTGATTGCTGCAGAGAATACAGTCTGTTCTGAAACAGAACGCCAGCCGGCTCATAACGGCAGTTTACAGAATCAGAAAGCCCTCAGTACTGTAATAGCCGGTGTCTTTCAGTTTTTTGATTTGGTCTTCACTCAGAGGAAATTTTTCCTGCTTTTCATAAAACCTGAAATCGCATCCGGATTCCTCGACGATCTGGAGATTGAAAACGATATCGCTTCCGTCAATATAGAAGCTGAAAACTTCATCTGGCAATTCGAAGCCCAGTTCTTCTATAAACGTTCTCGGTACCGGCTTGTCATAATTGTTTTGGGATTTGCTCATGTTTGGCTCTTTTTCAGTTTCAGTAATCGGAAAAAAGCAATAGCTCCTGTTAGGAACTGAGGTATAGTTTCTGCAATGGAGGCCTATTGTACCCAATTCAGGTCCTCTTATTCACTTTTTTTGTTTCATTAAACAACTGGTCAGATATTGCCGGAGACATACCGGAAAGACTGTCCGGAAACCAGAATTTTCCCTTGTCGAAAAAATGGCCGGACCGGGAAGCTTTCATGTATGGGAAAACGGGATTTCCTGTATGGTTTCATCAAACAGCGGTATGAATAGAAATCTTTGACAGACTCACGCTACCTTCATTTTCATGCTGGTTTCAAAACAGCAATCGGAACATGAATCCGTTCTTTTCGACACGGCTATTGATATGTCCATTTATGCAAATGCATCCTCCGGTATATGATGAAAAATCACCGTCCAGTACCGTCAGAAAATCCTTCTTTGCGACAAATCATCCAAAACAGCACGAAAAATAACAATAACTTTTATCTATTCGCCACGAAAGTGTGGACTTACGGTACTATTACACAGAGAGAGATGCAGTGGAATTTCCAGTGTGCTGGATTGCCGGAATTTTCCGTATAAAAATATTCAAAATACTGCGATCCGGATGCACGAATCAAAGCCAGGAGTCACAATGGGAACAAACGAATCTTCAAAAGGACAGGTGTCCCTAGAGCAATGCAGGACAGATGGACAAGACAGTGTGTCGTCCGTCCAGTCTCCGGCACGGGATCACATCGAAACCAGCGAAAGCAGTGAATATTTCGAGCAGTATAAGATGAGAGAGGAGGGCATCCAGTCTGTCAAGGCTTGGTCCGATTTCTATGATACGGAAGATTTGCTGGATGTCTATCTTGAAAAACAGGGATATCCTTTTGAGGAGCATCCCGAACTCAGGGAAAGCAACGAATATTTCGAGCAGTACAAGATGAAAGAACAGGGAGTCCATTCTGTCAAAGCTTGGTCTGATTTCTATGAAACGGAAGATTTGCTGGATGCTTATCTTGAAAAACAGGGATATCCAACGAGTCACGATCTGAAAAAACAAAAATCGGCAGTATGATCCCCGATTATTCCCGCGTCTGCAAGCAATGGTTGCGGCCTACAGAAGAAATCTATGCAGGATCATCCCGTAAAGCCGGGTTGCAAATGCCACCTAAAACCTCCTGTCTGGGAGGTTTTTTGTTTTCCATGCAGCATGAGATCGCAAACAGGACTACATGGTCATTATGACCTGATCCTCTCGACTACGCCGTTTCCGCCATGGAAATATCCGGATCGTCATTATAAACCGGTCCTTCGTGCACATGTTCCGAATCGAAATGGCAAAGATGCTCTGTTTCAAATACAGTACAGGATGTTTTGATATGGTGAATTCCCGGGGATGGGACTATAATGAAAAGATTGCGGGGGTAGCTCAATGGCAGAGCAGAAGCTTCCCAAGCTTACGACGCGGGTTCGATTCCCGTCCTCCGCTCCATATCTTCTTTCGCCTTCTTTCATTCCCTTTTGCATATCTTAAAAAAAATCAGCGACTTGCAGCATTTTTGCCATAAAATCCTTTCGTGTTCTTTCGCGCAAATTCGTACCAAATAATAAACAAATTGAAAACATTTTTTGTTATCTAAAAAATGTTTATTATTCCGGAGGGTGAAATGGGGGAGAGTTACCAAGCCGCTGACAGCTCTTGAGGTAAAAAAGGCAAAGCCGTCTGGATCTGTTTATCATCTCTATGACGGTGGAAGCTTGATGCTTCAGGTTTCAAGCGAAAGGGAAGAAGACGTGGAAATTCCGGTTCAGGGAAAATGATAAGGTATCTGTCATTTCGTTGGGATATTTCCCGGATTTCTCACTGGAAGATGCCCGTAAGAAAAGTGCTGAACTGCGAGTCAAGGTTTCCAATGGCGTATCGATCACAAGGAAAAGAGCCAATCTTTTTGAGGATATTGCCCGGGAATGGCATAAGTATGAATCGAGTCTGTAAAAGATTCTGTGGAAATTCAAAATCTGCTAATTCAGGAGAAAAACCGGAATGGAATTTCCAACCATGAAGCAAGAAAAGATAGACGGAATCATCAGCCAGCCAGGGCTTGACGATAT